>JAYPFZ010000001.1:0-41971 GCA_038126555.1 Betaproteobacteria bacterium
GGGCAGGTGTTTGTGGACATCGCTCAAGCCCTCACGGGCCGCATTCAGGGCGGGGCAGGCTTGACGGCCGTGGTGTCGTCCACGCTGTTCAGTTCCATCAATGGCTCGGCGGTGGCCGGCGTGGTCACCACGGGCACCTTCACCATTCCGCTCATGAAGCGCTCGGGTTATCGGCCCAAGGTGGCCGGCGCCATTGAGGCGGCCGCTTCCTCGGCCGGCCAGATCATGCCCCCCGTCATGGGAGCTGCGGCGTTTTTGATGGCCGAAATCACGCAAACCCCTTATGCGGAAATTGCGGCAGCCGCCTTGATTCCTGCCTTGCTCTATGTGTTCGCCTTGTTGGTGTCGGTGCGCTTGGAGGCCGGCAAATACCGCTTGCGTCCACTGGATGAAGCCGACATTCCCGCCATCTCCGAGGTCTTGCTTCGCCGCGGTTACATGCTGACCCCCTTGGTGGTGTTGGTGGGGGCGCTGATCGTGGGCTACACGCCCTCCAAGGCGGCCGTGATGGCCATTGGCATGGCGCTGGTGTTGAGCCTGTTTCGGCGTGAAGGCCGCTTGGGCCTGCGGCAGGTGCTGCTGATCATGGTGGAGTCCATGGTGAGCGTCACCCCAGTGGTGGCCGCCGTGGCGGTGGCGGGCATTCTCATTGGGGTGCTGACCCTCACGGGCTTGGCGCTGAAGCTCTCGTCCATGATTTTGGTGGCTGGCGGCGACAGCCTGTTTTTGGTGCTGGTGCTCACCATGCTCACCTCGTTTGTCTTGGGCATGGGCATGCCCACTTCGGCGGCGTATTTGTTGCTGGCCATCCTCATTGCGCCCGCTTTGGTGAAGTTTGGCTTGCCGGTCATCGCCGCCCACATGTTCATCTTCTATTACGGTTTGCTCTCGGCCATCACGCCGCCGGTGGCCTTGGCGGCCTATGCCGGGGCGTCCATCGCGGGGGCCGAGCCCACCGAAACCGCCGTCGAAGCCATGCGCATGGGCTTTGTGAAGGTGGTGGCGCCATTTTTGTTCGTGTATTCGCCCGCCTTGTTGCTCGAGGGCACGTGGAGCGAGGTGGCCTGGGCGGCCTTGTGGGCCTTTTCGGCCACGTTTGCCCTGAGTGTGGCCTTCACCGCTTGGCTGGGTCGGCGCCTCAAGGTCTGGGAAATCGCCGGCTTGGTGTTGGCTTTTGTGATGCTGTCGTGGCCATTTCCGGCCGATTGGTTGCTGGGCTTGCGGGTGCTGGGGCTGGCGGCGATGCTGGCGCTGGTTTGGTCCCCACTGCAGCACTGGAAATCCAGCCGCTTGCTGGCGTCCACGCCCAATTCATGAATAATCGCCCACACGGGTCAACCAACCTGAGGAGCCTCTGATGAGCAGCTGGGTCATGTCGAATTTGGTCGTCTTGGTCTTTTTGATCTTGGTGGTGGTGGCATTGCGCGCCAGCATCAAAATCGTGCCGCAATCTGAAAATTGGCTGGTCGAACGGCTGGGCAAATTCAACCGCAAGCTCGAGGCCGGCTTGCACCTGATCATTCCGTTTTTCGAGACCGTGCGTTTCCGGGTGCCCATTTTGGAGCGCCAACTCCCGCCGCGCCCCATCAACGCCATCACGCTGGACAACGTCACCATCGCCGTGTCCTTGGCGGTGCTCTACCGCATCGTGGACGCCTCCAAAACGCTGTATCGCATCAGCAATGTGGACGACGCCATCATGACCATCGTCAATGGCACGGTGCGCAGCGTGATTGGCAAAACCGACCTCGACGGTGTGCAATCCAACCGGCGTCAACTGTCCGAAGAGATTGAACAAGATTTGCGGGTGGTGTCGGACGAATGGGGCATCATGCTCACCCGGGTGGAGATCCTCGAGGTGGATGTCGACCCCGAAACCAAGGCCGCCATGCAGTTGCAGCTCAATGCCGAGCGCAACCGCCGCGCCTTGGTGCGCGAGGCCGAGGGCAAAAAGCAAGCCACCGAGCTCGATGCCGACGCCCAGTTTTATGCCGCCCAAAAACAGGCCGAAGCCATGAAGGTCAGGGCCGATGCCGAAGCCTATGCCGTGACCGCCGTGGCCCGCGCCATTGAAGCGGGCGGGGCGAGTGCGGTTGAGTTTGAAATCAAGAAAATCCAGGCCCAGGCCGTGCAAGAACTGGCCAGTGGCAGCAACGCCAAAATCGTGTTGTTGCCCAGCGATGTGATGAGCAGCCTCTCGGGGGGCTTGTCGGGTCTGGTGCAGCGCCTCACCGATCGATCCGCATGAACCTGAACATGGATCCGTATCAAATCACCCTCATTGCCGCTTTCGTGTTGGCACTCCTGGAGTTGCTCACCGGGGCTTTTTTCTTCCTGGGCATGGCCGTGGGGGCTTTGGTGGTGTGCGGTGTGCAGTGGATGGCGGGCGATTGGTCGTTCAACCGCGACTTGCTCATTTTTGCCGTGTCGGCCACGGTGGCTTTTGCCGGATTTCGCCGTTTCTTCCATCGGGCCCGCGATCAGCAATTGGCCCATGACGATGTCAACCAGTATTGATTCAGAAAGTCTCCCATGACCACTTCACTGCGCGCCCTATTTCGTTCCTTGGTGGTGGCTATCGGCCTGCTGACAGCTTGGCAAGCCTGGGCCGGCGACAAGGTCGTTTATCACATCGACGATGCCCAGGCGCAGGCCACCAAGGCGCTGCGCAGCATCCGCAACCACCTCGACGTGGCCCCTGACACCAAGATTGTGGTGGTGGCTTTGGCCGATGGCGTGCAGTTCTTGCGTGAAGGTGCCGTCGACCAAAAGAACAACGGCCTCGATTACGGCGCCTTGGTCAATGCCTTGCGTGCCCGTGGCGTGAGCTTTGAGATTTGCGAGATCACCATCAAGGGCTTGGGCCTGAAAAAAGACCAATTCAGCATGGATGCCGAGTTTGTGCCCTCGGGCGTGGTTCGCATCACCCAGCTGCAGGCCAAACAGGGCTACGCCTACATCAAGCCTTGAGTTTTTGCTCATGAATTGGGGGCTGGTGCCGATGACAAAGGCACGAGAGGCCCTTCATGAGCACTGCCATCCAACCCCATTCGCTGCAGGCGCCTGCCACCCGACCTGCGCCTGCACCTGCAACGCCCAGCCTGGTGGTTCGTCCCGCCGCGCTGGCCGGGCGTTTTTACCCCAGCGACCCGCAAGCCTTGGCCGATACCCTGGACCAATGGCTGGGCTTGTTCACGCCCACCGTGGCCGACCGCTTGCGCTGTCCCAAGATGCTGGTGGTGCCGCATGCGGGCCATGCCTATTCAGGCGCGATGGCGGCACGGGCCTATGCCTTGCTCAAGCCCCATGTGCATCGAATTCGCCGAATTGTGCTCATGGGGCCTGCGCATCGCGCCCCAGCGTCCGGTTTGGCTTGGCCGGGCTGCGATGCTTTTGAAACCCCGCTGGGGGTGGTGAAGCTCGACCCGCTGGCGGCCATGGCCTTGAATGGTTTGCCTGGCATGCAAAACCTGCCACAAGCCCATGCCCAAGAGCACTGTCTGGAAGTGCAATTGCCCTTTTTGCAGCGTGTGTGGGCGGGTCAGCCCGAACTGCCGCCCGTCTTGCCGTTGCTGGTGGGCGCCTTGCCCACCGAGTCGGTCATGCCCGTGTTTGAGCGCTTGTGGGGTGGGGCTGAAACCCTGTTTGTGATCACCACCGATTTGTCGCATTACCGCGCTTATGAGGAAGCGCGCCGCATCGACCACGACACCTGCGATCGCATCATGGCCATGGATTCGGGACTGCACGGCCAGCAGGCCTGCGGCGCGCGGGTGCTCAACCCCGCGCTGGCTTGCGCCCAGCAACGTGGCATGAGCATTCAGGCCTTGGGCCAGTGCAACTCGGGCGATACCTTCGATGTGACCGAGGCTGGCCGGGAGCGCGTGGTGGGCTATGCCAGCTTTGCCTTGTTTGACGACCATGCGGCCCACAACAAAACCCAGCAATCGGCCAACGATGCCGATCAGACCCCCGAGGGCGAGGCCGCCGATCAAGCCCCGGTGTTGATCAGCCCCGCCTTGGAGCGCATGTTGTTGTGGATGGCGCGCATGGGTTTGGCCAAAGCCACTGGCCTGGTTCACCAAGAGCCTCCGCCGCTGGAAGGCCTGAGCGAGGCCGATCGCGCCCAGCTGTCCAGCCCCGGAGCCAGCTTTGTGACCCTGACCGAAGCCGGTCGTTTGCGGGGTTGCATTGGCAGCCTCAAAGCGGTGCGCAACCTGGGGGATGACGTCATGCTCAACGCCTCTTCAGCCGCCATTCGCGATCAGCGCTTTGCGCCGGTGCCCGCCGAGTTGGTGCCCCAGCTGGGGGTCGAGGTGTCGGTGTTGACCGCGCCCGAGCCCCTGACGTTCGCGAATCAAGCGCACGCGCTGTGGCAATTGCAGCCTGAGGTGCACGGGGTGATTTTTCAGGCCGTGCATGAAGGGCGGGTGCACCGCAGCACCTTCTTGCCTCAGGTGTGGGCCCAGTTCAAGCACCCCGTGTTGTTCATGGCTCAACTCAAGCGCAAAGCGGGCTTGACGCCCAACTACTGGTCGGATTCCGTGAGCCTGTGGGTGTATCGGGTGCAAAAATTCAAAGCCGCACCCCCCCGCCACAATCTAGAGTGCACTCTCTAATCGAGCGCGCAAGCATTGAACCCCTGGAGCCTAGGGTTTACCATGACGGCATCTCATTCAACCCCTCCAGGAATTCACCATGCAAGACCAACTGAAACAACTCAAGCCCCAAGTCGAAGCCTCTTTGAACCAAGCCATGGAAATGGCACAAATGGCCCTCGACCAAGTCGAGCGCGCCGCCCAATTGGCCGCTGACCAGACCAAGCAAAACTTGGCCTTCACCAAAAAGCAAATGGAACTCGCCCAGGATTTGAAAGATCCCCAGCAAGCCGTTCAATTCATCCAGTCTCAGCTCGAAGCTTCTTCCAAGCATTTCGCCGCTGTGGCCGAAGCCACCTACGAACTCAACCGCAGCTTCTTTGCTGAAATGAGCGAGCGCGCCGAAGACTACTTCGACGAGAAGCACGCCGAAGTGAACAAGCTGGTCAACGACAACCTGAAAAAAGCCCCCCAAGGTTCCGATGTGGCCGTTGCCGCCATCAAAGAAGCCATGGCTGTGAGCAACAAGGCCGTGGTCGAAGCCCGCAAAGCCGCCAAGCAATCGGTGGAAGCCGCTGAGCAAACCTTGGCCCAGCTCAAGTCGGTCACCAAGACCGCGACGGCTCGCAAAGCCAAGTGATTCCCGCCCCGCTAGCGGGGTAGGTTTCCAGCAGGCACCTTCGGGTGCCTTTTTTTTTAGGGTGACTCGGCCAGCAATTGGGCCAGCAGATCGGGCTTGCGCACTTTGCCCAGCGCCGAGCGGGGAAAGGCCGCGACCGACACCACGCGCTTGGGCCATTTGAAGCGGGCCAGCCGGGGTTGCAGGTGATCCAACAAAGCTTGGGGGTCGCGTGCAGCGGCTTCGGTTTGAGGCAGCCACTCCACCGCCAACACGGGCACTTCCCCCCAGTGCGGGTCAGGCCAACCCACCACGGCCACTTCCGCCACGCCGGGGTAGCCCACCAGCAGGTTTTCGATTTCGGCGGGGTAAATGTTTTCGCCACCCGAGATGATCATGTCCTTGGCTCGCCCCACCAGCGTCACGGCGCCATCGGCGTCACGTCGGCCCAGGTCGCCCGTGTGAAACCAGCCCGCTTGCAAGCCGTGGCCGCCGGGGCCGCCACCGGCCAAGCCCCGTTGCCAATAGCCCTTCATGAGGTTGGCGCTGCGCACACACACTTCGCCCACTTGCCCCGGCTGGCTGAGTGGCCTGCCTTGCTCGTCGATCAGCTTGACCTCGCATTCGGGGTGGGGCCAGCCCGCCGAGCCCACACGCACGGTCGCATCGGGCAATCGCAACACCAAGGCCACGGGGCCGGTTTCGGTGCAGCCATAGATTTGGCCCATGGGAATGCCTCGCGCATGAAAAGCCTGAAAGTAGGCCTCGGGCACGGTGGAGGAGCCGGTCATCAGGCCCCGCAGGCTCGACAAATCGGCGTGGGGCCAGTCGGGATGATTGAGCACCGCATTCAAGGTGGTGGGCACCAGCAGCGACAAGCTGGGGCGTTCGCTTTGCACGTCGTGCAGCCAAGCGGCGGGGTCAAAGCGCGCGTGCAAGATGACCTGGGCACCGGCCAACAAGGCGGGCAGGGTTTGGATGCACAAGCCCCCCACATGAAACAAGGGGAGCACCGACAGCACCACGTCTTTTCGGCTCAAACCATGGGCCCACAAACTGGCACGGGCATTGGCCAACACGGCGGCCTGGGTGTGCAAGGCCCCCTTGGGCTGACCGGTGGTGCCCGAGGTGTAGACCAACAACAGCCCGTCGTCCAGATCGACCTCGGGCAAGGGCAGGCCTCGGGGGGAGGGCGTGTCGATGAGGGCGTTTTGATGGGTGTGCTGCAAACCAGGGCCTGTCAAGGCTTGGGCGGCCGGGGCCATTGCATCGTCGTGAACCAGCACTTGGGGTTGGGCGTCGTCGATGAGATGTTGCAACTCGGGCACTGCCAAGCGAAAGTTCAGGGGCATGAAGATGGCCCCCAGGCGAGCGCAGGCGACCAAAGCCGTGAGTTGCAACTCGTGGTTCAGGCCCAGCCAGGCCACGCGGTCCCCGCGCTGAATGCCCCAGTTGGCTTGCAAATGGGCCGTGACCCGTTCAATGCGACGCCAAAACTGCGCAAAGTCCACCGTTCGAAGCGGGGTGGTGTTGCTGCCAGACGCTCGGCAGGCCAGCGCCACGCGGGGGCCTTGGGTTTGGGCCAGCTGCGCCAAGCGGGCGGCCAACAAGCTGGGCTCCAGTTCGGGGTTCATTCGTCGGTTTCGCCGGGCGCATACAAGGCCTCGCGGCCAATGCGGTCGAGGCAGAGCTCGGCCGTCCAGGGCAGCATCAGGGCGCCACAGCGAGCGTCTCGATACAAGCGCTCCAAGGGCAAGCTCTTGAGCATGGACTGGCCCCCGCAGGTGCGAATGGCCAGCCGGGCCAAATCTTGGGCGTTTTCCATGATGGTGAACTGGGCCGCATACGCCCGGAGTCTGGCGGTGGGGCTGGGGTCCACGCGGGCGTCTTGCAAGGCGCGCAAAAACAGGTTGCGGGTCTGTTCGAGCTTGATGAACATCTCGGCCACGGCCATTTGTTTGGTGGGAAATTGGCGACGCTTCACTGGCCCTGTGCCGGGCACTTCACCACGCAAATACGCCACGGTGAAGTCGTAGGCCGCTTGCGCAATGCCCATGTAGGTGGGGGCCAAGGTCATGAACATGTGGGGCCAGCGACTGGCGGCCTGAAAGTAAAGGCCTTGCGGCATCAGGGCGGCCTCGTCGGGCACAAACACATCCTCAAACACCAGGTTGCGTGACACCGTGGCGCGCATGCCCAGAGGGTCCCAATCGCCTTCCACCCGCAACCCCGGGGAGTGGCGATCAATGGCCAGATACAAGGTGTCGCGCCGCGAGAGTTTGGTGTCGGGCTTTTGTTCGGTGCACAACACCCCAAAGTAATGGGCGGCATCGGAGAGCGAGGCAAAGATTTTTTTGCCATTGACGCGCCAGCCCCCGTCGACTTTCACGGCCGTGGTGCCAAAGGGTTGGGCACCAGCGGCGGCGGCACCGCCTTCCGAAAACGGCTGGGCATAAATGGCACCGTCTTGCACCACGCGTCGGAAGTGCAAGGCCTGGTGCTCGCGGTGCTGGGCGCGCTGGGCCTCGCTCATGTCGAGGTCTTCGCTCAAGCGGCCACTCCACAGCATGGTGCACACGTGCATGTTGAAGGTGAGGGCCGTGGCCCCACAGTGCCGGCCCATTTCGGCCGAGACGAGCCCGTAGGTGAGGTAATCGGCGCCCAGCCCACCGTGGGCCTTGGGCACGCACAAGGCCAGCAAGCCAGCGTCGCGCAAGTCGTCGTAATTGGCGAATGGGAACTGGGCATCGCGATCGAGTTGGGCAGCGCGTGGGGCAAAGCGGGTTTCGCCCAGCTCGCGCACCCGGCTCAGCAGCGAGCGCTGCTCATCGGTGAGGGGGTAATCGTCGCCACAAATGGGCAAGGCGGTTCGGCTCATGGGAACACGGGCTCCAAAAAATCAATGACGGCGTCGGCGAATCCTTGGGGATCTTCGAAGCACAGCAAATGCCCCACTTGGGGCAAACAGCGGTAGGTGGAAGCGGGAATGCGCTGGGCCATGCGCTCGACCACCGCAGGGGGCGCGGTGCGGTCGTGCTCGGCGGCCAAGCACAAGCAAGGCATCTGGAGGTGAGGCAAGGCGGCGCGTTGCTCGAAGGTCACCAACACCTTCAAGGCGTTTTCGTAAGCCTCGGGCGTGAGTGAGCCCATGCAGGCTTGCGCCAAGGCCAGACCGGGCCGGGTCGGCCCCGGCGCGGCCAGGCTGGGCATGAGGGTCTGCGCCAGTTCACGCATGCTTTGACCAGCACGCAAAGGGGCCAGGCGTTGCGCCACAAACTGTTGCTGGAACGCCCCATCGGCATGGCCGAAGGCCGGGCTGCTGGCCGCCAAGACCAAGGCGGCGACATCCCCCGGGTGTTGCGCGGCGTGTTGCAAGGCCACCATGCCGCCCAGCGAATGGCCCACCAACACCACAGGGTCGCCGCCCAGCGACTGCAACAGGCCATGCAAGGCGTCGCTCCAGGCTTCGAAACTCCAAGTGGCCGGAGCGGGGCTGTCGCCGTAGCCGGGTTGGTCCCAGGCCAGGCTGGCCCAGCCGCGCGCGTGGGCGCGGCGCATCACCGGCTCCCAGCCTTTGGCGCGGCCGCCAATGCCGTGTAAAAAAACCAGGCGCGGCCGATGGACCGCGGCCACAGGCGGGCTGTGCAAGGCGTGGGGCAGGGCGCTCATGCCGACGCCACCTGCAGGGCGTCCCACTCGACTTGTCCCGCTTTCACCACCGCCTGGCCATCGAGGGTGACGGTGCACGCCCGCATGGGCCAATCGAAATGGCCTTGGGTGTAGCGCTTGGCGACTTCATTGGCCCCGGTTGAGTAGAGGAAGTTGCCGGCAAAGGCACGCAGTTCGGTGCCATTGCAATCGCGCTTGTCGTAAAAATTCAAGGCATCCCAGCGCGCCTTGGGGTTGAGGCCAAAGCCCACGTGGGACACGGCGTAGCAAGCGCGATGGCCCTCGGCCTGTTCCCACGACGCCCAATGCGCGCGCAACGCGTCGGCATCGACGCCTTGCCCATCGATGTCCACCACGTGATCGTTCTCAATGGTCAGCGCCACCGCATCGCGCAAGTAGGTTTTGAAAGTGAGGTTCACATCACCCGGGGCCAGCACCAAACGGCCATTCACGCTGCCCGGGCCTGGAAAGGCCAGGGCCAACCCGGCTGGCCAATGCGACACCATGCCTGGCTTGGTGCAAAAGCCCCACACCCCGCCCACCACGGCTTGGCTCAGTTGCACCTTCAGGTCGGTGCCTGCGGCCGAAGTCACGTGCAGGTGTTGGGCCGCCTTGAGTCGTTTCATGGCGGCCTTGACCAACGGCTCCAGGGCCGGGTCGGGCACGGTGCGCTCCAAAATTTCGGGGTGTTCGTTGGACACCATCAGCAGGCGCGGGCGGTGGCCATCCACGCCTTTCAAAATGGCCGGCAACTCGGGGGCGTGCAACAAGCCCTCGACGGTGCAATCGACGACTAATTCGGCGCGGGCGAGGGCGGCAACCACGGGGCCGTGTTGGCCAATGGCGTCGCTGGCCCCCGTGGAGCGCACCGGTGTGGGCGCACTCAGGGCCGGCGTGGTGAGCCTGACTTCAAACACCCGGGCCCCCAAGCCCTCCAGGGCCAAGCGGGCGAGTTCGACGTTCACCGCTCGCGATTGCGTTTCACTCAGCAAGGCAACCACCTCGCCCGGCTTCACCTGACTGAGGGCAAAGGTGTGGGTAAATGCCTGAATCCATTTGTGTTCGATGCGCTCAACCAGCATGGGGATCTCCTTGAGGCCCAGTTTAGGGCGATTGGAGCCCCTGGAATGGACGGATCGATCAGGGTTATTCAGGGTTCAAGTGGCTGTGGGAGTCGTCTACATTGGTTACCAAATCAAAGGCTATTGCCATTCGTTTTGTATCGAATCCACACACACCGGAGGTTTTCATGAAATTGCGTCTTGTTGCCGCTTTGGCACTCTTGGCTGGTTCTGGTTGGTCTCAGGCCGCCACCACCTTCACCGTGTCGAGCTGGCTGCCGCCCTCCCACCTGCTGAGCCGTGTGCAGGCCGACTGGTGCAAGCGCGTCGAGCTCAAGAGCAGCGGCAGCATGAAGTGCAACATCCTGCCCAAAGGCGTGGTGGCTGCACCGGGCACCTTCGATGCCGTGCGCGATGGCTTGGCCGATGTGTCCTACACCGTCGATGGCTACACCCCCGGGCGCTTCGTGTTCACCCAAATGGCCGAGTTCCCCTTCCTGGGTGAAAGCGCGGTGACCACCTCGGTGGCTTATCAGCGCATCTACCAAAAATACTTTGCCCCCTTGAACGAGCACCGAGGCGTGCACGTGTTGGGTGTGTTCACCCATGGCCCCGGCATCATTTTCAACACCAAAAAACCCGTGCTCAGCGCCAAAGATGGCGAAAGCCTCAAGTGGCGCATTGGCGGTGGCAACATCAACGAACTCACCAAAGCCCTGAAGTGGAACACCTCGCTCAAGCCCGCACCGGCCTCCTACGAGTTGCTGTCCACCGGCGTGATGGATGGCACGCTCTTCCCCGATGAATCCATTGCGTCCTTCAAGCTCAGCATGATCAAGCACGCCACCACCTTCCCGGGCGGGCTCTACAACACCAGCTTTGTCATGATGATGAACCCGGCCAAATACAAGTCCTTGTCTGCCGCCGACAAAGCCATCGTGGACTCGCTCTCGGGCGAAACCGTGGCCCGCATGTTTGGCGAGCAATGGGACAACATCGACGAAGACTCCCGCAATGGCGCCCAGAAAAAGCAAGGGGTCAAGCGCGTGAAGGCGCCTGCCGCCTTCGTCAAGGAAATTCAGTCCAAGCAAGCCGCCTTGGAGGCCAACTGGGCCAAAGCGGCCAAAGCCAAAGGCCTGAAGGACCCCATGAAAGTCTTGGCTGAATTCCGCGCCGAAATCAACAAGCTCAAGTGATGTCCATCGGGCGCCCCTGCGGCGCTCGGGCTGAACCGACGCGAGCGCTCCGTGCGCACAGCGTCGGTTTTTTTTGATGCGAAAGACAGTGTCATGTTTCAGTGGATCGATCGATTGCTCAGGGCCTGGTGTGGGGGCATCTCCGCCTTGGCCTTGTTTGCCCTGATGTGGGTGACCGTGGTGGATGTCACGGGGCGCAAGTTTTTCAACAACGCTTTGCCCGGTGGCCTGGAGATGACCGAAACCCTGATGGTCATGGTGATCTTTGGTGCTTTGCCCCTGGTCTCGTGGCGCAGCGAACACGTGGTGTTCGACACCCTCGACGCCTTCACCTCGTGGGGCTTCAAACGTTGGCAGGGTCGATTCATCCACGCGGTGAGCGCGGGTGCTTTTGTTTTTTGCGCCGACCTCATGTTGGTGCGCGCGGCCCGTTTTGCTGAATATGGCGATGTCACCGAGCATTTCCGCATGCCGCTTTACCCCGTGGCCCAAATCATGGCGGTGTTGCTCATCATCACCGCGCTGGTTCATGCGTTGCTGGCGCTGATGCGGCCCATGCCCGTGCTGCATGCGCAATCTGGCCAACAGGAGGCCGTTCGTGACTGAGTCGTTGTTGGGCTTTTTGGCCGTTTTCGTGATGTCGTTTTTGCGCTTGCCCCTGGCCTTGGCCATGGGCATTGCGGGTTTTGTGGGTTTGTTCATCTTGCGGGGTTGGACGCCGGCGGTGGCCAGCACCAGTCAGGTGATTTTTGAAACTGGCTTTCACTACGTGTTGTCGGTCATTCCCTTGTTCGTGCTCATGGGCAACTTGGTGGCCCGCGCCGGCATGGCCACCGAGTTGTTCCGGGCGGCCAACGCCTTTGTGGGGCATTTCCGGGGCGGTTTGGCCATGGCCACCGTCATCGCGTCGGGCGGCTTCGGCTCCATTTGTGGTTCGTCTTTGGCCACCACCGCCACCATGACGCGCGTGGCTCACCCCGAAATGACGCAGCACGGCTACAAGGAGTCGCTCTCGTGTGGTGCCATTGCCTCGGGCGGCACCTTGGGCATCTTGATTCCACCGTCGACGGTCATGGTCATCTACGGCATCATCACCGAGACCAACATTGGCAAGCTCTTCATTGCGGGGGTGTTGCCGGGCTTGCTCGCCATCGCCTGCTTGTGTCTGGCGGTGGTGCTCATCACTTGGCGTGACCCCGAAGCGGGTCCCGCCACGGCCCGTCACAGCTGGGCCGAGCGTTGGCAGGCCGTTCGCGGCGTGTGGGGGGTGGCCGTTTTGTTTGCTTTGGTCATTGGTGGCATTTATGGCGGCGTGTTCACCGCCACCGAAGGCGCAGGCGTGGGTGCGGCAGGCGCCTTTGTGTTTGCCTTGTTCCGTGGCACCTTGAGTCTGCGGGTGCTGTTTGAGATCCTGCTGGAGAGCGGGCGCACCACCGCCATGCTGTTTGCGATTCTCATTGGCGCCATGGTGTTCACCAACTTCATCAACTTCACCAGCATGCCTGGCGACCTCAAGGACTTTGCGGTGCAATTCAGCCCGCACCCCATGATGGTGGTGGCGGTGATGATGGTCATTTACCTGGCGCTGGGCATGATCATGGAAGAGCTGGCGATTGTGCTGCTCACCATTCCTGTGTTTTTCCCCGTCATCGTGGGCTTGGGCTACGACCCCATTTGGTTTGGCATCTTGATCGTCACGATTGTGGAAATCGGCATGATCTCCCCACCGGTGGGGCTGAACCTCTTCGTCATCAACTCCTTGTTGCCCAAGGTGCCCCTCACCACCATTTACCGGGGCGTGTGGCCCTTTGTGGTGGCCGACATCGTGCGATTGGGCATCCTCATGGCCGTGCCCAGCATCGCTTTGTTGTTGCCCAGCCTGATGGACTAGCGCTCGTCGTAGCTCACCACCAACTCGGGGGTGAGCGCGAGGGCCTGGCAGGTGAGCACAAAGCCTTGGGCCACCTCATCGGCTTGCAAGGTGAAGTTGCGCACCATGTGCACTTGCCCTTGCAACAGCTTGCCTTTGCAGGTGCAGCACACCCCACCTTTGCACGAATAGGGAATGTCCAGCCCCGCTTGCAGGGCCGCTTCCAAGATGGGGGTTTGGGCGGGCAGTCGCAGCTCGTGGGTTTTGCCATCCACGATCAGCGTCAGCGCCGTGTGCGGGCCCTGGTCGGGTGAAGCTGCGCCGGGGTCAGCGCCAAGGGGAGGTGCCGGTTGGGGGCTGGTGGCGCTTAAAAACCGCTCGATGTGGATGCGCGACTCGGGCACCCCCGCGGCGCGCAAGGCCGACTCGGTGGCGTCCATCATGGCTTCGGGGCCACACACAAACACCTCATCCATGCTCTGAACCGGCAACAGGGCTTGAATCAAGGCCTGAACCTTGGGCCCGTCGATTCGGCCTTGCAGCAAGTCCACCTCCTGGGCTTGGCGCGACAGGATGTGAATCATGGTGAAGCGATCGGGGTAACGGTCTTTCAGGTCTTGCAAGGCCTCGTTGAACATCACCGTGTTCATGCGCTGGTTGCCATAGACCAAGGTGAACTTGGTCTGCGGGTCGGCCTCCAGGCTGGTGGCGATGAGCGACAAGATGGGGGTGATGCCCGAGCCCGCCGCAAAGCCCACGCGGTGCAAGGCTTTGGGGCGGTGAATGGTGAAGCGCCCCTCTGGCGGCAGGGCCGACAAGCGGTCGCCGGCTTGCAGGGCTTGGGCTGCCCAATTCGAAAAACGGCCACCAGGCACGGGTCGAATCCCCACTTCCAATTCCCCCGTTTCCACGTAGCGCCGATGGGAGGAGCAAATGGAATAGTTGCGCCGCAACTCCTCGCCATTCACTTGGGCCCGCAAGGTGAGGTATTGACCGGGCTTGAAGTCAAAGCGCTCGCGCAAGGGCGGTGGCACTTGCAGGGCGATGGCTACGGCACCGGCTGCATCCGGCATCACACGCCGAACCAGCAGGTCTTCGAATCGGGGTTTGCTCATGCAAAGGCTTTCGCTGGGGCTCAAATGGCCTTGAAATGGTCGAAGGGCTCGTGGCAGCTGAGGCACCGATGCAAGGATTTGCAGGCGGTGGAGCCGAACACCGAGGTTTGTTGGGTGTGGCTGGAGCCACAGCGCGGGCAGGGCACAGCCTCGTCTTCGTCGCGCAGTTGGCGCACCAAGTGCACCACAGCCAAGCTGCCTTGGCCGGGCGTGGGCTGCTGACAGCGCCCAGGCGGGGCAATGCCGTAGTCGCGCAATTTGTCGCGGGCAGCGTCGGTCATCCAATCGGTGGTCCAAGCGGGTGACAGTTGCAACACCACCCGGGCTTTCACCCCGTGCTGGTGCAGCTGCTCCAGCACATCGGTTTGCATTTGGCTCAAGGCCGGGCAGCCGCTGTAGGTGGGGGTCAGGTGCACCTGCACCTCGTCAGCCACGATGCGCACGTCGCGCAAGATCCCCATTTCACGCAAATTCACCACCGGGATTTCGGGGTCGCACACGGCCTCCAGCCACGACCACACCGTGGCCGCATCGGGCGTTGTCGCCGGGCTGTTCACCGACATGCTGCGTGCCTCACCATTGCGCCCCAGGGTGGGCGCGGGCCAGGGATTGCATCTCGGCCAACAAATAGCTCAGGTGTTCGCTGTGCAGGCCGCATTTGCCCTGGCTCACATGACCTTGGCTGGAAGGGCGACGCAAGCCAGCTTGGCTCACTGCATCGTCCACCAGTTCGTCCCAAGCGGCTTGCCACTGGTCGGGCGTCTGGGGCAAGACCCCATCGCTCACCCCTTGGCTTTCCTCGGGGGTGGTGAGCCAAAACTCTTGGGTGTAGGGCATGAGGTGATCGAGCGCCGCTTGCATCCGGTCGTGGGAATGCGCGGTGCCGTCGCCCAGTCGAATCAGCCAACCACGGGCGTGACGCAAGTGGTAGCGGGCTTCTTTCACCGACTTGGCGGCGATGGCGGCCAGCTCGGCGTCGCTGCTGGCGCACAAGGCATCCCAGCGCAACAGGTTGAAGGCGCCATGCAAAAAATTGCGCGCAATGGTGGTGGCGTAGTCGCGGTCGGTTTGGGCATGCCCCACCAGAGGGCCGCTGTGCGGCAGTTCCACCAGGGTGTGGTTGAGGAAGGCATCGGCGTCGCGAAAGTAGGCGAGTTGGTCCTCGTCGACCCCATCGCCCAGGCGTTGGGCCGCGAGCTGGTAGAGCAGCCGAGCCTGACCAATGAGGTCCAGGCTCACGTTGGCCATGGCGATGTCTTCCTCGATCGCAGGGCCGTGGCCGCACCACTCGGCGTTGCGTTGGCCCAGCACCAAGGCGTCGTCGGCCAAGTGCAACAAAAACGTCAACCGATCATCCATCACATGTGCCCCACGTCATCGGGGATGTCGTAGAAGGTGGGGTGACGGTAGATTTTGTCGCCCGAGGGGTCAAACAACTCGGCTTTGTCGTCGGGCGAATTGGCCACGATGGCTTTGGAGGGCACAACCCAGATGCTGACCCCTTCTTGGCGTCGGGTGTAGATGTCGCGGGCCATTTGCAAGGCGTGCTCGGCGTCGCTGGCGTGCAAGCTGCCACAGTGCTTGTGCTCCAGGCCTTGTTTGCTGCGCACAAACACTTCCCAGAGTGGCCAGTCTTTCAGGGCTTTGGTGGGGGATGCCGTTGCGGGTTTGCTCATGCGGCCTCCGGTTGTGCGCGCTGCTGTTGTTTGGCGGCATGGGCACTGGCGGCGTCGCGCACCCATTGGCCATCGGTGTGGGCCTTCACGCGCGTGGCCAGGCGCTGCACGTTGCAAGGGCCGTTGCCGTTCACGGTTTGCCAAAACTCATCCCAGTCGATGGGGCCAAAGTCGTAGTGACCACGCGTTTCGTTCCAGCGCAGCAAGGGGTCGGGCAAGCTCACCCCCAGCACCTCGGCCTGCGGCACGGTGGCGTCGACAAATTGCTGGCGCAAGTCGTCGTTGCTGATGCGCTTGATGCCCCAATGCATGCTTTGCTCGCTGTGGGCGCTGTTCGAATCGGGAGGGCCAAACATGGCCAGGCATTTCCACCACCAGCGGTTCACCGCGTCTTGCACCATGCGGCGCTGCGCGGGGGTGCCGCGCATCATCACCAGCAAAGCTTCGTAGCCTTGGCGCTGGTGAAAGCTTTCTTCCTTGCAAACGCGGATCATGGCCCGCGCGTAAGGCCCATAGCTGCAGCGGCACAGGGGGATTTGATTCATGATGGCGGCCCCATCGACCAGCCAACCGATCACGCCCACATCGGCCCAAGTGAGGGTGGGGTAGTTGAAGATGGAGCTGTATTTGGCCTTGCCGGTGTGCAAGGCGTTGAGCATCTCTTCGCGCGAGGTGCCCAAGGTTTCGGCGGCGGAATACAGGTATTGGCCGTGCCCGCCTTCGTCTTGCACTTTGGCAATCAGAATGGCTTTGCGCTTGAGGCTGGGGGCGCGGCTGATCCAGTTGCCCTCGGGCAGCATGCCCACAATTTCACTGTGGGCGTGCTGACTGATTTGTCGCACCAGCGTTTTCCGATACGCCTGGGGCATCCAGTCTTGCGGCTCGATGCGGCCATCGGCCGCCACGCGGGCATCGAAAGCGGCTTGCAACTCGGCCGGCTCAACGGGCGCCACGGGCGCGATTTTGGGGGCCGGGGCATCGGGGATGGAGAGGGATTGGGTAGACATGGTTCACCAGTGCAGCGGTCAAGTGAGGGCGGGGCGATGGTCGAACACCCGCTTGGCTTTGCCCACTTGGGTGCGGGCCAAGCCATCGGGGGGCAACAGGGTCACCGAGGTGCTGATGCCGACAAAGGTTTTGATGCGATGAACCAGCTCGGCGCGCAGGGCCTGCTGGTCTGCTTCGCTCAGGCCGTTGGCTTGGCGTTGCAACTCGCAGCGCACTTCGACTTCGTCCAGGTGGTTGTGTCGGCTGACGTGGATTTCGTAGATGGCGGCCAAGGCCGAATGACTCAGCAGCTGCTCTTCGATTTGAGAGGGGAAAACATTCACCCCACGGATGATGAGCATGTCGTCGCTGCGCCCCGTGATCTTGGCGAAGCGGCGAAACGACCGGGCGGTGGGGGGCAGCAAGCGGGTGATGTCGCGGGTGCGGTAGCGAATGACGGGCATGGCCTCTTTGGTGAGCGAGGTGAACACCAGCTCGCCCTCTTCGCCATCGGGCAGCACCTCGCCCGTGGCCGGGTCAATGATCTCGGGGTAGAAATGATCCTCCCAAATCACCGGGCCGTCTTTGGTTTCGATGCATTCGTTGGCCACGCCCGGGCCCATGACCTCGGAGAGGCCATAAATGTCCACCGCATCCAGCCCCAGCTTGCGCTCGATTTCGGCCCGCATGCCTTCGCCCCAAGGCTCCGCACCAAAAATGCCAATGTGAAGGGAAATGTCGTCGGGGCCCAGACCTTGGCGCTCGAACTCTTCGGCCAACACCAAGGCATACGACGGCGTCACCATGATGATGTCGGGTTTGAAGTCGGTGATGAGTTGCACCTGCTTTTCGGTTTGCCCCCCCGACATGGGGATGACGGTGCAACCCAGGCGCTCGGCCCCGTAGTGCGCGCCCAATCCGCCGGTGAAGAGTCCATAGCCATAGGACACATGCACCAGGTCGCCCGGACGGCCGCCCGAAGCCCGGATGGAGCGGGCCACCAAGTCGGCCCAGTGGTTGATGTCGTTTTGGGTGTAGCCCACCACCGTGGGTTTGCCCGTGGTGCCTGACGAGGCGTGGACACGAACCACTTGCTCACGCGGCACGGCAAAGAGGCCAAAGGGGTAGTTGGCCCGCAAGTCGGCTTTGGTGGTGAAGGGAAAACGGGCCAGGTCCGAGAGCGTCTGGAGATCGTCGGGGTGCACGCCAGCGGCATCAAAGGCACGCCGGTAGTGGTCGACGTGGTCGTAGGCCCGGCGCAAGGTCTGACGCAAGCGCTGCAACTGCAAGGCCGAGATTTCATCGCGACTGGCGGTCTCGATGGGGTCGAGCACCTGGGGACGAACCGTGCGCTGGGTCATGGGTCACTCCTGTTCAATGGGGGGCAAGCCCGGCGATGACTTCGCCTTGAATGCGATAGCTCTTGCCGCGAAACAAGGCCACGGTGGCCCCATCACGGATGCGAACGGTGATGTCGTAAACGCCGGTGCGACCGCTGGCTGAGCGCTCGACCGCGTGGGCTTCGAGCACATCGCCTTCACGGGCAGGGGCCAAAAAGTCGATGTGACAGGCCGAAGCCACCGTGGTGCGGTTGTAGCTGTTGCACGCATAGGCGAATGCGCTGTCGGCCAAGGTGAACATGAGCCCACCATGACATATGTGGTGGCCATTGACCATGTCCGGGCGCACCGTCATGGTCAGGGTGCATTGACCCGGCGCGATGTGCACCAATTGCATGCCCAGGGCATGGGTGGCGGCGTCGCGCGCCCACATGGCTTGGGCCACCGCTTCGGCCAAAGCCTGCGGGTCGGACGGGGGCGTGGCAGAGGAAGTGGGTGCGTTCAATTTGATACAAAAATCAAGTGAGAGGCTTGATTATGCGTATCGCACTTGAGCTGCGGATGCGGGATATCCCGCATCACGCGCAGGTTCGAGCGGGTTCAGCCGCGGGGCGAGGTGAAGCGCTGTTTGAGCAAGGGTCCCGCAGGTGGGACGGAGCCATCGGACAGCTGGAACCAGGCGTCGAGTTGTTTTTCGGAGGGCTTGAGCACCCGCCGATACAGGGCTTGGCACAAATCCCGCGCGGATTGACCCGGCCAATCGGGCGGCAGCAAGGCCAGCGGCAACTCGGGGTCACGCAGCAACAGGCGACGAAAGTCGTGGATGAGCAGCAAGCGCAGCTCCAGCGCCCTTTCGGGGGTGAGCGCACTGGGTGCGTGGGCTTGGAGTTCGGCCAAGATGGGGCGATAGGTGGACTCGAATTGACGGTAGCGGCCCGCGAGGTCGCGCAAGTCCCAGGCCTTGGCCACCACTTCCCGATCCGACAGCGTGCCGGGGGTCGACATGGCCTGGGTTTGCATGGGCAGCAAGGCGTGGAGGTGTGGCCCCAGGCCCTCGCTCTCCAAGCTGTGCAACACGGCTTGCAAATCGGCAAACGGGTGAACCCATTTGCCCTGGCCCAAATCGCCAAAGCCTTGCCAAAAGAGGGCGCGCCGCAACTGCTCACGGGCCTTGGCGGGCAAGTCGCCGACCACCAGCAACAAGCGCCATTGGCGATCCCAGGTGGGGGATTCGGTGGCGTAGATGTGCTGGCTGGCTTGTAGAAACAGGGCTTCACCCGCAGGGGTGAGGTGGTAGTCGGTGCGGCGACCCTGAGCCCGTGTGCTCAGCCATTCGTCCTTGAGCAATCGAAACACGGTGGTTCGCACCAAGCGCTCGTTCAGGCCCAAGGGGGCGAGCAAGCGAATGAGGCTGCCCAGCCAGATGTGGCCGCCACGCGGCAGCACCACGTCGCCAAACACCGAGGTGATGAGCGAGCCCGATTGCATGCGCACCAAGGCCCGGAAGTCGCCGATGCGCTGGGTCAGGATGGGCAGGCTGGGCGGCTCCGGGGTGGTCATGGTTGTGCCCTCAGTGGGGTTGCACGCGCTCGACGCGCAGGGCATAACCCGCCACACCCCAGTCGCTGGGGTTGCGCTCAATCTGGAGCGTGCCAAACACCCAGATGGGCTGCATCATCTTCAGCCCCTTGAGGCCAGTGGCCGACCGGGCATGAATGATTTGATTGGCCGGCGGCGGCGGGGAATGAATGCACGCGCCAAAGTAGGGCACCAGCAAAAAGGTTTTCACCTGATCGCCTTGGCGATCCAGCGGAATGGGGAAGCCGGCAATGCGAATGCGTCGGCCATTGAGCTTGGGGTTGGTGGGGGCGGCGTCCCAGACCTCGCGCATTTTTTTGAGCAAGAGGTCGGCTTGCGGGTCGGCATCGCTCAGGCGCGACAAGTCGAAGCCTTTGAAGGCGGGGGCGGGGTCCCAGTCGCTGGGCACCAAGGCTTCCCATTTCATTTCAGGCCAAGTTTGGGCGTGCACCGTCGCGCCCCACAGCCCTGTCCACAAACCCACCAGCACAGCCAACCACCGCATGCTCAACTCCTGGGCATCAGCCCGTCAGACAAAGCCATTGTCCACGCCTTGAGGGCCGGCAAAAGGCCACAGAGCCAACCCGTGGCCATGACGCCGCCCATCAAGGCCCACTCCTCGGTTGAGGGCCAGCGCCAGGCCAACCGAACGCCATGCGCACTCACGGCCCAGTCGGCCAGGCCCCAGACCAGGCCATGCATGGACAACACCCCCAGCAGCAAGCCCAGCGCCGTGACGCTCAAGCTCTCGAGGCACAGCAAACCCGCCCAGTGGTGAGGGCTGGCCCCGAGGGCGCGCAAGACGGCCATTTCCCGGCGCCGCTCGTTGAGCCCGGCCAACAAGGTGCCCGCCATGCCCCCCAACCCCACTGCGATCACCAAGGCCGAGATCGCTTGCAAGCTGCGCTCAAACTGGGCAATGAGCGCCCACAAGGCATCGAGCGCGACGCCAGGCATGACCGCTTGCAAAGCCTCGCCCGTTTGGGTGTTCCAGCGCCGCTGCACCGCCAAGACCTGTTGGGGTTGGTGCAAGCCCACCAGGGCCGCGTTCAGCGTCTTGGGCTGCAAGTTGAACTTGCGAACCTGCTCGGCGGGAATTCGGAAACCCGGAATCGGCGCGCCACCCATCCAGTCGAGGTGCAGGGCGGTGAGGCTTTGGAGGTCGACCCATACGGTGCGATCTTGCGGCGTGCCGGTGGGGGCCAGCACGCCCACAATGCGCAGCGGTTTGTCCGCGTGGCCTTGGGTGAGCCCCTGGCCCTGTGAACGGGCATCGTCGTGATCGTGGTCATGGTCGTGGTCGGCGTGTTGGGCCAGGCCATGGCTGAGGGCCACCGTTTGGCCCACACGAAGCCCAAGCTGTTGGGCGACTTCATGGCCGATCACCGCTTCGAAGAGACCCTCGAAGGCGCGACCCTCGCGCCATTGCAAGGCTTGTCCATCGCTTTGGCGCAGGTGCTGGAAATAACTGGCTTCGGTCCCCACCACAGGAAACCCGCGCAAATGGTCGCCCTGCATCAGGGGAACGCGCCACGCCACCGCAGGATCTTGCCCCAGGCGTTCATATGCCGCCCAGCTGAGGGTGTGGGGCACTTGACCAATGTGAAACACCGTTTGCAACAACAAGGCAATGTCGCCGCTGCGAGGGCCCACCACCAAGTCCACGCCCACGATGGACGCGTTGAAGCTGTGTCGAACGTCTTGGCGCACCCGCTCAATGAGCAAGAGCAGGCACGACGACACGGCAATGCCCAACACCACAATGCCCAGGCTCAGGCGGCGGGACCACGCGCTGGCCAAGGCCAGGGTCATCAAGGCTTTCATGCGGGTGCTCCTGCGCTCAGGGCCAGGGTGCGATCGAAATGCGATTGCAGCCGCAAGTCATGGCTCACGAAAACCAAGCTGGTGCCCTGTGCTTGGCATTGATCGAGCAACAGGCTCAGGAAGCGGGCCTGGTGATCGGCATCCAGCGCCGATGTGGGCTCATCGGCCAAGATGAGGGCGGGTCGCCCCATGAGGGCGCGGGCCAAGGCCACGCGCTGTTGCTGGCCCACCGACAGTTGGGCGGCGGGTCGTTGCCATTCCGAGGGGGTGAGCCCCAACTCGGTCAGCAGGTGGCAGGCGTTGCTGGCCAAGGGTTGCGCGCGCGCACGGCGGCTGTCTGAAAACGTGCACGACAAGGTGACGTTGTCTAAGCCACTGAACCAAGGCAACAGGTTGAATTGCTGGAACACCACGCCCAGGTGATCGGCTCGGAATCGATCGCGACCCGTGGCGCTGAGCCGCGCCAGGTCTTGTCCCAACACCTTCAAGCGGCCCGAGCTGGGCGTGAGCACGCCAGCCAGCAGGCTCAGCCAGGTGGACTTGCCACTGCCGCTGGGGCCATGCACAAACACACGCTCACCAGGGGCCAATGTCCAATGCGGCAAACGCACCGTCGGCTGGTTGGCGTTGGGCCAACGAAAAACCAGATCCTGGGCTTCAATCACGGGGTCGGACACGATGCAGGCGAGGTGAGGGTGGAGCAGGCGCGAAGCATAGCCAAATTGGCCCGGCTTGGGTCAACACCCCCGAAGCTCAGTGGGGCAATGCTTGGACGGCAATGGGGGCATCGCGGGCCCCGTCCATGGCGCCGCCTGGCCCGCCATCCACGTCCAGGGGGTCACGCAAGCGAAACAAATCGGCCCGAATGGCCGCCACCGCCTGGGCATCTTGCAGGGTTTGCTGGGTGAGGGCGCACACGCGGTCTTCATCGATGCGGGCCACGCCTTTGGCGTCGTGCACCAGGCCATGTCGCCAGTGGTGCAACTCCACCAATTTGCGATCCAAGGTGTAGGGCTGATCCGACTGCCAGAAATTGCTGAATTCCCCTCGCCCCAGGTAAATGACCCAAGAGCCCTCGTAGCCTTCGACAGCGGCTGAAGCGACGTCTGGGTTGCGAAACCAATACCGGTCGCCCGGCACAAACCAGGTGAGGGGCAGGGGGTCGTCGGGCCCACCGATTTCTTGCAAATAAGCGGTTTGAAATGACCACGCCTTGAGGGGACGCTCGGACCACTGCGCCAGCAAGCGAGCGTAGGCCTGAGGGGCATGGGCCTGGGCTTCGGTGGCGAGGGCCAACAACACCAGATGTTCGGTGGCCCGGTAGCAACTGAAGGCATAGACCTCGCCACTCAAGGCGGGCTGGGTGGCCAGCAACAGGGCTTGCACCAAATCGGCACCGGGCTGCAAGACAAAACCCAGTTCCTCTTCGTCGCGCCAGTGGCTGGCTGGCCGATGGGCCGTCTCGGTCTGGAAATCCATGGCACTGGTTCGCGCCCGCTGGCTCAAGGTGGTGCGCACCCGCAACGCACTCTCCAGGGCGGGCCAGTTGGTCCACGTGAGCGGCACTGGGGCGCACAGCAGCGACACCCAGAGGTCGCGTTGCAAATGCTGCGCCTCGCTCAGGCTGGCGGCGCGGCGGCGTTCGTCCGGGGTTTGTCGTTCGGCCCAGTGGTGGGTGTCGTGTTGCGGGGTGAGTCGCTCGGCCACTTCGTCGTGCAAGCGGCAATGCCACGGGCCCTGGTTTGCATCCCCTTCGGTGTGGATCCATTCGGTCAAGTGCAGGTCCTGCCAGAGGGCTTGCAAGGGTTGGACCCAATGGTCAGGGCCCGAAGCGGGTGCGCTGAGGGTGATGCCGTGCACGGGGGTCATGGCTGGTGGGGTGGGCTGCTGGGCCAATGCACCATGGGCAGGCCAGGCACGGGGGATGAGAAGCAGGGAATGCGTGACCCCATGAGGCTGCCCACATAAACGGTGCGCAAGTCGGGGCCGCCAAACGTGATGCTGGCCATCCAAGGGGCCAAAGTGCCTTTGGCGGCCAGCAGGTGCTCGGTGCACAGCGTGCCCGATTCGAAGTGGTGCATCAGGGTTTGGCTGGCTTGGGGATCGCCATCGTCGAGCAAGATGCGCAAGTCGCCCGATGGGGTCAGCGCCACCAAGCGATCCACCATGATGAGGGTGCACCACAGGTTGCCATGGGCATCAAAGGCAATGCCGTCGGGAAACCCGCCGAGGTGTCGCGGGCCAAAGATTTCTCGGTCGGTCAATCGAACGCCGCTGGGGTCTTCCACCAATCGCATGCGGGTGATGCATGGACCCGTGGTTTCGACGATGTAAATCCATTCTTCGCGGGCATCCAAGCGCACCTCATTGGTGAAGTGAAAGCCATCGGCCACGATGCGGATGCCGTGCGCGTCGACCACAGCCAAATACCCATCGGCCAGGGGGTGGGTGACCGCGGCAGTCCACGGGTTGACGCGGGTGGAGATGGTGAGCCAGATGCGGTTGCGCGAGTCACGCAAGACGAAGTTGACCTTGCCAATGGGCTGGCCATCGATGCGGTCGTAGAGCGTGCGGGTCTCGCCGCTTCGGGTCATCACCTCCAGCACATCGGTGCCAAAGTTGGAGATGAGCAAGTCGCCATTGGCTGCAAAGGCCAAGCCATTGGGCAAGGTGCCTTGCGTGAATTTGGCTTCCACATCGGCAGTGGCGTCGGTGGGGCTGCTGGCAAATTGGGCACTGGCGTGTTGACCAATGAAGCGCTGTTGGCCATTGGGCTGCCAATGCGTCACGCCCCCTCGGGCGTCAGCGATCCACAAGTCCCCATTGGGCTCGGCCAAGATACATTCCGGGCGTTGCAGGTCTTGACCCACAAAGCCAATATCAGACCGTTGCAGCGTCCAGTCGTCTAAGGGGTTGTGGGCACTCATGGGCGGGCCTTTCGGAAATTGGGCGGGCGTTTTTCACGCAAGGCATTCACCCCTTCGCGGGATTCATCGGTGTCGTAGTAAAGCTTCAGGGCCATGAGGCCCATGCCGGCAATGCCAGCCTGGTGCGCGGTGTCCATGTTGAAGCTGCGTTTGGCAATGGCCAAGGCCGTCGGGCTGCGTTCACACAATTCTTCGCCCCAGGACTGCACCACGTCGTCGAGTTGTTCATGCGGCACGCAAAGGTTGGCCAGGCCCATCTCGACCGCCTCTTGGCCGCTGTAACGCCGGCACAAAAACCACATTTCACGGGCTTTTTTCTCGCCCACGACTCGGGCCAACAGGGCTGTGCCATAGCCCGGATCGACCGAACCCATCTTGGGTCCCACTTGGCCAAACTGAGCCCGTTCGGAGCAAATGGTGAGGTCGCACAAGGTGGCCAGCACATTGCCGCCACCAATCGCATAGCCTTGCACCCGGGCGATGACCGGCTTGGGCACATCGCGAATCGCGGCATGCAACTGCTCGATGGGCAAACCAATCGTGCCGCGCCCGTCGTAATGGCCGTCGTGGGCGGATTGATCGCCACCGGTGCAAAAGGCTTTATCCCCCGCACCGGCCAAGACGATGGCGCCGATGCTGTCGTCGTAGCCCGCCCGGTAAAGGGCCTCAATCAATTGATCGCAGGTGAGGCCTCGAAAAGCGTTGAGTTTCTCGGGCCGATTGATCGTGATCCACGCCACGCCTCGCCGGACCTCATACAAGACATCGGTTTCGTTCATGGTGACTCCTTGAACTCATCTTAGGCATTGCGCAACAGCGCGGCTGTCATCTTGGTGTGAGTGAAGTTTGTGCACGGTGTTGCTGGCAGGTGAAGTTCTGTGCCTGAATCCTAGATTTCATCTCTCTCCAATCAGGGCTTTGCGCGCGTCCATCAGGGTTACCTATACTTAGGGTTATCACTGATGGCCCTTTGCGGTCTCATTTCCTCTTGCAGTCTGGTTTCAACGACATGTCTTTCGTTCCAGCCCTTTTTGAGGTTGCCCAGCGTTTTGCCCCGCGCCAGGCCTTGCGATTGACCGATCGGTCTTTCACCTACGAACAACTCACCGAAGCCGCCATGCGTGTAGCGGGCGCCTTGCACGCGCGCGTGCCGGTGGGCTCGGCCGTAGGGGTGGTGGGGCAGCGCCATGCCTTGGCCTATTCCGCGGTGTTGGGCACTTTGTATGCCGGTTGTCACTATGTGCCGGTGCAGGCCCATGCACCGGTGCAAAAACTGGTGAGCATCCTCAAAACCGCTGGCATTCGTTGCTTGGTTGGCGAGGCTTCGGCCTTGACGCAACTCACCGAGCAATTGGCGCAGGTGGGCGAGTTGGGCTTGGTCGATGCGCTGGTGTCGGATGAGGCCCCAGCCTGCCCGGATCGCCGGTGGGTCAACTTGGCCACGCAGTCGCCGACGCAAGCCCTGAGTGCACCGGTGGCCGTGGACGACGAGGCCCTGGCCTATGTGCTCTTCACCTCGGGCTCCACCGGTCAGCCCAAAGGCGTGCAAGTCACCCGCGCCAACGTCACCGCTTATTTGCAAGCCCTGGGCCAATGCTGGGATTTGGAGCCCGGGTTTCGGGCATCGCAATTTCACGATTTTTCGTTTGACCCGTCGGTGTCGGATCTCTTCAACACCTGGCGCTTGGCGGGGGAGTTGTGCGTGGTGCCCACGCAGGCCTTGCTCACGCCCTTGGCTTTCATTCAAGCCAACGACTTGCAGGTGTGGAGTTCCGTGCCCTCGATTGGGGTGTTCATGCAACGCTTGGGCATGCTCAAGCCCGGTGCCATGCCCAGCTTGCGCATTTCCCGATTCGCCGGTGAGCCTTTGCCGGTGAGCATGGCCCAAGCTTGGTCACTGGCCACGCCCAATGGTCGCGTTGAAAACCACTACGGCCCCACGGAAGCCACAGTGGATGTGTGCCGACAGGTGTTTGTCCCCAGCGACACGGCAGCAGCCACGGGTCGCATCGTGCCCATCGGGCGCGCATTCCCGGGCATGACCCTGAAGGTGGTCGATGAACGAGGCCACCCAGTGGTGCCCGGCGAAGTGGGCGAGTTGGTGTTTGCAGGTCCGCAGGTGTCGCGGGGCTATTTGGGTGACCCGGTGAAAACCGCGCAGCAGTTTGTGCGTTTCGACTGGGACACTAGCCACCAGATTTGGTATCGCTCGGGCGATCGAGCGGTGGTGAATGCCAACGGAGAGCTGGAATGTTTGGGCCGCATGGACCACCAAATCAAGCTCTCGGGCAAGCGGGTGGATCTGGGCGACATCGAGTCGGTGCTGTCGGCCTTGCCGGGGCTCACGGGCTTGGTGGTGGTGCCGCTCAAAGACGCGAATGGCCATGTCACGCAGCTGGCGGCTGTGACCGAGCAAGCCCTGACCGACGAGGACAAGCAGCGGGCACGCAGCCAGGCCCTGGCGCACTTGGACAAGGTGTTTTTTCCTTCGGTGTGGTGTCAGGTGGAGGCCATGCCGCGCATGGTGAGCGGCAAGATCGATCGCAAGGCGCTGGTCGAATGGGTGGCTCAGCGCTTGGCCACCAAGTCCACGATGCGGTCCACCGAGTCGAGCAAGGCCGGCTCGAAATTCATGCTGGAAAAATCGACGCCGTGATCCGACTCCAGGTGCAACACCAGTTGCATCAGTGAAAAGGAGTCGATGCGCCCGCTGGTGAACAGGGCTTCGTCGTCGGTGAAGCCCGCGCTGTCGCCCTGGTTGGTCAAATAGCCTTGCAAGCGTTCGCGAAGGGATGCACGCAGGTCGTCGGTCATGTCAGGCTCCAAACAAGTGAATCAAAAATTGCAGGCGTTCGCCCAAGTCGTGGGATCGGGACTCGTCGCCAAAAATGCGCATCAACGACACAAACCCCCAAATGATCACAAAAGCCCGCAGGCGGCCCCCCACGCTGGTGGGAGGACGAATGCCATTCAGGATGCGCACCTGAGACCAGCCAATGGCCAGGGCCAGCACCAGGCTATACCAAAGGTAGCTGTGAAAGCTCACGAACAAGGCCTGCAAGCCCATCTCGGGCAACAGGTCCACGTCGCGCACAAAGTGGTAGAGCGCATTGCCCACGCCGGCCGCCATGAAGGTGGCGAAAAAAAGTCGCAGGCGGGGGTGAGCTTTGAAGTAACGGAAAAAGCTGGGCGTGAAAAACACATCCACCAACAGCTCTTTGAAGTAATACACCACCCGATTGAAGTAGTCGATCATGGTGCGTGATTCCAGTGGTCGGTGGCTGGCGCGGGGCAAGCGCAAGCCCGCCAGACGGCCCAGGGCAATGACGCCATTGCCCCAAGCCGCAATCCACAAGGCGTAGTCGAACTGTGACCACAGCACCGAGCCCCATTGCAGCCACAAGGGCCGGCCAGCTTGACTCAGGAAAGCCGACACCTCGTCTTCCACTTGGCGCAAGCCCCACTGGTCTTCCAGCCACCAGGTGAGGCCGCGTTCCAAGAACAGCAAACCCAGCGACCACAACCCCAGCTTGAGGCCTTTGTATTGGGTCAAGGCCAGATCGGCGGGCGTCTGGGCCTGCACCTTGCGCAGCAAGGCCGCGCCTTTGCCATAGGGCAGGCTGGAGCCACCCCAAAACGGATGGAAGGTGCCCAACTGCAGGGCGTCTGGGCTGCGTTGAGCCGAGCGCTGATCGAGGAGGGCGAGCATCAAAAACCAGACATTGCGCGACACCATGAGCACCAACAACCAGGCCCACACGCGGGTTGAGCCACTGGCCCAGCCAGGGGCTGCGACCACCAAGGCCACGCCGCCCACGGCGAGCCAGGTGAGCAAAGGGTGTTGGTTGACCCAGGCCTGCGGTCGGTGGCGAGCCCAGGCCAAATGCGCCCAGGCCAAGCCCAAAAAGCCCACATGCCCCAAGGCCAGCAGGCTGCTGGGGCTGAGGGCCTCCCACTGTTCGTCGCGCAGGACCCGCGTCAGGGGTTCGGTGAGGGAGGTGCTGCCGTTGAGGATGTGCACCAAGTTGATGCTTTGCGACAAGAGCAGCAACAGCCAGCCCCGTTGGACCAGGCTGGTGCGGGGCGCGTGGGCAAAGCAGGCCGCTGCGCCCACCAGCATCATCGCGTCCCACCCGTCTTCGGTGTGCAACCCAACCAGCAACGCGGCAAAGGCCCACAGCACTGCACGACCGGGCCACGCCTGGATCGCGGCCACGAACCGTTCCTGTCCCAGCGACACCGTCAACCTCCAGCCACGCCTTGGGTGTTCACATAAAGCGCGTAGACGGAGGTGCTGGCCGCCATGAACAAGCGGTTGCGGTGCACACCACCAAAGCACAGGTTGGCGCAGCGCTCAGGCAAGTCGATGCGGCCAATGCGCCGGCCTTGTGGGTTGAACACATGCACCCCGTCGAGGCCGGCCTCACCCATGCCCCAACCGCACCAGAGGTTGCCGTGCATGTCGACGCGCAAGCCATCGGGCGTGCCTTTGGGGCCGGCGTCGATGAGGATGTGCGATTCGCCCAGCTGACGGCCACCCCCGGTCACCGGAAAGGCCAAGATGCGCCGAGGCACCGAACGCGATTCCACGAGGTAGAGCACCGACTCGTCGGGGGAGAAGGCCAAGCCATTGGGCTGGTTGATGCCTTCAGCCACCACGCTCAAGCCCTCGTCTTCGTGCCAGCGGTAAACCCGGGTGGGCAACTCGGGCTCGGCCCGCTGGCCTTCGTAGTAGCCGAGGATGCCAAAGCTGGGGTCGGTGAACCACAGGCTGCCATCGCGGGCGCAGATGACATCGTTGGGGGAATTCAGGCGGCGGCCTTCGTGGTGGGTGACCAAGGCGGTGAGCTGGCCATCGTGTTCGGTGCGCACGATGCGGCGGCCGCCGTGCTCGCAATGGATGATGCGGCCTTGGCGATCGCGGGTGGCGCCATTGGCGAAATGCGAAGGGCTGCGCCACTCGCTCACGGCGCCAGTGGCTTCGTCCCAGCGGTGCACGCGGTTGTTGGGGATGTCACTCCAGAGCAAACAGCGGGCATCGCCCCACCACACCGGGCCCTCGCACCAGCGATGGCCGCTGCTCAGCCGCTCGACCTTGGCCAAGGGCAAGGTCAGGGCCTTGAAGGCGTCGTCCTCGGCCACCACCAAGGGGTCGGGGTAGCGTGGACTGGGCTGCCAATCGGGGGATGAAGAAAAGGACATGGGAGGGGTTCAGTTGCCTGCGGATGTGTCGATTATGAAGCCTGACATCGGTTATCCTGCCTGCCATCATGACACCTGCCATTCCCGAACTGGACCCCCTCGAGCGCGCCTTGCACGAACTGCGCGAGGGCAAAGTGCATGTGGCCACTTGGGAAAAAGCGCTCAGTTACAGCTCTGGCGACAAGCGCATGGCCAAGGAAGAGTATTTGCGCTTGCGTTCGTCCGACATTCAGCGCAACACCACCTCGGCCTTGGTGAAGCACATCAAGCAGGCCTTGGCCGCCGACCTCAAGAAAAAGCGCTGACCCCCAGCGGTTCAGCCGCCCCATTCCTGCAAGCGCCGCAGGGCCGCCTTGTAGGTGGGCACTTCGATCCACAAACCGTCCACCAAAGCCCGGTCTTCGCCGCGGGCGCGGGCCGCCTCGAACGCGGCCACCCGGTCTCGCAACGCCGCCAATTCGGTGGCCGATGGGGCCAAGGCCGCCCATGCGGCTTGGGTGTGCTCGGGCCGAACCAGGCTTTTGCAGCGATAGCCCAGTTGACGGGCCTGCTGGGTTTCGGCGTGGGCCCCCTCGGGGGCAGACCAGGTGTAGGGCGCGTCGATGGGCTCAATGCCAGCCGCGCGACATTCCAACAAAAAGTGTCGCCGCGCATGGGCCAGCTCCAAGCCTTCCACGCTGCGCTCGGCCATGAGGTCGGCCGCGAGGTCTTCGGTGCCCAACAGGGCATAGCGAATGCGGTTGCTGGCTTGGGCCAAGGCACGCACTTGCACGACACCCAAAGCGGTTTCACACACGGGCAGGATTTGCGTGCTGCCCACGGGCAAGCCCAGCTGCGTCTCCCCTTGGCTCAGGGCGTCGTGCAGGCGGTGCATGTCGCTGGGGTGTGCGGCCATGGGGTAGGCGATCACCTCGGGCTGGGCGCGCAAGGCTGCGGCCAAATCTTCGGGGCCTTCGGCATCGAGGGCATTGATGCGAATGCACACGGCCTTGCCATGTTGTCGCCAAAGCTGGGCAATCTCGGGCAGTCGGGCGCGAACCGAAGGGCGCAGCGGCGCCGGGGTGAAGTCTTCCAAGTCCAGGATCAGGGCTTGCGCCGCACTTTCCGCCATGGCGTGGTGGTTGCGGGCATCGGCGCCGCCGCCAAACAGCCAGAGTCGCCAGAGGTTCTCGGTGAGAGCAGTCATGGCGGCATTCTTCCCCGGGCTTGACCTACACTCGTTGCCGCAAGAGACAGCCCCCCGTTGCGCGGCTGTCAACGCGAGGGAGATGACGCATGTTTCGTGCTTTTTTCATGAATCGCCAATGGTGGCCGTGGTCTTTGTTGGGCACGGCGCTCATTTTGTTGGCCAACTGGTATCAGGTGGAACTGGACGTTCAAATCAACGACTGGTTTGGCAGTTTTTACAACCTGGTGCAAAAGGCGCTGTCCAAGCCCAACGCGGTGACTTTCGACGAGTTCATGGCGCATTTGCTGACCTTTGGTCGCATCGCGGGCGTGTATGTGCTCATCGCCGTGATGGTGGACTTTTTCACCAAGCACTATGTGTTCCGTTGGCGCACCGCCATGAACGACTACTACATGGCGCATTGGCACCTGGTGCGCCACATCGAGGGCGCTTCGCAGCGGGTTCAGGAAGACACCATGCGCTTTGCTCGCATCGTGGAAGGCCTGGGCGTGAGCTTCATGCGCTCGCTGCTCACCCTGTTTGCGTTTTTGCCCATTCTGTGGACCTTGTCTGGCCAGGTGCGCGAGCTGCCTTGGATTGGGCCCGTTGACCATGCGCTGGTCTATGTGGCCATCCTCATGGCCTTGTTTGGCACCGTGCTGATGGCGGTGGTGGGTTTGAAATTGCCGGGGCTGGAATTCAACAACCAGCTGGTGGAGGCCGCGTATCGCAAAGAGCTGGTGTATGGCGAGGACCAAGCCCACCGGGCCGATCCGCAGTCGGTGCAAGACCTGTTTGGCAAGGTGCGCACCAATTACTTCCGCTTGTTTTTCCACTACTTGTATTTCGATGTGGCCAAGTGGTCGTATTTGCAGTTTGGGGTGTTGGTGCCCTACATCGCGTTGGGCCCCACGATTGTGGCGGGCGCTTTGACCTTGGGCACCATGCAGCAAATCGTGCGCGCCTTCAACCGCGTGGAGAACTCTTTCCAATACCTGGTCAACAGTTGGTCCACCATCGTGGAGCTGATTTCCGTCTACAAACGCTTGCGCGCCTTTGAGGCGCAAATCGATCAAGCCAAGCGTGACCCCGAAGGCGCTCAGCCCGCCGCTTGAGGAGCGACCCGATGGCCGAAACCCCGCAATCGCCTTTGTTTCAACCCGTGGACGACGCCACGCGCGCAGGGGCGCGGCGCTTGATTCGAACCGCTCGCCATGCGGCCTTGGCCGTGCTCGAACCCGGCACGGGCTGGCCGCAGGCCACCCGCATTGCGCTGGCCACCGATGTGGACGGCACCCCCTTGATGCTGGTGTCCGATTTGTCGGCCCACACCCAGGCGGTGAAGGCCGATGGCCGTTGTGCGCTGTTGCTTGGAGAGCCCGGCAAGGGAGACCCCTTGGCCCATCCCCGCATCACCCTGATGGGACGCGCGGTGCGGGTGCCAGCCGACGATCCCGCACATGCGCGGGTGCGGCGCCGTTATTTGGCCCGGTTGCCCAAGGCCAGTTTGTATGTGGACTTTGGCGATTTCTCCTTCTGGCGCATCGAGCCCGAACGGGCCAGCCTGAATGGGGGCTTTGGCAAAGCCTTTGAGCTGCAAGCCCACGATGTGTTGAGCCCGTGTCCGGATCCGGAAGCCTTTGATCGGCTCGACCAAAGCGCTTGCGAGCACATGAACCAAGACCATGCCCAGGCCGTCCAAGCCATGGCCCAGGCGCTGACCAAAGGCGATGGCGAGGGCTGGGAGTTGGTGACACTCGACGCCCAAGGTGGCGAGTGCCGAAGGTCAGAAGCCTTGGTGCGTTTTGAGTTCGATCAGCCCGTGCACACGGCCCAGGCGCTTCAGGCGGCCTTGGTGGCTTTGGCCCGGCAAGCGCGGGATCACCGTCCGGAGGCTTGAGGCGGCGGCGGGGTGGAACAGTGGCCCGAGGTGCTGGCTTGCCCGGAGCCAATGGCCAACAAGGGCGGCTCGAGGCGCAGGTTGATGGGCGGCGATTGCCACCAGTCCAGGAGGAGGCCGGCCACCAGCACCCACCAGAACAGGGCGCGCCATCGGCGGGTGGAACTGTGACGCACGTTCAAAACCCCCACCGTTGTCTCAGCCGCACCCCAAAGAGCGTGCCAGCAAAGGCCATGACGACCCAAATCCAGCCGTGCAGGCTGCCTGTGGCAATGCCGCTGAGCATGGCGCCCACGTTGCAGCCAAAGGCCAGGCGCGAGCTGTAGCCCAGCAACAAGCCGGCCAACAGGCCCAAAGCCCATTGTTTGCGGTTCAGGGAACGATCGGCCGGGGGGTGGGCCTGCGCCACCCAGGCGGCGCCCACCAAAATGCCCAAGCTGGTGATGGTGGTGACATCGAGCAACACCGATTGCGACAGGCTTTGCAGGTTGTGCGGCGCAGACCAGTAGGCGTTGGTCAGGGGGTCGAATGCGCCGATGGCCGTGCTGGCTTTGGCCACCCACAAGCCAAAGCCATAAACCACGCCCCAGGGCTGCCCCGCCAACACCAGGTTGAGGCTGGCCAATACCGCCAAGGCGATGGCCCCGCCCACCCAGCGGGCCTGCCACCAGACCTGGCCTGGCCCCACCCAGCGGCGGGCCAAGCCCAACATCAGCAGCAAACCCAAGGTGGTGGCGCCCAGGGCGGGCCACAGGCCCCAGTGGCTCAAGAGGCTCACGGGCGGCAAGCTGCCCAGCCCCAGCCACCAGTCCAGGTGCACCGAGCCCAAAAATGAACCCAGGGCAAACCAAGGCAGCAAGCCCAAGTTAAGCGAAACGCCCATGCCGGCTTTGTAAAGGGTGCCAGAGCCACAACCATCGGAAATCTGCATGCACAGCCCAAACACAAAGGCGCCCAGCAGCAAACTCCAGCTGGGTGGGCCCAGCGCGGCTTGCAATTCTTGAAATTGGTGGAGCAAAGGCAGTGCGATCCAGCTGGCCAAGCCCAGTAACAGCACTTGGGCCGCCACCCCGCGGGGGTCGCGATGCACGATCAACATGCGCCATCCCGTGGTGAACCCAAAACGGGCCGAGGCCAAGGTCACCCCCATGCCCAGACCCACCAGCCACAGCACCGATTGCCGCACCGACACCCAGCCCAACAAAAAGGCAAAGACGAGGGCGCTGCCCACTGCCATCCAGATTCGGTTGGAGGTCATCAGAAGCGCTGTTGATACCAGAGCTGCGCGTCCAGCCAGAGTTGGCTCCAGCGACGCGGCTCATTGGACAAGGGCAAGGCGGTTTGGTGTTGGGTCCACTCGACCATGGAGCCGGGGTAAAGCTTCACCTGTGACCAACCCAGCCATTCCGAGAGCACAAACCAGTTGGTGGCGGCCAAATGCCCGGTGTTGCAAAACACCACCGTGGGACCCGATGGACGCGCTTGCTGCTGGGCCCACTGGGTGATGCGTTGGGGGTCGGGGCTGGCGTTGCTGCCGGGGGTGAACCATCGGGTGCTGTCGAGCAGCAGGGCTTGGGGCAGGGTGCCCGCTGCTTTGGCCGCAGGCACGCGAGTCTGCCCTTGGTAGAAAGCCTCGGTCCGGGCGTCGAACAGTTGCGCATCGTGGCGCTGAACGTGGGCCAGCACCTGAGGCGTGGTGACCAGCCAGTCGTTGCGCACGTGGGGCACGAGACGCCGCTGAGGCGGGGTTGGCGCCAAGGCTGCCCCCGAGCGGGTGGGCAAACCCGCGAGCTCCCAAGCGGAAAAGCCCCCTTGGACGATGGCCAAACGCTGAACCCCAAGGGTCTTCAAGGTCCAGTAGACCCGAGCCGATGCCCCAAAGTCGGCGGCATCGGTGCCGTAAGCCATGACGGCCACGGGTTGTTGGGGGGCGAGCGCGAGTTGATCGACGAGCTGCATCCACACGGACGGGTCGGGGACTCCGCCCGGGTTGTGATCGGGGCCGCGCCAGGCATTGAAGGGCAGGTTGAGGGCCCCGGGCACGTGTTGGTCTTCAAAGGACACGGGGTCACGGATGTCGACGATGCGCCACTGCCCCGGTCGTCGCTGCAAAGCTTGGCTCAAGGCCTCGGGTGGCATCAAGGGCGAGGTGGACCAGGCCGATGAAGCAACCGGTGAGGGCGCATCGGCCTGTGCCAGGGGCAGCCAGCCCAGGCCCAGCAACAACAGGAAAAGGATTCGGTGAATCATGAGGGGTAGCGATTGTCGGGGGGGACGGGGGTGGATCTTCAATTTTTTGGTTGGATGGGTATCCGACTGCGGAATAAGCCGAGTCGCGCCGATACACTGCCCCAGAGGGAAAAAGGACGTGACCATGAGACCTTGGCGTGTTGTCTTGGCTTGGCTGCCGGTGTGGGTGATGGGCTTGGGCTTGTTTGGGGTGGGGCCGGTTGCGGCGTCCACGGCTTGGCGCCTCACCGAAACCGCCTATTGGTGGGACGACAGCAACCGCGCCACCGTCGACGATGTGCAAGGCCCCGAGGCGAAGTTTCAGCCCTTTCAGGGGACGTTGAGCCAAGGCTATCGCAAAGGCAGCCTCTGGGTTCGAGCCCGGGTCGAGGTGGTGGACCCTGCTCAGGCCCGTTCCTCCCAGCTGTTGGTTGAGGTGCAACCCAGTTACCTGGACCGCATTGAACTGCATGACCCGACGCGGTCTGGCGCCCTGCAAGTGACGGGGCAAGCCTTGCCTTGGCGCAGCGATCAACTGCAAGCCTTGACGCACACCTTTGTGATCCCCGCGCAGGCCCAGCCGCGTTGGATTTACCTGCGCATTCAAACCCAGACCACCTTCATTTTGGATTTGCGGCTCAACGACAACCCGCAAATGGGGGTGTCCCTGTTCAAGAGCGAGTTGCTCTTGCATGCCTTGACCGCCAGCTTGCTCTTGTTGGCGGGCTTTGCGCTGGCCTATGCCTTGTTTCATCCCACACGCATCATGGCCATGTTTGCCCTCAAGCAAGTCATGGCCCTGGGCTATGGCGCGACCATTCTGGGCTACCACCGTTTGTTGTTGGGCGACTGGATGCCCGCGCCTTGGCTGGCGAACAGCACCAAGTGGACCATTGCCCTTTATGCCTTCATCAGTGTGTGGTTCCATTGGGAGTTCTTCAAGCCGTATCGGCCCAAAGCTTGGGCTGTGCGTGGCCTGCAGGTCATTTGGGCGATGGCTTTGCTGTCGGTGTTGCTGGTGGTTGCTGGTGAAGTGACTTGGGGTTTGACCCTCAACAAATGGGTGGCCGTGTTCATGCCCATTTGGTTGTTGCTGCTCATTCAGTGGGGCATTGATTGGCAATCGCCTCAGCTGGTGGATGCGGGTCAGTTCCTGGGGCGACGCTTTTTGCTGGTGGTTCATGGCTTGATGCTGGTGTTTTTGTTGTCAGCCGCCTTGCCCACTTTGGGGCTGCCTGTGGCGGGGTTTTTCGCCATGTATTCCTCCATGCTCCATGGCGTGATCACCGGGGTGTTGTTGATGATTCTGGTGCACCAGCAGCTGTTTCTGACCAGTCAGGCGCACTTGCGTCAAGTGGTGGTGACCGAGAAAAACCTGGAGATGGAACGCTTGCATCGGGAACGGCAATCGCAGTTCATGAGCATGCTCACCCACGAGTTGCGAACGCCTTTGAGCGTGCTCAAGCTGAGCTTGGGCAAGTTGTTGCCCGAAGCCTCCAGCGCCCAGCGCTACGCTTGGCAGGCGGTGGAAGACATGGGCAACCTCATCACCCGCTGCAACCAACTCGATCAACTCGAGCAGGGCAAGCAGGTGGCTCAGTTTGCCCGCGTGCGCCTGGGCGAGGTGATGCGCGAGGTGATGAGCAAGTCACCGGCTTATCAAGCGACCGTGATCAGCGGCGACGCAGAGGCCGTGGTCTGGAGCGACTTGCAACTGTTGCAGACGGTGCTGCTCAATTTATTGGACAACGCCTACAAATACCAACGCGTGGGCGGTGTGGTTCAGGTTCGCATCGCGCCCATTCGGTGGGCGCAAGATCCAGATCAGCGCATTCAGATCGAAGTCATCAACCCCATTGATCCGCGACAAATGCCCGACCCCGATCGCATGTTCCAAAAGTTTTACCGCGCTGCTGCGGCGCAGCAAATCTCGGGCACGGGCCTGGGTTTGTTCATCGTCAAGGGGGTTGTCACTCTGCTGGGCGCGCACATCCAGGCGGGCATATCGCCCGGGCCGGTCATGGTGATGCGTTTGGTGTTGCCCACGGCCTTGCACCAACTCAACGAACAAACCAAGCCTTCGTAATGTCGTGTAATCCTTGGCGACGATTCCCCCTGAAACTCAGTCCTCTGACCTGAACCCCTTGTCCTGACAGCCCCATGACCTTGACGACTGAACCTGCCACCGACCTCGCGGCAACTTTGCAATTGAGCGTGACGGTGATTGAGGATCACGAGGCCTTGCGTGCGGTGATTTGCGACACCCTGAGCCAAAACGGCTGGGATGTGGTGGGCGTGGCTTGCGCCGAAGACCTCGATCAAATGCCCCATCGCTCATCGGTGGACGTGTTCGTGGTGGATGTGAATTTGCCTGGCGAAGACGGCATGAGTTTGTCGCGCCGTTTGCGCGCTGCCTACCCTTTGGTGGGCTTGGTCATGCTCACGGCTCGCTCCGAGGTGGAAGATCGCATCGCGGGCTACAACAGCGGGGCCGACCTTTACCTGACCAAACCGGTGTCCGAGCAAGAGTTGTTGGCCTCGGTGGCGGCTGTGGCCAGAAAAAAACGCGCCCACGATCAACTGATTCAAGCGATTCACCACGACCCCTTGGTGCTCGACGCCACCGGCCTGCGCTTGATTGGCCGTGCGGGTGTTGCCATTCGCCTGTCTTCGGCCGAAACGCAAATCTTGGGTGCCCTGGCCAAGGCGCCCGGTCAGCGGCTGGAGGTTTGGCAAATCGTGAGCAGCCTGGGACACAAGGTGGACAGTTATCCCCGCTCGACGCTTGCGGTGCGCATGACCCGATTGCGCAAAAAGCTCATCGATGCCGGCGCGCCGCCCAATTGCCTGGAGTCGGTGCGCAACGAGGGCTACCAGCTGTGCGTGACCCTGAGCTTGCTCTGACTTAAACCACGATGGGGTGCGTGGCGCCGTCCATGGCCATCACCACCCCCGTGAGGTAGCTGGCTTTGGGTGAAGCCAAAAACACCGCGGCATGGGCCACTTCTTCGGGCAAGGCCATGCGCCCCATGGGAATGCGGGCGGTGGCGTTTTGCAACGCTTGGGCTTCGCTGATGCCTTGCAAACGCGCTTCGGCACGCAGCCCCTCTTGAAGCCGCTCGGTGACGGTGGCACCTGGGTTCAGGGCATTCACACGCACCCCTTTGCTGGCCATGGCGTTGGCCATCCCCACCGTGACCAGCATGAGCGCGGCATTGGCTGCACCACCCGGCAGGTGCACGGGGCTGGCCACTTTGCCGCCCGCACCGATGATGTTCACCACCGCACCGTGGCCTTGTTCGGCCATGCGCTTGATGACGGGGTCGAGCACGTGCAGGTAGCTGAAATACTTGGCATCCATGGCATCGTGCCAAGCCGAGATCGTCAGTTCGTGGGGCGGTGTGCGCTTGGCGGCGCCCGCTGAGTTCACCAAAACATCGATGGGCCCGTGGTGAGCCACAGCGTCCTTCACGGCTTGCGCGGCGGCGGTGGCGTCCACCAGGTCGGCACTCAAGGTGTGCACCCGATCCGCCGGGTGGTTTTGGGTCAGTTGCGCTTGGGCTTGTGCCAGTGTGGCGGGCTGACGGGCAATGAGGGTGACGCGCGCGCCTTCGTCCAAAAAAGCCTTCGCGCAGGCCAAGCCAATGCCTTTGCTGCCACCCGTGATCAAGACATGGCGATGGGTGAGTTGCAAATCCATGGGGGTGGGCTTTCGTTCAAATGCGCGCGCGCGGGTCGTGACGAGCCAAGCGCGTGAGCAGGTGTTGCACCTCGGCCTGCGCTTGGGGGGTGAGGCCAGCGCCCGGCTGGCGTTGGGTGTCGCTGCTCAAAATGCCGCGGCGCATCAAGATGTGTTTGCGCACGGCCAAGCCCACGCCGGGTTGCTGTTCGTAGCGCAACAAGGGCAGGTGCGCATCGAACAGGTCGTGGGCGGCTTCGATGTCGCCGGCCTGGCGCAAGCGCACCACATCGCACAGCAAATCGGGGAAGGCATAGCCGGTGTTGGCACCGTCGGCGCCACGGCCGAGTTCGTAATCGAGGAAGAGGCCACCATTGCCACACAGGATGGCGATGTGGCGCATGCTGCCCTCGGCCTCAAAACGCCGAAGGGTGGATATTTTTTCAAGGCCCGGCCAATCTTCGTGCTTGAGCATGACGATGGAGGGGATGTCTTGCACCATGCGGCGAATCACCCCAGGCGTCATTTGCACCGAAAACGTCAAGGGGTAGTCTTGCAAGACGATGGGCACATCGGTGCCAATGGCTTGGGCGGCCTGGGTGTAATAGGCCACGATTTGATCGTCGGTGCGCAAGGTGTTGGGTGGGGCAATCATGACGCCTGCTGCACCGGCATCCATCACGGCATGGGTGAGGGCCCGCATGGCCGCAAAGCCGGGTGCCGACACCCCCACAATGACGGGCAATTGCGGGGCGCGACGAATCATCGCTTGGGCAATGCCCACGCTTTCCTCGTGAGAGAGCTTGGGCGCTTCCCCCAACTGGCCGAGCACCGTGATGCCGGTGGCGCCAATGCGCAGGTAAAAGTCGGTGAGGCGGTCCATGGACGCAGCATCCACCTCGCCGTTGGGGTGAAACGCAGTGGGCGCGATGGGGTAGACCCCAGACGCCTGAGGGGTGAGCAACATGCAACCTCCAGAGGGCTCAAATTCAAGAAAAAAGCAAGGCTATCCCAGCCCGCGAACCGGCGTCAATCAAGTGCGGCTCGCGGCCGCTTGCTGCAAGCCCAGGGCCACAATGGCTTCCACGGTGATGCCATAGCGTTGGTAGAGCTGGTCGGCAGGGCCCGACGCGCCAAAGCCCGTCATGCCGATGAAGCCGCCGTCCAGCCCCAGGTATTGGTCCCAGCCAAAGCGCAGGGCGGCCTCGATGCCCAAGCGCGTGGCGCGTGGCCCCAGCACCTGCTCGCGCCAAGCGGTGTCTTGGGCGTTGAACAATTCCCAGCAGGGCATGGACACCACGGCGGTGGGCACGCCTTGGGCCTGGAGTTGTTCGCGCGCTCGCACGGCCAGGGCGACTTCAGAGCCCGTGGCGAGCAAGGTGAGTTGTCGTTCACCGCCGCTGGCTTCGTGCAACACATAGGCCCCGCGCGCGCTGCGATTGGTGTTGGCATCCGCGCGCACCAAGGGCAGGTCTTGTCGGGCGAACACCAAACTCACGGGGCCGTCACGCCGGGCCAAGGCCAAGGCCCAGCACTCGGCGGCTTCCACCGCATCGGCTGGGCGCAGGGTCCAGTGGTTGGGCAGGGCGCGCAAGGCGGCCAGCACCTCCACGGGTTGGTGGGTGGGGCCATTTTTACCAATGCCAATCGAGTCGTGGCTGAACACGAATTTCACCGGCAAGCCCATCAGGGCGGCCATGCGCATGGCGGGGCGTTGGTAATCGGCGAAGGCCAAATACGTGACCGCCACCGGCAGCACGCCACCGTGGGCAGCCAGGCCATTGGCCATCGCGCCCATGACGTGTTCACGCACGCCGCAGTGCACATAGGCCCCCGCTGGGTCTTGGGCGGTGAAGGCCTTTAGGCCCCGCTTGTGGCTGGTGGGGGCCTCCAAATCGGCGCAGCCCACGATGCGCTCGGGCAAGCAGGCACTCAGGCGCTCGTTGATCTCGGCCGAGAGCAGAATGCCGCCGTTGACCTTGGCAGACGCCACGGCCTCTTGGGCATAGCCTTGCAACACGGCCTCCCAACCGGCGGGCAAATCGCCGCGCATCAGGCGCTGGAATTCGTGGCGCTGCGCCTCGGGCAGGGCCTGCACCCGCGCTTGCCAGTCGGCGTGTTCGGCTTGATGCCGCGCACCGGCAGCGCGCCAGGGCGTGAGCACCTCTGGGGGCACCTCGAACGGGGCGTGTGGCCAGTTCAAATCGATCCGGGCTTGCTGGGCATCGGCCTCGAAAAGTCGGGCGCTGTGCCCCCCGCGTTGGCCTTGCAAGCGGGCGATGCCCTTGGCGATCACGGTTTTGCACGCGATGAGTGAGGGGCGAGGGTCTTGTCGAGCGGCGGTCAAGGCGGCATGGACGGCGTCGAGGTCGTGGCCATCGATGCGTTGCACCTGCCAGCCCGCCACGGCAAAGCGTTCGGCCACGTCTTCGCTGATGGACAAATCGGTGCTGCCGTCGTCGGTGATGGCGTTGTCATCCCAGAGCAACGTCAATTTGCCCAGTTGCAAATGGCCAGCGAGGGCAATCATTTCTTGGCCCACACCTTCTTGCAAACAGCCGTCGCCCACGAACGCATAGGTGCGGTGATTGACCACGGCATCCCCAAACCGGGCATTCAAAAAGGCTTCGGCCACGGCCATGCCCAAGGCGTTGGCGATGCCTTGGCCCAGGGGCCCTGTGGTGACTTCAATGCCCAAAGCCGGATCGCGCTCGGGGTGGCCGGCGCAATGGGAATCGAGTTCGCGAAAGCGCTGGATTTGGTCGAGGCTGATGCCGGCATAGCCGCTGAGGTGCAGCAGGGCATACAGCAACATGGAGCCGTGCCCGTTGGAGAGGACCACCCGATCGCGGTCGAACCACGTGGGGTCGGCCGGGTTGTGCTTGAGGTGCTGGGTGTAGAGGGCGGTGGCGATTTCGGCCATGCCCAGTGGCACCCCTTGATGACCTTCCGTGGCTTGCACGATGGCGTCGATGGACAGAAAGCGGATGGCGTGGGCGAGCGGTTGCAGGGGGTGAGTGGACATGGCGCAGGCGTGATCAATCAATGCCTGCATTGTCAGGGCTGCGGTGCCGGGATTTTCGAAATTTGTATGATGAATTTCCCGCATTCGCGCAAAAAAAAGCCCAGCCAGTGGCTGGGCTTGTGAGCCAGGCTGTGCTTAAGCCGGGGTGGGCTCGGGCTGAGGCTGGGCCTCGGGCGTTTGCTCGGGGGCGGGTGTGCGGATCAGGTGGTCAAAGGCGCTCAAGGCGGCTTTGGCGCCTTCACCGGCCGCAATGATGATTTGTTTGTAGGGCACGGTGGTGGCGTCGCCCGCGGCAAACACGCCAGGCT
>JAYPFZ010000001.1:41981-76507 GCA_038126555.1 Betaproteobacteria bacterium
TTCGCAGCGGTCGTTGATGACCACCTCGCCAAAACGGGTCAGCTCCAAGGTGTCGCGCAGGAAGTCGGTGTTGGGCACCAAACCAATTTGCACAAACACCCCTTCAAGTTCGACGTGATGCGAGGCTTGCGTGGCGCGATCGATGTAGGTGAGGCCATTGACCTTTTGGCCATCGCCCGTGATTTCACGGGTTTGGGCGTTGGTCACGATGGTCACGTTGGACAGGCTCTTGAGCTTGGCCACCAACACGGCGTCGGCCTTGAGTTGGTCGGCGAACTCGATCAGGGTCACGTGTTGCACGATGCCCGCCAAGTCGATGGCGGCTTCCACGCCCGAGTTGCCTCCGCCAATCACGGCGGTGCGCTTGCCTTTGAACAAGGGGCCATCGCAGTGGGGGCAATAGGCCACGCCTTTGTTTTTGTATTCCTGCTCGCCCGGCACATTGACGTTGCGCCAGCGCGCCCCCGTGGACAGGATCACGCTGCGGCTGTGCAGCACGGCGCCGTTTTCCAGTTGGACGCCCACCCAGCCTTGGTTCTGAGCGGCTGGAATCAGCCCGCTCACGCGCTGTTGGGTCATCACATCCACGTCATAGGCTTTCACGTGCTGTTCGAGGGCGGTCGACAACTTGGGCCCATCGGTTTCCAGCACCGAGATGTAGTTTTCAATGGCCATGGTGTCGTTCACCTGGCCACCCAGGCGCTCGGTCACCACGCCGGTCCGGATGCCTTTGCGTGCAGCGTAAATGGCCGCCGCGGCGCCAGCGGGGCCACCGCCCACCACCAACACATCAAACGGGGCCTTGGCTTGCAAGCGCTGGGCATCGCGTTGGGCTGCACCCGTGTCCAAGCGGGCAACGATTTCTTCCACCGACATGCGGCCAGAACCAAAGACCTCACCATTGAGGAACACCATGGGCACGGCCATGATGTTGCGCTCGGTCACTTCTTGCTGGAAGGCACCGCCTTCGATGACCACGGTTTGGATGCGGGGGTTGAACACCGCCATCAGGGTGAGGGCTTGCACCACATCTGGGCAGTTGTGGCAGGACAAGGACATGTAGGCCTCAAAGCTCAGGTCTTGATCCAAGGCGCGAATGGCGTCCAGGGTTTCAGCCTCGACCTTGGGCGGATGACCGCCCGTCCAGAGCAACGCCAACACCAGCGATGTGAATTCGTGTCCCAAGGGCAGACCGGCGAAACGCACGCCGTGGGATTCACCCACGCGGGTGATCAAAAAAGAGGGGCGACGGGCATCTTGCCCATCCCATTCCACTTGCACTTGGTCGGACAAAGACCCAATGGTTTCCAGCAGCTGCCGCATCTCGTTGCTGGTGGCGTCATCGCCCAAGGTGGCCTGCAAGCGAATGGGCTGGCGCAACAGGCCAAGGTATTGCTGAAGTTGTGATTTGAGGGTGTCGTCCAACATGGTGTGCTCCTGGTTCGAAAGGGGAAGGGCGGGTGGCCCTTGCCGGGGGGGGACCCACACCCCGGGTGGGGGTGGGGTCGCGCGAGGGGCTGTCAATGCCCCAGGGGGCTTAGATCTTGCCCACGAGTTCCAACGAGGGGGTCAGGGTCTTGGCGCCTTCATTCCATTTGGCGGGGCAGACTTGACCGGGGTTGGCGGCGGTGTATTGCGCGGCCTTGAGCTTGCGCAGGGTCTCTTTCACATCGCGGGCGATTTCATTGGAATGCACTTCCATGGTCTTGATCATGCCTTCGGGGTTGATCACGAAGGTGCCACGCAAAGCCAGACCTTCTTCTTCGATGTGCACGCCAAAAGCGCGGGTCAGTTGGTGGGTGGGGTCGCCCACCAGGGGGAACTTGGCCTTGCCCACCGCGGGGGAGGTTTCGTGCCACACCTTGTGCGAGAAGTGGGTGTCGGTGGTCACGATGTAGACCTCGGCACCGGCCTTTTGGAATTCGGCGTAGTTGTCGGCGGCGTCTTCAATTTCGGTGGGGCAGTTGAAGGTGAAGGCGGCGGGCATGAAGATCATCACAGACCATTTGCCATGCAGGTTCTTCTCGGTCACTTCCACGAACTTGCCGTTGTGGAAAGCCTGGGCTTTGAAGGATTGCACCGGGGTGTTGATGAGGGACAAGGCGTTGACGAGAGACATGAGACTTCCTTTCATTGATTTGATCTATTAATCGACTGATTTCGATTGAGATGAAGTATAGAGGCTTGGCTTGCGATTTCCGGGATTACCCTGATGACTTGTTTCAATCGCAGCCATGGTCAGGCTCTATCGGCCTGGGCTCAACGACCGTGTGACTGCGTGACAGGGCCAGCCCCAACCCCCTGACATACTGATTGCAAGCGGGCCGCGCAGGACCCCAAACGCAATCAACCCAGGAGATCACATGAGCAGCAAACCCACGATTGGCTTCATTGGCGTTGGCCTGATGGGCCATGGCATGGCCAAAAACCTGATCACCAAGGGCCACCCCTTGGTCATCCTCGGTCACCGCAACCGCGAGCCGGTGGAAAGCCTGAAGGCCCTGGGGGCCATAGAGGCCACCTCCCCGCGTGAGCTGGCCGCACAGGTCGACATCGTTCACGTCTGCGTGACGGGGTCGCCCCAAGTGGAGGCCGTCATGCGAGGAGCCGATGGGGTCTTTGCCAGCGGCAAGGCCGGGCTGATCATCATCGACTGCTCCACTTCCAACCCCGTGTCGACCTTGGCCTTGGCCGAGGAGGCGCAAGCCCAGGGCATGCACTTTGTGGATGCCCCTTTGTCACGAACCCCCAAAGAGGCCGAGGCAGGCACCTTGGACACCATGGTGGGCGCACCCGATGAACTCTTTGCCCGCATCGAGCCGGTGCTGCGTTGCTGGGCCGGGCATGTGGTGCATTTGGGCGAGGTGGGTCTGGGCCACAAGATGAAGCTCATCAACAACTTTGTGGCCATGGGTTATGCCGCCTTGTTTGCCGAGGCCGTGGCGTTGTCGCGCAAGGCGGGCTTGAGCATCGAGCAGTTTCATTCGGTGATTGGCGCGGGCCGCATGCGCAGCCCCTTCTACGACACCTTCATGCAGTATGTGCACGGGGGCGATCGCAACGCCCACCAATTCACCATCCAAAACGCGCACAAAGACATGCGCTATTTGTCGAGCATGGCCAGCGCCATTGGGGCCGTGAACCCCCTGCAGTCGGCGGTGCGCAACAGCTTTGCGGCCATGGAAGCGGCCGGACAAGGGCAGCACTATGTGCCCATGCTGGCCGACTTCATCGCGGAGGTCAACGGACTGAAGCGCTGATCGCCCCGCACCCGACGCCTCAGCGAAAACCCACGCGATCGAGCATTTGCTGCACGCGCGTTTGGTTTTTACCAATCTGAGAGACGGGGATGGTCTCGGCCTTGAAGCCTTTGGGCGTCATGGCTTTCAGGGCCGGGTTGTCAAAGCTCACCGCGCGCGCCGCTGGCCACTCGTTGTTGCCATTGGCAAAGTGAGCTTGGGCTTCGGGGGTCGCCAGGTATTCCAAAAAGCGAATGGCGTTGTCACGGTTGGGGGCGTAGCGGGCCACGGCGCCGCCGGCGATGTTCACATGGGTGCCCCAGCTGCTTTGGTTGGGAAAGCTCACGCCCACCCGCTCGGCCACTTGTCGGTCTTCCGGTTTTTTGGATCGCATCAAGCGCGCCAAGTAATAGCTGTTGGTGACAGCCACACCACATTCGCCAGAGGCCACGGCGCGAATTTGATCGGTGTCACCGCCTTTGGGCTTGCGCGCCATGTTGTTCACCAGGCCTTTGAGCCAGGTTTGCGTGGCTGCCTCGCCCTCGTGTTCCAGCACCGAGCCAAACAGGCTCAGGTTGTAGGGGTGTGAGCCCGAACGAATGCACAGCTGGCCCTTGAATCGCGGGTCGGCCAGTTGCGCATAACTGGCCACATCGGCGGCTTGCCATTGGGTTTTGTTGTAGACCACCACCCGGGCGCGGGTGGAAAAACCAAACCAGGCGATTTCGCCTTGGGCATTGGCTTGCGCGCGCAAGGTGGCGGGAATCGCCTGCTCCAGCTTGGCCGAGCGGATGGGGGCAAACAAACCGGTTTGTTCCGCTTTCCACAAACGGGTGGCGTCCACCAGCAACACCACATCGGCGGGGGAGTTCTTGCCCTCGGCTTTCAGGCGGGCCAATACGCCCGCGTCGTCGGCGTCGACCCGGCGAATCTCGATGCCCGTGGCTTGGGTGAAGCCTTGGTAGAGCTGTTCATCGCTGGGGTAATGGCGAGCCGAATAGATGTTCAGGCTGCCGGCTGCCCAGGCGCTGCCGCTGGCTGCGGCCGCCAAAATCAGAGAAAAGGCCAGTTTTTTCAAAGGCTTAGACATTTGCGTGACTTCAAAAGTTGGAAACGGATGCCGTCAGTATAACGCAAATGAGAATAATTCGCATTTAGTTTTGTCGTCGCATGGCCCGGATCAACAACCAAACGGGCAACAGGCCCACGCCAACCAAGGCCAGGGCAGGCAAAGCGGCGTCGCCGAGCCGTTCGTCGCGGGCCAATTGATAGGCCACGACCGCCAAGGTGTCGTGGTCAAACGGCCGCAAGGCCAGGGTGGCCGGCAGCTCTTTCATGACATCGACAAACACCAACAACAAGGCGCTCAAACTGCTGGTGCGCAGCAATGGCCAATGCACCCGCCAAAACGTGGCGCTCGCCGTTTGCCCGAGGGTTTGCGAGGCCTCGTCGAGCGTGGGGGGGATGCGCGAATACCCACTTTCAATGGACTTTTGCGCCACGGCGGTGAAGCGAATCAGGTAGGCCCAAATGAGCGCCATGCCCGTGGTGGTGAACCAGCCCGCCAAACCCAGCCCGGTGAAGGCGTCGAGCTGGGTCAGCGTGGTGAGGATGCCCACCACCAGCAAGGTGGCGGGCAAGGCATAGCCCAAGCCCACGGTGTGGGCCCCCGCGCGGGTGAGCGCATCGCGGCGCACCCGCAACACGCGACCAAAGGCCAAGGCCAAAGCCACGGCCAGCACAGCGGTGAGACTGGCCAGTGACAAGCTGTTGAGCGACCACGACACAAATCGGCCCCAGGCCCAATCCGTCTCGCGGCCCATCATGGCGTGGATCAAGATCGCTGCGGGCAACACAAAGCCCAAGAGCACGGGCAGGGTGGTGAGCACGGTGGCCAGCCCAGCCCAGCCACCTTGCAATCGCACGGGTTGGTGTTCGTGGGTGTCGGTGGCGTGGTTGCGCGCATGAAAGCGCAGGTGACGTCGTGCACGGTGCTCCCAGGTGAGCACCACCAGCACCCCCAGCAGCAACAAGGTGCTGAGTTGTGCGGCCACACGGGGCTCGTCCATCACCAACCAGGCTTTGAAGATGCCGGCGCTGAAGGTTTGGATGCCAAAGTAGCTGGCGACACCATAGTCGGCCAAGGTCTCCATGAGCGCCAGCGCCAAGCCCGCCACCAGGGCGGGGCGAGCCATTGGCCAGGCAATGGTGAGCAAACGCCGGGTGAGCCCAGCGCCCAGGAGTCGCGCGCTGGCCATGAGGTGGGTGGCGCGTTCAAGCAGCGCAGCCCGAACCAGCAAATACACATACGGGTAAAGGGTGAGCGAGAAGACCCAGATGGCTCCACCCGTGCTGCGCACGTCGGGCCACAGGGGAGCTTGCGCGCCACTGAGGGATCGCCACAGGCTTTGCAGCGGACCGCTGAATTGCAAAAAGTCGGTGTAGGCGAAAGCGACGATGAACGCGGGCGCCGCCAGCGGCAACAACAACAACCACTCCAACACGCGGCGTCCTGGAAACTCAAACACCGTCACCAGGGTTGCGCTCACCAAGCCCATGCTGCCAGCGCCGACCATCACGCCCAGACACAAACCCACGGTGGTGAGGGTGTAGTCGGGCAACACGGTTTGAGCCATGTTGCGCAACAAGTCCCAGCTGCTGGTGTCCGATTCGAACCAGGCATGCCAAATCACCAGCGTGGGCCAGATGAGCACGAGGGTCAAAGCGGTCAGAGCAAGCGTTGACGCTGAGGGCCAGCGAAACCTGGAGAACATGGGGTGAGGGGTGAATCAACGACCTCGCATTCTAGGCAGGCCACTTCCCCGCAGGGGGCATGGGTTGATTCCTACAATGCGCCCATGCATCTGGAATTAAAAGCCCTGTCGATTCAATACCCTGCGCAAGCCCAGCCGGCGGTTCATCGGGTCAGCCTGAGTCTGGCTCAGGGTGAATTGGGGGCTTTGGTGGGGCCATCGGGCTGCGGCAAAACCAGTTTGTTGCGGGCCGTCGCGGGTTTGGAGCCCGCGAGCGAGGGCGAGATCTTGCTCAGCCAACGGCTGGTCAGCGGCCAGGGCACACAGGTTCCGCCCGAGCAACGGCGGGTGGGCATGGTGTTTCAAGACTTCGCCTTGTTCCCCCACCTGAGCGTGGCGGCCAATGTGGCCTATGGCCTGCACCGCTGGGCGCCTGCCGAGCGTGAGCAACGGGTGCAAGCGGTGCTGGGCTTGGTGGGGTTGGCCGATCGCGCCCATCACCACCCGCACCAACTCTCGGGCGGCCAGCAGCAGCGCGTGGCCTTGGCACGGGCCTTGGCCCCCAAGCCCGATTTGTTGTTGCTCGATGAGCCGTTTTCCAGCTTGGACATTGAATTGCGCGAGCGCTTGGCTCAGGACCTGCGGCGCATTTTGAAAGCGGCGGGGGCCACGGCCCTGATGGTGACCCACGATCAGATGGAAGCCTTTGCCATTGCCGATGTCATTGGCGTCATGAACGAAGGGCACTTGCACCAGTGGAGCAATGCCTACGACACCTACCACCGGCCGCAAACGCGTTTTGTCGCCAGCTTCATTGGTCATGGGGTGTTGCTGCCCGCGCAGTGGGTGAGCGAAGGCCAGCAACGACGCGTCATCACCCCCTTGGGGGAATGGTTGTCGCCCATGCCGCAGACCGATCAAACCCAAGGCGTGTGCGAAGTGCTCATGCGGGCCGACGATGTGGTGCACGACGACGCGGCCCCGGTGAAGGCGCGCATTGTGCGCAAGCAATTTCGCGGTTCGGAATTTTTGTATGTGCTGGATTTGGGCGATGGCCAAGAGCTGCAATCGCTGGTGCCCAGCCACCACGACCATGCGGTGGGCGAGCGCATTGGCATTCGCGTCATGCCCGAACACATCGTCGTTTACGACGCGCCCAGCGCCGCCAAGCTGGCCAACACCCCCTGAGTTTTCAGGCGCTCGCCATGCGCAGCCACCCGTTGCTGCCATTCGGTGGGCCAGGGCGCGGACCCAAACACGGGCGCGTGTGACAAGGCGGCAGCCAGAGCCTCAGCAGGGGTTTGGGCGTCGGCCAGAAGTGCTTGTAAGGCCGCAGCGCCAGGGTCTTGGACGGCGAGGGCTTGGCCTTGGGCATTCACGGGGTGTTTGAGGTAGTGCAGCCACGCTGCCAGCGCCCATTCCAATCGGGGCAAGGCTTGTTGGCGTGCCAGGGCGTCGCGCAATGCGGGCAGCCAACGCACCGCCACCTTTTGCGTGCCATCCATGGCGATTTGTTCGGTGCGGTGCGCCAGGCTCTCGTTCTCGAACCGATGGAGCAAATCGTCGCAATAACGTTGCGCGTCGTAGCCGGCCGGCACTGCGGTGACGCTCAACAGGTCTTGCGTCATGAGTTCACGCACAAAGGCCGCCAGCGGGGGGCTGGCCATCACTTGCGCCACGGTGTCCACGCCAAGCAATTGGCCCAGGTAGGCAATGGCGGAGTGGCTGCCGTTGAGCAAGCGCAGCTTCATGGCCTGAAACGGCCCAACGGCTGGCACCAACAAGGCGCCAGCCCGTTCCCATTCGGGGCGTTCAGCGGCAAATCGATCTTCGATCACCCACTGGGTGAAGGGCTCGCAAACCACGGCGGCGGCGTCGCGCACCCCGAGTTGCGATTGCGCCCACGCCAGGCTGGATTCGGTGGCGGCAGGCACGATGCGATCGACCATGGTGTTGGGGCATTGCAAATGGTCTGACCAACGTGCCCAGCGCTGGGGGTCCAGGCGCTGGGTGAAGTCGCCGAGCAGCCGGTGGAGCACATCGCCGTTGTTGGCCATGTTGTCGCAACACACCAAGGTCAAGGGCGCCGCAGGGTCGCGCAAGCGCAAGGCCTCGCTCAAATAGCCCAACACCCCCTGGGGTTCGTGTGCATGGGTCAGGTCGTGACGCACCTGAGGGTGCGCTTCATCGAGCGCACCGGTGGCCGGGTGCAAGCCATAGGCTTTCTCGGTCACGGTGAGGGTGACCACCTTCACCGCTGGGTTGGCCAGCGCTGCCAGCACTTGGGCGCGTTGACTCGGCGCGTGCCAAGCGTGGGTCAGCGCGCCCACCAGTTGGGCTTGGCCCTGCGCACCATGTCGTTCGAACACGGTGTAGAGCCGGTCTTGGTCATTGAGGGTCTGGGGCACCTGCTCGGAGCGCAGGCTCACCCCGGCAATGCCCCAGCGTGCATCGCCCGCTTGCAACACGCTTTGGGTGTAAAGGGCTTGGTGAGCCCGATGAAAAGCCCCCAATCCCAGGTGCACGATGCCCGTTTGCAAGGCGTTGCGGTCGTAGCCCAGTGGAGCCACGGTGGGGGGGAGGGAGCTCAGGTGCTGGGTGTTCAAAACGGGCATGATGGCCTGCAGTGTGCCTCAATCCCAGCGATAAGATGAGACGCATGAATGACGATCGACGCTGGGATGTGGTGGCTTTGGGCGAAGCCATGGTGGAGTTCAACCAGTCCCGCCCCGAGGCCCCGCAACACTTTGTGCAAGGCTATGGCGGCGACACCTCCAACGCCATCGTGGCGGCGGCCCGTCAAGGCGCACGTTGCGCTTACCTCACCCGCTTGGGCGACGATGCCTTTGGTCGGCTGTTGCTGCAACTGTGGCAACACGAGGGCGTGAACACCGATGGGGTGGTGGTAGAAGCGGGCGCGTCCACGGGTTTGTATTTCGTCACCCATGGCCCAGCGGGTCATGAATTCAGCTACGCGCGGGCAGGCTCGGCGGCCAGTCGCATGCGGCCCGACCAGCTGCCCGAATCGGTCATTGCCAATGCACGGTTTTTGCAGGTGTCTGGCATCAGCCAGGCCATCAGCCAATCGGCTACCGACACCGTGTTTCATGCCATTGCGGTGGCCCGCCAGCACGGCACGCAAATCGCCTACGACCCCAATGTGCGCGAGCGCTTGTGGCCGCGCGAACGGGCACGCGCCATCATCGTGGCCACCCTGGCGCAATGCGATTGGTTCATGCCCAGCCTAGAAGATGGCCGCTGGCTCAGCGGCGAAAGCACCCCCGAAGCGGTGCTGGCTTGGTGCCATCGCCAGGGCGCGCACCAAGTGGTGTTGAAAATGGGCGGCGATGGCGTTTGGCTGAGTCGGACTGGCCAGGCGCCCCAGCATTGGCCGGCGCACCCGGTGAACGTGGTGGACGCTACCGGGGCAGGCGATTGCTTTGACGGTGCGTTCTTGGCGCGATTGGCCCAAGGCGATGCGCCAGCGCAGGCCATTCGTTATGCCAACGCGGCAGCAGCCCTCACCACCCAAGGGTTTGGCGCGGTTGCCCCCTTGCCAAAACCTGAAGCGGTGCGTCAGTTGTTGGCGGAGGGCTGAGCGGCCTGAGGGGCGGCCTGTGGGGCGGGCCGCAAATCCAGCCAACTGGTGACCACCAAAGCCCCCAGCACCAACACCCCGCCCGTTAAGACATTGGCCGTTGGGGTTTCGTTGGCCAGCCACCAAGCCAGGCCAATGCCAAACACCACTTCCAGCAAGGACAGCAAACTCATTTGAGCCGCCCGCAAGGTGCGCGCCGCCAGCACCGCCAACAAGCAGGGCACGGCCAGCTGAAACAGCCCCAACACGGCCAACCATTGCAAATCGCGCACGCTGGCTTCCAAAGGCAGTGCCAAGGGCCAGGTCATGAGGCAAGAGCCCGCAGCACCCAGCACCACCGAGTTGAGCAAGCCATCGCCCGACGGGCTTTGACCAATCACGTTCCACTGCACCGCGGCAGCCACGGGCACCGCCAAGGCCACCAGCATGCCGGCGATCACCGTGTAGTGGCCAGTTTGCAACTCATGGCCAAACATCCACACGATGCCCGCTCCCGCCACGGCAATGGCCCACCAGGTTTGGCGGCTTTGGCGCTGTGACCAAATCAGCCGCGACAACAAGGCCGTGAGCAAGGGCCCGGCGGCGAGGGTCACCAACACATTGGCGGTGGGGGTGAGCGTCAGCGCCAGCATGAAGGCCGTGAACATCACGCTCCAGCAAGCGCCAGACACCCAGGTGGCGCGGTCGTTCCAGCGGATCTGTCGCCAATACCTCGGCCCTTTCCAAAGGGTGAGCAAAACCAACAGGCTGATGAGGGTGAAAGCGCTGCGCCAAAAGGTGACTTCAAAGCCCTTGGCTTGATCGAGTTGCCGGGTCACGGCGCCGGCCATGCCCCAACCCAAGGTGGCGCCGACCATCAGCAGCGTGGCCAGAAATGGGGACGGTTTCACGGTGCGGGTGATTTCAGTGCAGGTTGAACAAGTTGGCTTCGTGGGCCGAGCGCTCGTATCGCTTGGCAATGTGACCACACACCAGATCGCAGAGTTGATAGATGGAGGGATCGGCCACTTGGTAATACACGTTTTGCCCCCGGGTCTCGCGCACCACCAAGCCTTGCTGGGCCAGTTGGGTGAGGTGGCGCGACACATTGGCCGCTGAAAAGCCCGACAACTCGGCCAACTCGCTCACATGGCGCGGCTGATCCCGCAACAGGTTGAGGATCTTCAAGCGCGTGGGCTCCGCCAGCACCTGAAAGTAGGCGGAAATGGCTTTGAGGGCTTGATCGGGCAAATCTTTCATGGGTCTTCTTTTCAATTGGGATTTGACAACAAGTTAAATTATCCTACAATTGCGCAATCACGCAAACAAGCAATTGATCAAACATCATGAATAAAGCCCTCAAACTCCATTGGCTCCTGGCGCTTGGCTTGGCTCAATCGGCCTGGGCCGCCAGCGCCACCGCGCCGGCCACGGCGGCACCGAGCTTGCCCACCCTGACGGTCAGTGCCCCTGCGGGCAACCACCAGCAGGTGTCCATCGAGGCCACGGTCGAGGCGGTGCGTGATGCCACCTTGTCCACCCAAGTACCGGGCAGCATCGTCAGCATCCGCGTCAAGGCCGGCGATCGGGTGCAGGCGGGGCAGGTGTTGTTGGAGCTCGATGCTCGGGCGGCCCAACAACAGGTGCAAGGCGCCCAAGCCCAGTGGCTGGCCGCACGCACGCAGCAAACCTTGGCGGCTCAGGAGTTGGAGCGCCAGCGTGAACTCTTCAAGAAGCAATACATCGCCCAAGCCGCACTCGACCGCGCACAAGCGCAATTCGATGCCGCCAAGGCCCAAGTGCAGGCCTTGGAGGCCAACACCCAGGCCGCCCAAGCCCAGCGGGGTTTCTTCTTGGTGCGCGCGCCGTTCTCGGGCGTGATCAGCCAAGTGCCGGTGAGTGTGGGGGACATGGCCATGCCGGGTCGCCCCTTGGTGGTCATGCACGATCCCAGTGCTTTGCGTGTGCGGGGTGCCTTGCCGCAAACCCTTAAGGGTGCTGCCGAGCGCTCGAAAGCCGCCTTGCGCTACGAAGTGCCTGGGGTGAGCTCGGGCTTGCAAACCCCAGCCAGCGTGGAATTGATTCCGGCCGTCGACGCCGTCACCCACACCATGGATTTGCGCTTGTTGTTATCGCGTGAAGTGACTGGTCTCACGCCCGGCATGCACGCCCGCATTTGGCTGCCGGCCCCCGAAGGGGTGTTGCCCAAGGGCCTGTGGTTGCCCACCTCGGCCGTGGTGCGCCGAGGCGAAATGACGGGCATTTACGTGCTCAATGCCCAAGGTCAGCCGCTGCTGCGCCAAGTTCGCTTGGGCCGTGAAGAAGGCCAACAGGTCGAGGTCTTGTCGGGGGTGAAAGCCGGTGAGTCGGTGGTGACCCAGCCCGAGTTGGCCACGCGCCGCGCCCACTGAGCCCCAAGGGAGCCATTTGCATGAATCCGCTGAACCCCCACGATCCGCATCAACACCCCGCGCACCCGCCTTTGGGCGTGTCCGGTCGCATTGCCGCCTGGTTTCAAGCGGCCCACCTCACGCCTTTGTTGGCCTTGGTGGCTTTGTTGTTGGGCATCTTTGCCGTGCTCATGACCCCGCGTGAGGAAGAGCCGCAAATCAACGTCACCATGGCCAACCTGATCGTGCCATTCCCCGGCGCCTCGGTTCAAGACGTGGAAAACATGGTGGCGATTCCCGCCGAGCAAGTGCTCTCGAAAATGGTCGGGGTCGAGCACATTTATTCGGCGGCCCAGCCCGGCGTGGCCATGCTCACCGTGCAGTTCAAGGTGGGCGTCTCACGCACCGAGGCCCTGGTGCGCTTGCACGACACGGTGCGTGAAAACACCGACTGGTTGCCGCGCAACCTGGGGGTGCTGGAGCCCCTGATCAAGCCCAAGGGCATCGAAGACGTGCCCATTGTCACGCTCACTTTGTTTGACCCCACCGAGCAATCGCAACCTTACGACCTCGAGCGCGTGGCGGTGAGCATGGAGTCTGAAATCAAGCGCGTGCCGGGCACACGCGACGTGGTCACGGTGGGCGGTTCCAGCCGCGCCGTGCGCGTGGAAATGGACGCCCAGCGCATGGCCAGCAGTGGCGTCACGGTTCAAGAGTTGCGCCAGGCCTTGCAGTCGGCCAACATGGGCTTGCCGGTGGGCAAACTCATTCAGGGCGATCAGGCCGTCACCGTGGAGGCGGGGCCCTTTTTGGCCCGAGCCAGCGAAGTGGGCGATTTGGTGGTCAGTGTGGTGCAGGGCAAGCCGGTCTTCTTGAAGGATGTGGCGCGGGTGCAAGAAGGCCCCTTGCCGCCCTCGCGTTATGTGTGGACTGGCCAGCGTGGCGCGGACGGCGTCACCGAGCATCCGGCCGTGACGGTGTCGGTCACGAAAAAAGCCGGTGAAAACGCCATCGATGTGGCCAATGCCGTGATCCACCGCGTGGAGCAACTCAAGGGCACGGTGATCCCCAGCGACGTGCAAGTGCTGGAAACGCGCAACTACGGCGCCACGGCCAACGACAAGGCCATGAAACTGATTCAAAAGCTGCTGTTCGCCACAGCCTCGGTGGTGGCCCTGGTGTTTTTGGCACTGGGTCGGCGTGAAGCGGCGATTGTGGGCACCGCAGTGCTGCTCACCCTCACGGTGACGCTGTTTGCGTCGTGGGCCTGGGGCTTCACCCTCAACCGGGTGTCGCTGTTTGCCCTGATTTTTTCCATTGGGATTTTGGTCGACGATGCCATCGTGGTGGTGGAGAACATTCACCGCCACATGCAGCTCTACCCCGAGAAAAAACTGCGCGCCATCATTCCCCATGCTGTGGATGAAGTGGGCGGTCCCACCATCTTGGCGACCTTCACCGTGATTGCGGCCCTGTTGCCCATGGCCTTTGTGTCTGGCCTCATGGGGCCCTACATGAGCCCCATTCCCATCAACGCCAGCATGGGCATGTTGTTGTCCTTGGCCATTGCCTTCATCGTCACGCCTTGGTTGGCCCGCATTTGGCTCAAAGCCACGGGTGAATCCACGGCCCACGATCACGGCGGGTTGAGCGCGCGCTTGCGCCCAGTCTTCCATCGCATCTTCAAGCCTTTGCTCGATCCCGTGCACGGGGCCCGCCATCGCCGTTGGGTGTGGCTGGGCGTGTTTGGCTTGATTGGGGTGTCGGTGGCCTTGCCAATTGGCGGATGGGTGGTGCTCAAGATGCTGCCCTTTGACAACAAGTCAGAGTTTCAGGTGGTGGTCGACATGCCTGCGGGCACCTCGCTGGAGCGCACCGCCGCGGCCTTGCAAGAGCTGGGCAACCATTTGGCCACCGTGCCCGAGGTCGAGCACTATCAGGTGTATGCGGGGGTGGCCTCGCCCATCAACTTCAATGGCTTGGTTCGCCAATACGGCCTGCGCAACGCCAACGAGCTGGGCGACATTCAGGTGAACCTGGTGGACAAGGCCCATCGCCAGGCACAAAGCCATGCCATCGCCACCCGTTTGCGCCCCGAATTGCAACGCATTGGCGCACGCCATGGTGCCAATGTGAAGGTCGTGGAAGTGCCCCCGGGGCCGCCAGTTCGCTCGCCCATCGTCGCTGAAATTTATGGGCCACAGGCGGCTGGTCGCGAAGCCGTCGCCAAGGCCGTGCGTGCGGTCTTCGAGCAAACGCCAGGCGTGGTCGATGTGGATGACTCCAGCATCGCCCACGCGCCCAAACTGCAATTGAAAGTGGACCGTCGCAAAGCGGCCCTGTTGGGGGTGCCTCAGCAAGCCATCGTCACCACCTTGCGGGCCGGCCTGGCCGGTGAGCCCGTGACTTTCTTGCACGATGGCAGCAAATACCCAGCACCCACGCAGCTGATGTTGCCGGCCGAACGCCAAGGCAGCCTCGACGAGGTCTTGCAATTGACGGTACGGGCCAGCAATGGCCGCTTGGTGCCCATTCGTGAGTTGGTGCAAGTGGTGACGCAATCGGTGGAGCAGCCCATTTTTCACAAGGACTTGATGCCGGTGAATTTCGTCACTGCCGACATGGCCGGGGCGGTGGACAGCCCGCTCTACGGCATGTTCCAAATGCGCTCGGCCATTCAGGCGATTCAGACGCCTGATGGTCAGCCCTTGTCGGAATACTTCATCCGCCAGCCCGATGACAGCCAACGGGGTTACGCCCTGAAGTGGGACGGCGAATGGCAAATCACCTACGAAACCTTTCGTGACATGGGGGCAGCCTATGCCGTGGGCTTGGTCTTGATTTACCTGTTGGTGGTGGCGCAGTTTGGCTCTTACCTGACACCGCTGATCATCATGGCGCCGATTCCGCTCACCATCATCGGGGTGATGCCCGGCCATGCCTTGTTGGGCGCGCAGTTCACGGCCACCAGCATGATTGGCATGATTGCCTTGGCGGGCATCATCGTGCGCAACTCCATTTTGTTGGTTGACTTCATCAACCTGCAAATTCAAGAGGGCGTGCCCTTTGCCAAAGCCGTGGTGGACTCGGCCGTGACGCGCTCGCAGCCCATCATCCTCACCGGCTTGGCCGCCATGTTGGGTGCCTTCTTCATCCTCGATGACCCCATTTTCAATGGCTTGGCCATCTCCCTCATCTTTGGCATTTTGGTGTCCACCTTGCTCACCCTGGTGGTCATCCCCCTGTTGTATTACGTGGCTTATCGCCACGAATTCAATGACTTCACCTCAACCTCTCAGGAGTAACTCATGAAATCTTGGCAACTCGTTCGACTCATCGCTGGCGTGTTCATTCTGGCTTCCTTGGCACTGGGCATTCAAGCCAGCCCCGTGTTTCAAAGCGAATGGTGGCTGGCCTTCACCGCCTTTGTGGGCGCCAATTTGCTGCAAAGTGCCCTCACCAAGTGGTGTTTGATGGAAACCATTTTGCGCAAGCTCGGCCTTGAAGCCGGCTGCTGATTGACTCGGGAGAACCGCATGACCCACCGGCCCTTGCTTTTGCGTTGGGTGGCTTGGACGCCGCTTTGGCTGGCCAGCCTCTCGGGTGCGGCCTTCGCACAAAACCTCAGCGAGGTCTGGGCGGGGGTGAAAGCCCATGACCCCATCATGCGCGCGGTGCAAGCCCAGCGCCAACAAGCGCAGGCCTTGCAGTTGCAAAGCCAATCGGTGATGCAAGCCGAATGGCAATGGCAAACCCGCGTGGGGCAGGGTGCCCACGCCAGCCAAGTCGACGGGGCGCGTTTCAATGCGCCTGGCATGAGCATTCCCGGTGGCGCACAGTTCGAAACCGAGCTGCGCCAGGCTGCGGTCGGCAGCACCGAGGTGCAAGCGCGCTTGCCCTTGGTGAACCCACAAAAAAGCCTGCAACAAACGCAACTCACCCAGGCGTCGCACCTGACCGAGTGGCAGGCGCAGCTGCAAGCCCAGCAATTGCTGCTCACCACCGCGCAGCGTTACTTTCAGTGGCTGGTGCTGGAGCGCCAGCTGGCCTTGAATGCCCAACAATTGGCCGCCGTTGAGCGCATGGCCCAAGAGGCGCAAGACCGCTTCAAACTGGGTGCGGCTGCCGTGACCGACACCCATGAAACCCAAGCCCGCGCGGCCAGCTTGCGCGCACAAGCCTTGGCCACGCGCCAGCAATGGGAGGTGTTGCGCCAAACCTTGTCGGCGTCGTCAGGCATTGCCCTGGCGCAACTTCGCCCCACGGGCCTGAAGGCCCAGGATGGGCCAATTCAGCCCAGCGCGACCCCGCTCGATTTGACCGAGTGGATGCAACGCGCCAGAGCCCACAACCCCCAGTTGCTGATCCTGGCCGAGCGCCATCGACTGGCCCAGAACAACCTGCGAAGCGCCGACCTCACCGCCCAAGCCCGATTGGATTTGGTGGGGGTGGCCTCGGTGGAGCGCATGCAGGGCACGAGCTACCTGGGCTCAGGCAGCTCGGGGCAACAACATCAATTCGTGGGCGTGAGCTTCACCTTGCCTTTGGGCCTGGGTGGCTTGCGATCCGCCAAAGCCCAAGAGTTGTTGGCTGTGGCCCAACAACGCGAGGCAGAACTGCAAGCGGGCGATCGCGAGGTCATGCAACAGCTGCAGGCCACGTGGCTGGCCATTCCCACGACGCAAGCCCAGGTGCAGGCCTTGCAAGTGGCCCACCGGGCCAGCCAGTCCCGGCTGGGCGCAACCGAAGTGGGGCATCAAGTGGGCGATCGCACCACCCTGGATTTGCTCAATGCCCGCAACGATGCAGCAGCGGCCGAAATGGCGTGGCTGAAGGCGCGCACCGAATGGCTGATGCACCAGCTCAGCCTCGATGCCTTGGCCGGCCAGTTGAACGAGGCTTCGCTCGCGCGCCTGGCTTCGGCCTTTGACGCCTCGCGTTGACGGCGACCCATTGCCCACAGTCCCCGTGGGTGATCGCGCTTTGCGGTTGAATGCCTCCAAAGGATTCAACGGCAGAGGGCAACATGCAACGGAATGGCAAGCATCGTGGGGTTCGCTGGGCCCTGTGGCTGGGTTGGGGCGTGACGGGATTCAGCGGCATTGCGGGGGCCACGGTGGCCCCTGAGTTGACCATTCATGGCTTGCGCTGGGACGCGCATGAAATGACCATCGGACAAGTCAAACGCATGGCCCAAGCCACAGGTTTTGTGAGCCAAGCCGAGCGCGATGGCGGTGGCTCGGTCTATGAGGCCGGCTGGACGCAAAAGCCGGGATGGACTTGGCGGGCGCCCTATGGGCAAGCCGGCTCCGATGCCGAGCCTGCCGTGCATTTGAACTTCGACGAGGCCCAGCGCATTTGCCAGTTTTTTGGCAAGCGATTGCCCACCGATGCCGAGTGGACGCGAGCCGCCTATCTCGAGCAACGCGAGCCAGCCCCGGCAGGTTGGGAAACGGGGCGTCGCTATCCCTATCCCAACGGGGCCACTGCCCAGGGCAGCCAGTGTTTATCGGGTTGCGGCAGCTCGCGCGGGGTGGCCCCCGAGGGGCGTTTGTGGCGCGGCCAAGGTCACGTGCCGGTGATGCAAACCCAGCCTGGCGTGAATGGCTTGTGGGACATGGGCGGGAACGTGTGGGAATGGGTCGACGGCGGGTCGGACCGTGAACGCATCACCCGGGGCGGGTCTTGGTGGTATGGGCCAGCGCGTCAACGCGAGGACGATGTGGCCACCAAGCCCCGGGACACCCGCGTGGTTTACATCGGGTTTCGGTGCGTGGCACCGATCAAGTGATGAAACTGGGCAGCCACAGGGTGAGCGAGGGTAGCGCCACCAGCACGGCCACGCGCACCAAGTCAGACAACACAAACGGCATCACACCGCGATAAGTGGCCTGGATGGGAATGTCAGTGGCCATGGCCTGAATGATGAACAGGTTCATGCCCACCGGCGGGGTGATCAAACCCACTTCCACGACGATCAGCACCAGCACCCCAAACCAGATGGCGGTTTGGTCGGGCGTCAGGCCAAAGTCCAGGCCGCTCACCACGGGGAACAGAATGGGGATGGTGAGCAAAATCATGGACAAGGAATCCATCACGCAGCCCAGCAACAAATAAAAGATCAGGATGGCGGTGAGGATGATGTAGGGGTTGACCTGCAACTCGCCCACCCAGCCCGCCAACTCTTGCGGCATTTGCGACAACGCCAAGAAGGTGTTGAAAGCACCCGCCCCCAGCACAATGAAATACACCATGGCACTGCCACTGGCGGTGCTGGTGATGATGCCTTTGAGGGAGGCTTTGGTGATGCCCCCACGCGCCCACGCCAGCAAGCCGGTGGTCACCACGCCCACCGAAGCGCCTTCGGTGGGGGTGAAGATGCCCAGGTAAATGCCGCCAATGACCACCACAAAAATGGTGACCACAGGCCAAATGTCAATGAGGGCGCGCCAACGCTCGGACCAGGGGGAGGGCGGAATTTCACCGGCCAAACTGGGGTTCAGGTGCACCCGCAACGAAATGACGGCCATGTAGCCCAAAGCCGCCAGCACGCCTGGCACCATGGCGGCGGCAAACAACACGGCGATGTTTTGCTCGGCCAAGATGGCGTAGATGACCAACACAATGGACGGCGGAATCAGAATGCCCAAGGTGCCACCGGCAGCCAAGGCCCCCGTGGCCAGGCCAGGGTCGTAACCGGCACGACGCAATTCGGGCAAGGCCACTTGGCCCATGGTGGCCGCTGTGGCCAACGAAGAGCCGCAAACCGCACCAAAGCCCGCGCAAGCGCCAATGGCGGCCATGGCCACCCCGCCTTTGCGATGGCCAATGAAAGTCTCAGCCGCCTTGAACAAGGCCTTGGACATGCCACCCACCGATGCCAATTGCCCCATGAGCAAAAACAGGGGAATGATGGACAAGGAGTGGGTGGAGAACTGGCTGTAGGCCATGAGGTTGAACTGGGTCAACAACGGGTCGATGGAACCAAAGATCACGAAAGAACCCACCAAGCCGACGAGCATCATGGCCAGGGCAATGGGAACCCCCAAAAAAATCAGCCCCAACAGCACGGGGAACGACCACAGGGCCAGTTGGATGGGATCCATCAATGTTTCTCAGCAGCAGACATGGGGCGAAACGCCGCTGGCGTTTGCAGCACGCCCAAGGTTTCGAGGAGCTTGTGGACGTAGGCCAGGCAACCGAGCACTGCCATCAAGGCACAGGCCGAGACTGGCCACCACAAGGGAAATTGCAAGATGAAGGTGAGTTCGCCGTTGGCTTTGAATTCCATCGCAGCCAAGGTGGTGCGCCACGCAATGACGCCCCACAACACCAACATCAGGCCATCGCACAAGGCGTCGATCAGGCGCTGAAATGCGGGGGAGAAGCGTTGGTAGAACAAGTCGACGTTGGCATGCCCACGCAGCAAGTGGCACATGGGCATGAAGCAGAACACGGCCAAGGCCGTGCCCGCTTCCACCATTTCGAAGTCGCCGGGCACCGGGCGCAAACCGAAGTCGGTCAGGGCTCGCCCGGTGATGCTGATGACACTGAGGCCAGAGATGGCCGCCAGCATCAACACCCCGAACACACACAGGGCGTAAAAGATTCGATAAACCATGTGAAGGGGTGTTGTGCGGCTGGACTTACTTGCTGTATTTGGCCATCAGGTCTTCGGCTTCTTTGAGCAGCTTGGCGCCATCGATGCCGTTCTTCTTGGCGTCAGCCACCCACTGCTCGCGCGTGGCATTGCCTTGACGCTTGAAGGGGGAGGCCGAAGCGGCGTCGAGGGTCACGAAGTTGTTGCCGGCTTTCTTGATCAGCTCTTTGCCCATCACGTCGCCTTTGTCCATGGCGCGACCAAAGAGGGCGGCGGCTTCAATGCCCGAGTTGTTGTCGATGACTTTTTTCAGGTCGGCGGGCAGCTTGTTGTAGCTGGCCTTGTTCATCACGACGCCAAAGGTGGCGGTGTAGAGCGCCGAGCCATCGGCGAAGCTGGTGTGGTTTTTCACCAATTGATGCAGCTTGAGGGTGGGCACGATTTCGTAAGGCACCAGTGCACCCGAGATCACGCCTTTGGACAAGGCCTCGCCCACGGCTGGCACGGGCATGCCCACGGGCACAGCGCCCAGGTTTTGCAACATGTCGTTGATCACGCGGGAAGCACCACGTACCTTCAAGCCTTTGAGGTCTTCGAGGCGGGTGATGGGGGTCTTGGTGTGGAACATGCCGGCGCCGTGCACGTGCACCGCCACGAGCTTGACGTCCTTGAACTCTTCCATGGCGTTCTTCTGGACGTATTCCATGACGGCCTTGGAGCCGTTTTCGGCGTTGGTCGTCAGCATGAAGGGCAATTCAAACACTTCGGTTTTGGGGAAGCGGCCCGGGGTGTAACCCAGCACCGTCCAGGTGAAGTCCACAAAGCCGTTTTTGACTTGGTCGAAACTCTCTTGAGGCTTGCCACCCAACTGCATGGCCGGGAAGTGCTGAATCTTGATGCGGCCGCCACTTTCTTTTTCCACTTTTTGAATCCAAGGCACGATGGCGAACTTGGGCACATTGCCCTGTGGGGGCAGTTGCTGGTGGAAGCGGAAAGTGAACTCGGCAGCTTGGGCACCGAAGCTGCTCATGAGGGCAGCAGTGGCGACAGCGGAAGCAGCGAAAACACGGCGGCTGATGGTGGACATTTGGAAACTCCTCAATTTGGCTTGGAATAATTTTTACAGTTTAGTTCGGGAACACGCGGAATGACGGGGTTTCCCGCGGGATGCGGGAAAACCCCGTTAGGGGGCTTCACAAGCCCAAAATGCGCTCGGCATTGCCGTGCATGATCTTCTCCATCACCTCGGGCTTGTAGCCCAGCTCGTCCCACTCGCGCAAGATGCGCTCGTAGGGCATGGAGGGGTAGTCGCTGCCGAACATGATCTTGTCTTGCAAGCGGCCTCGAATGTCAACCTTGAGGTTGCCCGGGAAGTGTTTGGGCGCCCAACCCGACATTTCCCAATAGACATTGCCTTTGTGCAGCGCCACCGCCGTGGTTTCATCCACCCAAGGCCAGCCCGGGTGGGCCATGATGATTTTGAGGTTGGGGAAGTCGGCCGCCAATTGGTCGATGTGCTTGGGGTGTGCATGACGAATCACGGCGCCATTGCCGCCAGGCATGCCCGCACCCATGCCCGTGGTGCCCACGTCGATCATGACGGCCGCTCCCAAGCTGTTGAGCTCTTCAAACAAGGGGTAGTAGCGGTGATCGCTCACGGCAAAGCGCTGCATGATGGGGTGAAAGTGAAAGCCGATGAAGCCCAACTCGCGCATGGCTTTGCGGGCTTGTTGAATGGCAATCTCACCTTTGGCGGGCTCCAGCGTGCCCCAGCACTGAATGATGCGATCGGGATGACGCTTCCACATGTCGTGGATGTATTCGTTGGTGCAAGCGGGGGCGGTGGTGGAGATTTCCAAATCGAGGGCCACCAAGCAAGCCAGCACGCCGGCGTCGGTGAATTCCTGAACCACGGCTTCTTCGGTTTTACCCACCCATTCGCGTTTCCAGTAGCGCGCCAATTCGCCGGGATACGGGCCTTGGGAGGTGATCCAAGTGTCGGTGCCAGGGTAGCAATGCAAGTCGATGATTTTCATGGGGGGCTTTCTCAGGCTTGGCCTGCTTGTTCTTGTTCCAATTGCTGGGCGATGCGCTCGGCCAGGGCTTTTTTAGACACCTTGCCAAACGTGGACACGGGAAACTCGGTCACCACTTCCAGCCGCTCGGGCAGCTTGAACTTGGCAATTTCCTTGGTCATGAGGAAGGCCACCAGCGTGGGCAAGTCGAGCGTGGTTCCGGGTTTGAGCACCACGTAGGCGCACATTTTTTCGCCCATGTTGGCATCGGGCATGGGCACGATGGCCACGTTTTGCACCGACGCGTGCATGAGGATGAGGTTTTCAATTTCCTCGGCGCTGATTTTTTCGCCGCCCCGATTGATCAAATCCTTTTTGCGGCCTTCCACCACGTAGTTGCCCGAGGGGTGGCGCCGCATGAGGTCGCCCGAGCGGTAAAAGCCATCGGGCGTGAACTGACGGGCGTTGTAATCGGGCACGCCAAAGTAGCCCCGCAAGGTGTAGGGGCCGCGAACGGTGAGTTCGCCCACTTCGCCGTCGGGCACGGGCTGGCCTTCGTCGTCGAGCAGCAAGACTTCATCGTCTTCACAGACGGGGCGACCGCAGGTTTCCAGTTTCACCACTTCGGGGTCGCTGGCGCGCACAAACATCAGCGTGCCCTCAGACATGCCAAAGTTTTCTTGCACGAACACCCCAGGAATGAGGGCGCGGGTTTTTTGCCGAACCTCGGGTTGCATGCGTTGGCCGCCACTTTGAATCAGCTTGAGGCTGGACAGGTTGTAGCGGTTGGCGCTGGGGTCGTTGATGAGGCGAATCAGCAGGGCAGGCACCACCTTGAGGTGGGTCACGCCGTGGCGCTCGATGAGTTGGAACATCTCCTCGGGGCGGGTGTTGCCATGCAACACCACCTTGCCGCCATGGAAGAAAAAGCCCTGAATGCCGGGGCAAGCCAAGGGCAGGTTGTGCGCAATGGGCAACACCAGCAACAGCACCGCGTCGCCATTCAGGTCGGTCACGCGCGCGGCTTCCTTGGAGTTGAAGGCGTAGTCGTTGTGGGTGCGCGGAATGAGCTTGGGGATGCCCGTGGTGCCGCCCGAGAGCTGGAAGATGCAAGGGTCGGTGGGGTCAATCTGCACCGCTGACAAGGTGTCCAGGGGCAAGGTCGCGGGCCGATCGATGAGTTCACGCAAATTGTGTTCACCCGCACGGGCCTGGCCCAACACCAAGCGCAATCGCAGGGCGGGGTTGGCTTGTTGCACCCGCTCGATGACGGGAGCGAATTCGAAATCGCCCACCCGGTCGGGGTAGACGCACACACTGGCGCCCGACAGTTCGGCAAATTGGTTGATCTCGGCAAAGCGGTGCGTGACCAGCGCCGCGATGGGGATGGCGCCAATTTTTTGCAGCGCGAAATACAAAATCACGAACTCGTGCACATTGGGCAAGGTGGGAATCACGCGGTCGAGCGGGCGCATGCCCAGCGCCCAGAGGTTCAGCGCCAGGTTGGTCGACAAGCGATCCACGTCGGCATAGGTCAGCACCGTGTCGCCGTCGATCAGGGCCACGCGTTCGGCGTGTCGGGCAAACACCGCGGCAAACTCTTGGGCCAGCGTTTGATCACGCCAATAGCCTTTGGCGCGGTAGCGCGCAGCGAATTCAGGGGGAAAGGGCACAACGCCTTCAAGCATGGGGTTCTCCTTCAGGTGGATGCGCTGAAGCCGCCATCGATCACCACGATTTCGCCGGTGACAAAACGGTTGGCCTGAATCAGGTTGAGCATGACCTCGGCCACATCGTCGGCCGTCACGCATCGCTTCAGCGGCGTGGCTTTGGCGCGAGCGCCCATGAGGTCGTTGTATTTCTCGCCCAGCATGCGCTCCATCCATTCGCCTTCCATCCAGCCAGGCGCCACGGCATTGACCCGGATGTGCGGGCCCAGGTTCCAGGCCAGGGTTTTGGTCAGGTTCACGATGGCCGCTTTGCTGGCCGCATAAGGTGGGGGCTGGGCGCCAGGGCGCAAGCCCACGATGCTGGCGGTGTTGACGATGGCGGGTTCCGTGCCTTGCTTGAGCCAGGGCACCGCAGCGCGCGTGACTTGGAAGGTGCCTTTGACGTTCACGTCGAAGACCCGGTCCCAATCGTCCATGTTCAGGCTGTCGAGATCCCGCATCTTCCACGGGGCGGTCGTGCCCGCGTTGTTCACCAGCGCATCCAGATGCCCGAAACGTTGACCCACCTCGGCCATCATGGCCTTGACCTGCGCGTCGTCGCTGACGTCACATTTCAAGGTGAAACAGTCGGCACCCAGGGCGCGGGCCGCTTGGGCAACGGCCTGTGCAGGCTGCTCGCTGCTGCTGTAAACCAAGGCCACGTCGTAGCCGGCTTGGGCCAGTGCCAGCACGGCGCTGCGCCCAATGCCGGTGCCGCCGCCAGTGACCAGGGCTTTTTTTCGATTGCTCATGTTGACTCCTCATTGCGATGGCGGGACTCTAGGGCTTGGTCGTGATTCGTGTAAGCTCCAAAAATGAAAAAGTGATTCAAAATCGGAATCACTAGGCCCAGGCTCACCGTGTGGTGGTGAGGTTCAGCGAGGTTCCCGCATGCGCATCGATCACCTGCAACATTTCATGGCCGTCGTGGAGCACGGGGGCTTGCGCGCGGCTGCCCGACGCTTGGGCTTGCCGCAACCGGCGCTCACCCGCAGCATTCGGGCCTTGGAAAAGGATGCGGGCGTGGCCTTGTTCACTAGGGAAAGCACGGGGATGCGTCTGACGGTGCGGGGCCAACGGTTTGCCACCCGGGCGGGTCGCATCGTGCAAGAGGCCAAGCGCTTGCACGAGGAGGTGCAAATTCCCCAAGCGGAATACGAGGGGGAGGTGTCGGCGGCCTTGTCCATCATGCCGCACCTGAGCTTGTTGCCCTCAGCGCTACCCGTGTTTCGTAAAGCCTACCCGCGGGTGCGTTTGGAGCTGCGCGAGGATTTGTTGCCCGGCGTGGAGGCTGACTTGCGCAACGGCCGTGTGGATTTCTACCTGGGGGCTGCGCCCGACCAAGTGCCTTCGGCAGACTTGGCCATGCACCGCTTGTGTGACAACCACCGGGTGGTGGTGGCCCGCCGTGGCCATCCCCTGTCGGGGGCCAAAACCTTGGCCGATTTGGCTGGGGCCCAGTGGGCCACGACCGCCGTGGATTACAACGCCGAGGGCGACTTGATGCGCGTGTTCGCCAGCCGCAACTTGCCCGTACCGCAAGTCATGTGCCGCGCGCATTCGGCGTTGTCGGTGCTAACAGCCGTGGCCCATTCCGACTGGCTGGTCATGCTGCCCAGCCAGTGGTTGGACAACCCCATGCCAGAGCAAGCCCTTCAGGTCTTGCCTTTGCGCGAGACGCTGGCTGCCCCCGCCATCGTGTGGGTGCATCGTTCCGAATCTCCACTCACGCCCCCCGCTGAATACTTGTGCGACCTGCTCATGCGGGCTTTGCCCCGTGGGGGTTCGCGCACCGCAACCTGATAAGCTTTCGCGCATGTTTGAACCCTTGCCATTGCCTGCTTTTCGTTCCCGCGTTGTGCCTGTGATCGTGATCCAGGATGTGCAGTGGGCGGTGCCCTTGGCCCATGCCTTGCTGGCCGGGGGCATCGACGTCATGGAGATCACCTTGCGGCATGAGCAAGGCCTCGCGGCCCTGGAGGCCGTCGCTCGCGCCGTGCCCGAGATGTGCGTGGGGGCCGGCACGGTGCTCACCGCGTCGGAGTTGCAGCGCGTGCAAGAGGCCGGCGCCCAGTTCGCGCTCTCACCGGGGCTCAGCCTGGAATTGGTGCAAGCGGCCCATCGCCGGGGCTTGCCCTACATGCCCGGCGTCATGACCCCCAGCGAGGTCATGGCGGCGCGCCAGGCTGGCGTGCGTTTGGCCAAGCTCTTTCCCGCCAGCCAGGTGGGCGGTGTGGGTTGGCTCAAAGCCGTGGCCGGCCCCCTGTCCGACATGCGGTTTTGCCCCACGGGTGGCGTGAGCCCAGACAACCTCGTCAACTTCTTGTCACAACCCAATGTCAGCATGGTGGGCGGATCGTGGCTGACCCCCGTGCAAGCCATGGCCGAATCGGACTGGGCGCACATCACCCAACTGGCCCGCGCGGCGACGCAAATGGCCGACTCGGTGCCCAGCGCCGCCCCCTGACCCCAATCGACGCCACCCGCTGACATGAGCCGTTCCTCCGAATCGCCGGCCACCAGGCCAAACCTAAGACCCGACCAGCTGCCCGAGTGGGCGGCCTTGGTGCAATTGGCCGCCGCAGGCCTGCCGCATTTGCGAACCCTGACGAATGACCCGCAACACCGCGCGGCTTGGCAACTGGAGGCCCCTGGCTTGCAATTGGATGCCAGCCGCCAGCGGGTGAGCCCTGCCGTGCGACAGGCCTTGTTGAATTTGGCGCAAGCGCGGGGCGTGTTGCCGCACGCGCAAGCCATGGCGCGTGGTGAGCTGGTCAACCCCACCGAAGGCCGTGCGGCCTTGCACATGGCTTTGCGCGGATCGCACCAAGCACAGAGCCCCAAGCCTTGGGGGTCGGTCATCAGCGCCGAGGTGACGCAGGCTTTGCACGCTTCACTGGCGCTGGCCGATGCGCTGCGAGCCGGGCAGGTGTTGGGCCACACGCAAGCGCGCATCACCGACGTGGTGAACCTGGGCATTGGGGGTTCCGATTTGGGCCCCCGCATGGCCTGTCACGCGTTGCTGGAAACCGATCCGGCACCGGTGAAGGTGCACTTCCTCTCCAACCCCGATGCCTGGGCCATGCATCGCACCTTGGCGTCGCTGTCTCCCGAGCGCACCTTGTTCATCGTGCAAAGCAAGTCGTTCACGACGCAAGAAACGCTCACCCAGTGGGCTTCGGCCAAGCGCTGGCTGACCGATCACGGTTGCCCAGAAGACGCTTGGCACCGGCACGCGGTGGCCGTCACCGCCCAGCCCGAGCTGGCGCGTGCCGCTGGTTTTGATCCGACGCGCATCTTGAGCTTTTGGGATTGGGTGGGCGGTCGGTATTCGGTCTGGTCGGCCATTGGCTTGCCCGTCGCCATCACCATCGGTTCCCAGGCTTTTTTGCAGTTTCTTCAAGGTGCGACCGACCTCGATCAGCACTTTCTCAGTGCACCGCCCGAACGCAACTTGCCCTTGTGGCTGGCTTTGTTGGGGGTCTGGAATCTGAACTTCCTGGGCATGCGCACGCACCACGTGGCCCCGTACGCCTACCCCTTGCTGGGCCTGACCCCGCATTTGCAGCAGCTCGACATGGAGTCCAATGGCAAGTCCACCCACACCACGGGTGAGGGCGTGCAGCTGCAAACGGGCCCCATCGTCTGGGGGGGGCAAGGCATCGACGGCCAGCATGCGTATTTCCAGTTGATGCACCAAGGCACGCATCACATCGCCGTGGATTTCCTGGGCGTCAAGCACTCGGGCTGCCCCTTGCCCTTGGCCGATGACCACCAAGCCCTCATGCGGCGCAACCTGCTGGCTCAAGCCGACGCCTTGGCTTTCGGACGGGATGCCGAACACACCCGGGCGCAACTCGAGGCCGAAGGCCTGAGCCCTGAGCGCATCGAGGCCATGACCCCGCATCGTTCCTTTGCCGGCAACACACCCAGCAACTTGCTGTGGTTGGAGCAGGTGACGCCCTATGCCTTGGGTGCTTTGCTTGCGGCCTATGAACACAAGGTGTTCGCGCAGGCCGCCATTTGGGACATCCATCCCTTTGACCAGTGGGGCGTTGAGCTGGGCAAGACCCTGGCCCAAGCCCTTGACCGCGAGGGCCGCTGAGGCTCAGCGCGCGGGCATGTCGGCCAAGGTGTAAATGAGGCTCACCCGGGCGTCGTCGGGAACGGCCGGCAGGTGGGCGGCCCAAGCCAGGTAGTCTTCACGCATGCGCGACAAGCGCTCAGGCTCACGCTTGGCTTGGTTGGCCCGCTCGCGCGCGTCTTGCGCCAGGTTGAACAAATACTCGTGTTCATTGACCTTGAGGTATTTCCACTCACCCAAACGGTAGGCCCGTTGATCGTTGTGTTTCATGCGCCAGAACATGGGCCGCACGGCACACTGTTGCGGCGCTTGCAAATTGGCCTTGAGCGACACGCCATCCAGGGTGTGGCCCTCGGGCACTTGCGCGCCCGCCAAGTCCAGAATGGTGGCCGACCAGTCCATGGTCAGGCAGTGCTGTTCACTCACCGAGCCCGGCGCGCTGATGCCGGCGGGCCAATGCACGATGTAGGGCACGCGAATGCCCCCTTCGGTCAAATCCATCTTGCCGCCCACCAGCGGCCAGGTGTCCGAAAAGCGCTCCCCCCCGTTGTCGCTGGTGAACACGATGAAGGTGTTGTCGAGCTGGCCGGTTTCGCGCAAAGCGTCCACCACCCAGCCAATGCCTTCGTCCATTTCGCGAATCATGGTTTGGTAGGTTTCGACGTTGCCGCCAAAGAGGTGCGAGATGTTTTTTTGAATCTCGGGGTCAATGCCCCCCTGGGCCCGGGTCTCCCAAGGCCAATGCGGCGCGGTGTAGTGCAGGCTCAGGAAAAAGGGCTGCTCGGCCTTGGCCCGTGCTTTCACGTAATCAACCGCCCGACGCGAAATCAGGTCGGTGAGGTAGCCGGGCTCGTCGTAGGGCTGGCCATCGAGTTCCAAGTCCGATTGGTCATCGCGGGCGTTGTGGCTGTAATAGCTCACGCCCCCCGACATGGGGCCGAAGTGGTGCATGTAGCCACTTTTTTCAGGTCCAAAGTGCGGACGAAACCCCAAATGCCATTTGCCAATCAGGGCCGTGTGATAGCCCTTTTCCTTGAGCAGACCCGGCAAGGTGGGCAAGTGTGGAAACAAGCCCAGCTCGGGGTTGCCCCGGGCATTGCCCGCCATGGGCTCCTCGCTGGCGCCGCGCACCCAGTATTGGTAGCGCGCCGTCATGAGGGCAAAACGCGTGGGCGAGCAAACCGGGGAGTTCGAATACCCATTGGTGTAGCGAATGCCATGGGCGGCGAGTTCGTCCAAACGCGGGGAGCATTGCGAGCGCCCGCCGTAGCAGCCTAAGTCGGCATAGCCGAGGTCGTCGGCCACGATGAAAATGAAGTTGGTCATGATGAAGCGTGGGAGAAATGTTGGCGGCGATGCCAGAGCCACAAGGCCAGGGTCAAGGCAAAGCCGATCAGCTCGGAAGGGGTGTGCACCGACAGCAGCAGCACCGCTGCCACCAGCCGCAACACCGTCTCTGACCAGCCCAGGGCGTGTCGGTCATAGCGGGTGAACGCCGTCGCGGCCAAATACATGGCGAGCAACAACTCCACCAGCATCAGCAAGTAAGGCCCCCAAGCCCACACGGCACCGGCTTCCTTGACGCCCAGAATCAGCGGGTTGTAGGCGAAGGTGAAGGGGATGAGGAAAATCAGAATGCCAATGCGCGAGGCCGTGACGGCGGTGGCAATCGGCTTGCCTCCCGAAATGGCCGCCGCCGCATAGGCCGCAATGGCCACCGGCGGCGTGATGGTGGAGGACACCGCAATCATGAACACAAACATGTGCGCCGTGAGTGGCGCCAAGCCCAGCGCTTGCATGGAGGGCACGGTGATGGCGGCCACCGTCACGTAAGCGGGCAGGGTGGGCATGCCCATGCCCAGCAAAATGCAACCCAGCGCCACCACCACCAAGGCCACAAACAACGAGGTGCTCAATGCGGCGTTCATGAGAATGCCGAACTTCACCGGCACACCGGTTGCCGCCAGCGTAGAGATCACGATGCCCACAGCGGCAATCGCCATGGTGAGGCCCGCAAAGGTCGCGCCCCCTTCCTTGAGGGCGTAGACCAACTTCATGGGGTTGGCACGCACCGAGGGGTTGATGAAGCTCAGCGGAAACAGCAAGGCAATGGCCGCGAGCGAGGCCCCGGTGGACGACAGGCCGTGCACCATCAGGGCGACGATCAAGGCCAGGGGTCCAAAAATCAGAAAGAGGTTGAGGTAGTCCTGGGTATTGGGCTCACCCACGCCGGTGCTGTCGGGGTTGGGGTTGATGCCGCGCTTGCGCGTTTCGTAAACCACCATCAGGAACAGACTCGCGTAGTAAGCCAGCGCGGGCAGCAGCGCCGCCAGCATCACCGTGAGGTAGCTCACCCCTGCATAGTCCGACATCACCAGTGCGGCCGCACCCATGATGGGGGGCATGATTTGTCCACCCGTGGACGCCGAAGCCTCCACCGCACCTGCAAACTCCGAGGTGAAGCCCCGGCGTTTGATCATGGGAATGGTGACCACGCCGGTGCCGACCACATTGGCCACGGCACTGCCCGATACCGTGCCGAACAAGGCCGACGACAAAATGGCCGCATGGGCCGGGCCGCCTGCGGTGCGCCGCATGAGCCGAAAGGCAATCCGGATCATGGACTCGCCCGCACCAATGCCTTCCAAAATGGCGCCCAGGATGATGAAAGGGAACACGGTGGTGATCACCACCGAGAAGGTGCTGCCCAAAATACCCGTGTCCAGGCTGAACCACAGGTTTTGCGACAACAGCTCGTGCAAATTGCCCGGGATGGTGTTCAAAGGGCTGGGCCAATACGGGCCGGTGATGAGGTAAAAAATCCCCAAAATGCCCAGCGAGGCCACCGCGCCGCCCCAAATGCGCCAGCAAAAATAAATGACCGCTGCGCTGGCCAGCAAGGCCGTCACCGACTCTTGCAGGCCAAACAAAAACATGGCGTCGTCGATCTCGACGCTCACCAGGTAATACGACCAACACGCCCACAACAAGGCCACCATGCCCAGCCCGGAAGCCAGCCAGGTGAGGGCATTGACGCCCCCCTTTTGTTCGTCCACGCTCAGGCCCACCACCAGCATGCACAAGGCAAAAAAGCTGGGCCGGAACCAGTCCATGGGAAAGGGCCCCAAGCGAAAGTCGCCAATGGCGGGCATCACGTTGGCCAAGCCATACAAGGCCACCGCAATGCCCAGCACTTGAATCAGGGCGTGTCGTGCGTGCTGCAGCTTCATTGCGGCATCAGTTGGGCGGGAACCGCAATGCCTTTTTCCTTGTAGTAGCGGTAGGCACCAGGATGCAAGGGCGCAATGACACCCGACAAGGGGTTATCCGTTTCGAGCTCGCGCAACAAGGCGTTGTTTTGCCCCAGGGTTTTGCGGCTTTCCATGTAGGTTTTGGTCAACACGTAAGCGTCCTGATCGCTGAGCTTTTTGTTGGCCACCATCATCATCACGGTCTGCCAGGTGGGAATGTCGACTTCATTGCCCTGGACCCCTTTGTAAGTGCCTTTGGGGATCACGGCATTGATCAGGCCCAGTGCTTCGGGGGCTTTGGCGCCTTGGGGCATGGCCAGAATGCGCAAGGGTCGGGCCGAGGCCATGTCCTGAATCACCTGAGCGCCAGTGCCTGCCGGCAACATCAGCACATCGAACTGGCCATCTTGGAAGGACTGAGGGGCCACACCCCATGGGGCCTTGATGGCGGTGTAGTCTTTGCCTTCCACATAGCCCGATGCGGCCTTGATGAGGGCGGCGATTTGCGCATTGGCAGCACCGGCGGGCGGGCCCAGGTAAACGCGCTTGCCTTTGAGGTCTTTCCAGCTGTTGATGCCTTTGTCACCCCAAACAATCGGGTGGTATTGGCTGGCCGAAAAGGCCCACATGGCGACCACGTTTTGGGACATGGCTTTGGCCTCGTCGCCCATCTTCGCGTAGGGGCCTTTGGCGTTGACCAAATTGCCATAGGCGGGTGGCGGCATCACCGCGGTGTCGAGTGAGCCTTGGCCCACTTTGAGCAAGGACTTGGTGAGGGTTTGGCCCATGGCCAATTCCACGGAAATGCCGGCCTTGCTCCAAATGGGGGCCATGGCTTGGGGCATGAGGCCCACCACCGAATTGGCCGTGGCGGTTTCCATGGACACCTTGCTGGCCCAGGTGCTGGCACTGGCCACCAGCAGCAGCCCCAGCAGGGCGCGATGGATGCGTCGGTTGTTCATTCGTGTCTCCAGTTTGAGTTGTGGCCTGACTCTATCCATGCAAAAGGGCAAAGTAAAATTCTTTTTTGATGAGCCAAACCATCATTTTTGTATGGAACCCAAGCATTTGCAGCAGCTGGCTTTGATCCTTGACAAAGGGTCAGTGACCGCAGCCGCCCAGCATTTCAACCTGTCGCAGCCCACGCTCACGCGCAACATGGCCACCTTGGAAATGCAGGCGGGCCAGCCTTTGTTTCAGCGCAGTCGCTTTGGGGTGCGCAGCACCCCATTGGGCGAGCAACTCGCGCGCATTGGGCGGGCCATCAGTCGACAAATGGAGCAGGCCAACGATTTGATCGCCCGCGATCAGCTGGGCATGCACACCAGCTTGCGCATTGGTGCGGGGCCCCTCATCGGTTTGGCCATCATGACGGCGCTGTCCTCTCGCCTCATGGCCCGCATGCCGGCCCTGGCCTTGTCCATCACCACCGTGCGACCGTTGGTGCTGGTGGAGCAGTTGTTGGACCAAGACCTCGATGTGGTGATTGCTCCGCCGGTGTATGAACACGTGCCGCCGGGCTTGACGCGCGAGTTGTTGGTGGAGGACCGGGTGGGCGTTTATTGCAGCCCCAGCCACCCCATGGCCAGTTTGGCTAAGCCTTCTCCTCAGGACTTCGCCCACTGCGATTGGCTCAACGTGGGCATCACCTCGCCGTTTCACCACTCCGATCAAGACTATTTGTCCAGCAATGGGATTTTTCGCACCAAGACGCAGCTGGTGACCTTGGGCGATGCGGTGATCCTGCTGGAGCTGCTCATGCAGGGCAAACATTTGGCCGTGTTGCCCAACTTTCCCATTGCCCAAACCTTGGGGCGATACCCGTTGGTGCGTTTGGACTTGCCCAACCCGCCCAAGCCGCGCAACCTCTACATTTGGTCGCACCAAGATCGGCAAGACGATCCGGGGTTTGAGCTGTTTCGAGAGGAAGTGTTTGCCTTGTTGCAAAGCTTGTCGCCCTCGCCACCCGCGGCCAAGGCTGGGGCCCGCCGCCAGCGGCAGACCACTCGCGCTTAAAGGCCGAGGTCTTGCCGAAACGTGGGCAAACCAATGCCGGTGGCATCAAAGCCGCCATCGACGCCCAGGCACTGTCCATTCACATACGACGCTTGATCGGAGCACAAAAAGCCCACCACTTGGGCCATTTCGGCCTCGGAGCCGTAACGCCCCAAAGGAATGGCGTCGTGGTAGTCGCGACGAATGGCGGCCGAGTGCACTTGTTTGGCCATTTCGGTTTCGACCGGTCCTGGACACACCGCATTGACCCGCACGCCCATCGCGCCCCATTCGGCCGCGTATTGGCGGGTGAGGTGCATGACTGCGGCTTTGCTGGTGCCGTAGGCCACGCGCAGCAAACTGGCGCGCAGGCCTGAAATGGAGGCGATGTTCACCACCGCACCGCGCTTGGCGGCCAGCATGTGGCGTCCAAAGGCCTGGCTGCACAAAAACACCCCATCGAGGTTGGTGGCCATGATGTGGCGCCATTGCTCGAAGGAGGTGTCGATGGCGGGACCAAAGGTGGCAACGCCCGCGTTGTTGACCAGCGCGTCCACGCGGCCAAAGCGTTGCCAAGTGGCCTGTGCAGCCTGTTCCACCGCTTCGGGCTGAGACACATCGCAAACCACAGGCATCACGCGATCGGGGGCGTTCAGCGCTTGCGCGGCGTGGTGCAGCACGGCCGCTTCCACGTCGAGCATCACCACGGCGTGGCCTTGTTCCAAAAACCAGCGGGCAATGGCCAGGCCAATGCCGCGGGCGGCGCCGGTGATGACCGCAACGGGGCGTTCGTGCAAAGGGGGTGTCATGGGGGTGGCAGGTGAGTTCATGACGAGGCATTCTCTTTGAGGTTTAATGCCAAGCCATGAACACACTTGACAACGCCATCCTCCGCTCCAGCCCCGCATCGCCCTTCGGACGCAAAGTTCGCATGGCCGCAGCCGTGCTGGGTTTGTCCGATCGCATTCGGCTGGACAACGCCGACACCATGGACCCCGCCGACACCGTGCGCCAGCAAAACCCGCTGGGCAAAATTCCGGTGTTGGTGCTGGGCAATGGGCAATGCCTGTTCGACAGCAAAGTCATCGTGGAATGGCTGGCCGCCCAAGTGCCCGGCAACACTTGGTTTGCCGGTGACGCTCTGGCTCAGGCGAAGGTGCGCACCGATTTGCACCTGTGCGATGGCGTGACCGATGCCGCGCTCTTGTTGGTTTATGAGGGCCGCTACCGCGAACCCCACCAAGCTTCTCCCAAGTGGCAAACCCACCAAGCCGAAAAAATCGAGCGCGCACTGGCTCATCTGAGCTCGCATTTGCCAGTGGCCGATGTCACCCAGTCGCCGGCGGCCATCGCCTTGGTGTGTGCCTTGGGTTATTTGGATTTCCGCAAGCCTGTGGCTTGGCGAGAAGCCCATCCGGCTTTGGTGCGTTGGTTCGATCAGGCCCAAGCCTCGCACCCGTGCGTGGCTGAAACCGCCCCCGCGTGATGGCCCCTGGGCGCCCTTTGGTGGGCGTTGATCTGGGGGGCACCAAAACCGAGGTCTTGGTGCTGGACGCCCACGGCCAGGCGGTCTTTCGCCAGCGCCAACCCACGCCATCACACGACTACCCAGCCTTGCTTGCGGCCACCGTGGACTTGGTGGCCCAGGCCAAAGCGGCCACAGGATTGCCCGAGGACACCCCGGTGGGCATGGGCATGCCGGGGTGCTTGGACCCGCACACCCAAACGGTGCGGGGCGCCAACACCCAATGCCTCAATGGCCGGCCTTTTGCCCAAGACTTGCGCGCAGCCAGCCACTGCGACTGGGTGCTTGAAAACGATGCGAATTGCCTGATCCTGAGTGAAGCCACCGATGGTGCGGCGGCGGGCGCGAATTTGGCGGCGGGCGTCGGGCCGAACAGCGAGACCAGCGG
>JAYPFZ010000001.1:76517-88401 GCA_038126555.1 Betaproteobacteria bacterium
CCTTTGGCGTGATTTTGGGCACGGGTTGTGGCGGCGGTTGGGCATGGCGAGGCCAGGTGTGGGCGGGCTTGCACGGCCTGGCCGGGGAGTGGGGGCACAACCCTTTGCCCTGGCCCAGCCCCGAGGAACTGGCAACACCCGCTTGTTGGTGTGGCCAAACGGGCTGTTTGGAAACCTGGCTCAGTGGCCCCGGCGCCAGCGCCGACCACCAGCGCCGAACGGGACAAGCCCTGACCATGACCGAGTGGGTGCAAGCCATGCGCGCAGGAGCGCCTGAGGCCGTTCGAAGCTGGCAAGCCTATGTCGATCGGCTGGCCCGAGCATTGGCGCAGGTGATCAACCAGAGCGATCCGGACGTGATCGTCCTCGGAGGGGGCCTGAGCCAAATCACCGAGTTGTATGAACAAGTGCCCGCCCAGTGGCATCGCTATGGCTTTCACCGCCCCTTGCGCACCCCGTTGCGGCCGGCCCAGCACGGCGACAGCAGCGGCATCCGCGGCGCAGCTTGGCTGTCCACGCAAGCGCCGACAACGGCGGCACAATCGCGAGCAACATGAACACTGAAACATCAGCCCACACCGTGGGTTTCATTGGCCTGGGGGTGATGGGCGAAAGCCTGGCCCTGAACCTGTTGCGGCATGGCCATGCCGTGGTTGGATTCGATGCCAGCCCCGAGCGGCGTGAAGCCTTCAAACAACGCACCGGTGGCCAAACGCGCGTGGCCGCCTCGCTCAGTGCGGTGTTGTCGGTGCTGCCTTCGCCTCGGTTGCTGTGGCTGATGGTGCCCGCCGGCCAGCCCGTGGACGAGGTGATCGAGCGACTCAAAGACCGCTTGTCCCCCGGCGATGTGGTGATCGATGGCGGCAACTCCCACTACGACGACACCGAGCGACGATGCCGCAGCTTGGCCAATTTGGGCGTGCATTACTTGGGCATGGGGGTGAGTGGTGGGCAAGAGGGCGCCTTGCGTGGGCCTGCCATGATGCCCGGCGGCCACCCCGAAGCCTGGGCCCGCGTGAAAGACTGGCTGCCCCAAATGGCGGCACAAGCACCCGATGGTCACCGCTGTTGCCAGTGGATGGGCGAGGGCGGAGCCGGCCACTTTGTGAAGATGGTGCACAACGGCATCGAGTACGCCGATATGCAGTTGCTGGGCGAGGCCTACGCCTTGTTGCAGCACGGTTTGGGCCTGTCGGCCCCGCAAATGGCGGAGGTGTTTGAGGGCTGGAACCGCGATTGGTTGGCGTCCTACCTCATGGACATCACCGTGGACATCTTGCGCCGGGTGGATGACGTCACAGGCCGCCCACTGGTCGATCTCATCGTTGACAAGGCCGAGCAAAAAGGCACAGGCCGTTGGACCAGTGAAGCCGCGTTGGCCTTTGGCGTACCCACGCCCACCTTGACGGCCGCCGTGTTTGCACGCGCCACCAGCGCCTTGCGCCACCAGCGCCTGCAACTCTCGTCGGTGCTGGCCGGCCCCGCCCAGCAGCCATCGCCCGGTGCGAACTGGGTGCAGTCCTTGGGTCAAGCCCTGCTGGCCGCACGTTTGGCCACCTACGCGCAAGGCCTGGACTTGATCCACACCGCAAGCCTTGAGCGCGAGTGGCACATTCCGCTCACCACCGTCACTTCGGTGTGGCGAGCGGGTTGCATCTTGCGGGGGCAGTTGTTGGAGCCACTGGGGCAAGCCTTGGCCAGGGGCAATCCCGGGCATTTGTTGCTCGATGCCGAGCTGTCTCAAGTGCTGCAAAGTCAGTTGCCCGCTTTGCGTTCGGTGGTTCGCGACGCCACAGACTGGGGCGTGCCCGTGCCGTGTTTGTCCTCGGCGCTGACCCACGTGGACGCCATGCGCAGCGCCCGCTTGCCCGCCAATTTGTTGCAGGCCCAGCGCGATTACTTTGGCGCACACACCTATGAACGGCTGGATCAGCCAGGCAAGTTTCATACGGAGTGGCGGGCCTTGGACTGACGATCTGGAGACACCACACACCCATGCCTTCACCGATCCACATTCGCTACAGCCAGCCAGCCGATTTCGATCAATGGCTGCTGCTTTGGAAGGGCTACCAGCACTTCTATCAAGCCACGATTCCCGACGAGGTCTCACGGGAAACGTGGCGACGTTTTCAAGCTGTCGACGAACCCATGTGGTGTTCGGTTGCAGAGCAGGAGGGCCGATTGATTGGTATCGTCCATCACCTCCTGCATCGGTCCTGCTGGACAACGGGTGACTATTGCTACCTGCAAGATTTGTTTGTCGATGCCAGCCAACGGGGGCATGGCGTTGGGCGATCACTCATTGACCATGTGGCGGCCGAAGCGCGCGCCAAAGGTGCATCGCGCGTTCACTGGCTCACCCATGAAACCAATGCGGATGCCCAGAAACTCTACGAACGCATCGCTGCCCGCAGTGGTTTCATTCAATATCGCATCGTGTTGTGAAGGGGTTAGGCCCCATACAAGCCCAAGGTTTTGGCTTGCAATCGCGCCAACCCCAACAGGGCATCGGTGAAGGGCGTGGGCTGTTGGGTGATGTGGCCCAACTCCTGAACGCTGCCCACCAGCGCGTCGAGTTCCACCGCTCGACCTGCGCGCACGTCTTGCAACATCGACGTGGTGAAGGCGCCCAGTTTGCGCGTCACCGCATGGCGGTCATCGGGGGATTGATCAATCGGTATGCCCAGTTCGGCACCGATGGCCTTGGCCTCCAGCATCACGGCTGAAATGAAGTTCACGACCAACGGGTCGTCCATGATGCGGTCGGTGGTGGCGCCGGTGAGGGCGCTCACGGGGTTGACCGTCATGTTGCCCCACAGCTTGTACCAAATGTCGCGCTGAATGCAGGGGCTCAGGCTGGCGTCAAAGCCGGCTTGAGCCAACAGGTGTTGCAAGGCTTGTGCACGTGGGCTCCGTTCGCCCGAGGGCTCGCCCACGATCAGGCCTTGTCCGAAGTGGTGGTGAATGTGTCCAGGGGCATCCACCGAACAACTCGCGTGCACCACACCGCCCAACACCTGATGCGCGGGGATGGCGCGGGCCAACAGCCCGTTTGGATCCACGCTGGTCAACGGGGTGTTGGCGTGGGCTCCACCAAAGCCATTCAAAAACCACCACGGCACGCCATTCATGGCCACATACACGACGGTGTGTGGCGCAAGCAAGGGGCCAATTTGTTCAGCCACTGACGCCAGGGCTGGCGCCTTCACCGACAGGATCACCAAATCTTGCGGGCCCAGATCGGCGGGTTGTGCGCTGGCTTGGAGGCTCACTGTCGTGGTGTGCTCGCCAGCGGTGCAGCGCAGCCCATGCGTTTGCAAAGCGGCCAAGGTTTCGCCTCGGGCCACGGCGCTCAGGCGGATGCCGGGCAATGGGCCCAGGCGTGCGCCAATCCATCCGCCAATGGCGCCCACGCCGTAGATGCAAACCTTGCTGAACATGGTTGAGCCTTTCACGTTTGATAACTGGGGTCGATGCGATCCACCTGTCGAATCAAGGCGTTGAAGAGGTCAACCCCCACACCGCCTTGCTTCATGTCGAATTGCAAGGAGTCTCGCGTGCATTTGGCGGCGATGTCAGCAGGCACCGCAATGGGCTGACCCATGGCCAGCGTGGCCATTTGAATTTCGCAGGCCCGCTGCAGCGTCCAGAGCACGGCAAAGGCTTCAGGCAAGGTGCTGCCCCACGACAACAGGCCGTGATTTTTCAAGATCACGGCGGGCTTGCGGCCGATGCTGGCCAGCACCCGTGGGCCTTCGTCGGCGTGCACGGTGATGCCCTCGAAGTCGTGATAGGCCACCAGCTCGTGCAGTTGCGCCGAGTAGAAATTGCTTTGAGACAACCCGCCTTGCAAGGAGGCCACCGCCACCCCGGCGGTGGTGTGGGTGTGCATCACCGCGTGTGCGCCGTCGATGCCGCCGTGAATCGTGCTGTGCAACACATAGCCTGCGGGGTTGATGGGGTGGCTTGAACCATCGAGCACATCGCCAGCCAGATTCACCTTCACCAAATTGCTGGCCGTGACTTCGGTGTAGTGCAGGCCAAACGGATTGATCAAAAAGTGCTTTTCACCCCCCGTGACCGAATCGGGCAAACGCAAGGTGATGTGGTTGTAGATCATCTCCGTCCAGCCCAGCATGGCAAAAATGCGATAGCAAGCGGCGAGCTGCACGCGCGCGGCCCATTCGTCGGGGTGATGGCGGGGGTTCATGGTGTTCATCCTCTGAGTTGAAGCTTAAAGGGTCAAGGCAAAACGCAAGCAGCCCAGTGGGCCGTAGTCGGCTTCGAAGCGGTCGCCGGGCTGGCCCACCACCGGTCGAGTGAAGGAGCCGGCCAGCACAATTTCACCCGCGCTCAGGTGCTCGCCCCAAGGGGCCAGCTTGTTGGCCAACCAGGCAATGCCAACGGCGGGGTGGCCTTGCACGCCAGCGGCCAGTCCGGTTTCCTCGACCACACCGTTTTGTCGCAAGACAGCGCCACACCAAGGCAGGTCCACCGCTTGGGGTTTCACCCGGTTGGCCCCCACCACAATGCCTGCGTTGGCGGCGTTGTCGCTGATGGTGTCAAACACTTTGCGCATCACCCGGGTGTGCCGGTCGAATTGCTCAATGCGTGAATCAATGATTTCGACCGCTGGGGTCACGTAGTCGGTGGCGTCCAGCACCTGTTCCACCGTGACCTCGGGCCCGCGCAAGTCGGCCTTGAGCACAAAAGCCAGTTCCACTTCGATGCGAGGCACGATGAAACGCTCAAAGGGAATGGCCAGCTCGGTGGGTGGCGTGCAGGTGAACAACATGTCATCGAGCAAGGTGCCGTAATCGGGTTCATCGATTTGACTGGCTTGCTGCATGGCCCGGCTGGTGAGGCCGATTTTGTGGCCAATGACGCGGCGTCCCTCGCTGGCCTTGATGCGCATCCACGCGCGGTTGATGCGATAGCCGTCTTCCAGCGTCATGTCCGGGTAGCGCTTGGAGAAATGTTCGATTTGCTGCCGTGAGCGTTCGGCCTCGTTCAGGGCCAAGGCCAGGGCTTGAATGGTGACTTCGTCGAGCATGGTCAGGGCTTTTGAAACAAGGGGTGAATGTTGCTGTGCTTGTTGTCGTAGACCTCTTGGCCCACATCGACTTGCACCGTGATGCCCAGGTAGCGCTGAGCCATGACTGGCGCCATGAACGCATGGGTCACGCGGGCCACTTCGTCGCCCGACTTTTGCAGGGTTTGCGGGCTTCGGCCTTTGCCCATGCGCAAGTTCAAATACATGAAGGCGTAGTCGTCGCGCCCGGTGGCGGCACGGCCCGCCACGCCACCATCGGACACGGCGTAATGGGCAGCAGGGTAGGCGAGCACGCGGGTGCCGCCCGGTGGGAACACGGGCTGTCCAGCGTCATCGCGCAAGGCCAGCAAGGCATCGGCGAGGTTGCGGCACAAGGCGGGCATGTCGGCCTCTTGGTCGAGTTGCCCGGTGTAGTGAATGGTGAGGTGAGGCATGCAGTCTCCGGGGTTCAGAGTCGGACCGACACGGGCGTGAAGCCTTGGGCGCTGCTGGCTTTGGCGGCGGGGATGCGTTCGCCCGTTTGCGGGGTGACGGGGAAGACGGCGTTGAGTTGCCCCGTGCCCGAGGCCCCGAAATACGGGGTGATGATTTCGGCCGGGGCGTCGTAATCCGACCAACCCAAGGCGCCCAGCAACATGGCGGTGTCGTGCATGAAGCCTTCGCCGTGACCCTTGACCGCATATTCCGGCAGCATCTCGCAAAAGGCAGCCCAATCGGCGGCCTCCCACATGCGCAGCACCTCGCGATCCAGGTGTTCCAAAAAGGGGCTCCAAATCTTGAAGCCGTATTCGGGGGCCAAGCCGTTTTGCGCAAACCGGTGTGAGAGCGAGCCACTGGCCAAAAAAGCCACGGTGCCGTCGTAGTGTTGCTCCACCGCTTGGCGCAGGGCCCAACCCAGGCGGGCGCTGTCGTCGAGGTAGTGGGCCATGCACAGGGCCGACACCGACACCACTTTGAAATGCTGGTCGGCATTCATGTAGCGCAAGGGCACCAGCGTGCCGTATTCCGGTGCCAAGCTGGTGGCATCGTGGGCCAAGGTTTCCACGCCTGCGGCATTGCACGCTTGCGCCAACAGCCGGCCCAACTCGGGGTTGCCTGGTGCTTCGTAGGGCAGGTTGGCGATGAAGTGGGGCAGCTCGTTGCTGGTGTAGGTGCCTTTGAAGTGAGGTGCGCAGTTGAGGTGATAACCGGCATTCACCAGCCAATGGGTGTCGAACACCACCAGCGTGTCCACCCCCAGGGCGCGGCACCTTCGGCTGATTTCGGCGTGGCCGTCGATGGCGTCTTGGCGGGTGCCGTGGCGTGGCCCCGGCAGTTCGCTCAAATACATGCTGGGCACGTGGGTGATTTTGGCGGCGAGGGCAAGTTGTCCCATGGTGTGGCCTCGGTTGGTGGGGCCTCAGGCGCCCCAATGGGGAATGTGGTGGCTGCCCAGCGAGACGGCCACGTTCTTGGGTTCGCAAAACACCTCGTAACTCCAGGTGCCGCCCTCGCGGCCGGTGCCGCTGGCTTTGGTGCCGCCAAAGGGCTGGCGCAAGTCGCGCACGTTTTGGCTGTTGACAAAACACATGCCGGCTTCAATGGCGGCCGCCACGCGGTGGGCCCGGCCGAGGTTTTCGGTCCAGACGTAGCTCGACAAACCATAGGCGATGTCGTTGGCCAATTCAATGGCATGGGCTTCGTCGCGGAACGGAATGAGGCAGGCCACGGGGCCAAAAATTTCTTCTTGGGCAATGGTCATGCGGTTGTCGACATCGGCAAACACGGTGGGCCACACGAAGTTGCCCGCTTGCATCGCTGGGGGCAATTCGGGGGCGTAACTGGGGCGGTCGATGCCGCCACACAACAGGGTCGCGCCTTCTTTGGGGCCGAGTTCAATGTAGTGCCGCACCTTGGCCAGGTGTTGAGGACTGATCATGGGGCCAATGAGGGTTTGATCGCTCATGGGGTCGCCCACCGTGATGCGTTTGGCGCGTTCGGTGAAGCGCTGCACGAAGTCGGCGTAAATGCTTTGCTGCACCAAGATGCGGCTGCCTGCGGTGCAGCGTTCGCCATTGTTCGAAAAAATCATGAACACCGCCGCATCCAAGGCGCGGTCGAGGTCGGCGTCGTCAAAAATCACAAAGGGCGATTTACCGCCCAACTCCATGCTGAACTTTTTCAGGCCGGCGGCCTTCACGATGCGGTTGCCCGTGGCGGTCGAGCCCGTGAAAGAAATGGCGCGCACATCGGGGTGGGCCACCAAGGGCTCACCCGCGGCTTGGCCATAGCCGTGCACCAGGTTGAGCACGCCCGGCGGCAAACCGGCTTCCAAAGCCAACTCGCCCAGACGGGCCGCGGTGAGGGGGGACAACTCGCTCATCTTCAGCACCGCGGTATTGCCAAAGGCCAGGCAGGGGGCCACTTTCCAGGTGGCGGTCATGAAGGGCACGTTCCAGGGGCTGATGAGGGCGCAAACCCCCACGGGATGAAACAAGGTGTAGTTCAGGTGCGTGGGCGTGGGGTAGGTGTGCCCGTCCACGCGGGTGCACATCTCGGCGAAGTAGTAAAAGTTATCGGCCGCACGGGGCACCAATTGCTTGCCGGTCTGGTTGATCACCTGGCCCGTGTCCTGGGTTTCGGTTGCGGCAATCTCGGGCACGTGCTGGGCAATCAGATCGCCCAGTTTGCGCAAAATGCGTGCGCGTTCGGTGGCGGGTGTGGCCGCCCATCGGGGAAATGCAGCTTTGGCGGAAGCAACGGCGGCGTCTACGGTGGCCGCGTCGCCAGCGGCCACTTCGGCCAGCACCGCTTGGGTGGCGGGGTTCACGGTGAGTAGCGTTTCGGTGGAGTCCACCGATTGGCCCTGAATCAAATGCTGGATGCGCATGTTTGGCTTTCAGTCGGAAACGAGGTGATTGATGAGTTGGCCCACGCCGTCGATTTCGGTCACGACCACATCACCGGCTTGCACGTTCACCACCCCTTCGGGCGTGCCGGTGAGGATCACGTCTCCGGGCTGCAAGGTCATGAACTGGCTCAGCTCGTGAATGAGTTCGGCCACACTGTGCACCATGTTGCTTGTGTGTCCTTGTTGCGTGACTTCACCATTGACGCGGGTGCGCAGGCTGAGGTTTTGTGGGTCTGGGATCTCATCGGCGCTGACCAGCCAGGGGCCTAGGGCTGTGGCTTGATCACGGTTTTTCACCCGCAGGTTGGGCCGATACCAGTTTTCCAGGTAATCGCGCACCGCGTAGTCGTTGCACACCGTGTAGCCCAGCACATGGCTCAGGGCGTCTTCCACTGCAACGTTTCGCGTCACGCGGCCCATCACCACCGCCAATTCACACTCGTAGTGCATGAAGCTCGCATCCCGGGGACGCACGGTTTGGCCGAGGTGACCCACCACGCTGTTGGGTCCTTTGAGAAACACCAAGGGTTCGTCTTTGGCGCTGAGGGTGAGTTCCTTGGCCAACTCCTTGACGTGATCGGCGTAGTTCAAGCCCAGCGCAATCAGGGTGCCCACTTCAAAGGGAGCCAGCCATTGCACGGCGTTGGCCGCCACCCGTTGTCCATTGGCCAGCTGAATCTGAGTCTCATCGCCCTCGATGGGGTAGGCGGTGTGGCAGGCTCCCCCATGCACCACGCGTGCGCTTTTCATGAAAGGTCTCCGGCTGGAATCCACTGGTTGGTCAAGGGCGTGAGGCCTTGAATCTCGATGTGCGAGTGCTGGCCGGCGCGCACCCGGGGGGCACCGTGTGACACGCCCATGAGCAACATGTCGCCCGGGTTGAGGGTCATGAATGCGCTCACATCGGCGATCAACTGGGCCGCCGTGCGGCGCCGGTTGCCGGTGGTGGTGTGGTGAACGGCTTGGCCATCCACCCACACCGTCACCGCCAAGTCGTCCGGGTTGCCCGCTTCGGCCAGGGGGGTCACCCGTGCCGCCATGGGGCAAAAGCCGTCTTGCGCAATGAATCGCACCGAGGGTCGATACAAGCTGTCGTGCGGGATTCGCACATCGGCCACGGTGAGCAGGCCCGAAACGTGGCTGAGTGCTTCGCTGGGCTCCACGCCACGGGTGGTGCGGCCCATGACCAGGGCCAGGCAAGCGCCCAACTCCAGCTCCGCTTGGCCCGTGGGCACGGCGATGGGGCCATCACCCGTGTGGGTGTTGCGCGGCTTGAGGTAGAGCACCGGCGCTTGCGGTGCCGACCGATGCGGCGCTTGCGACATCGCCGGCGCCATGGCGTCCCACGCCGGTTGGTGGTTGAGCATCACGCCATACACGCTCACGCCCCACTGGTGGGGCGGCTGTTGGGAAAAGGGTCGACAATTTACTAACATGTGAGTATCCTAAGGCCCCATGTCGAGTCGGTCAAGCCCATTCATCCATCGCAACCTGCCGTTGTTGTTGTTGCAAACCCGCGAGGTGGTTTTCGCCCGGTTTCGGCCATTGCTCAACGAGGCCGGTGTCACCGAGCAGCAGTGGCGGGTGATTCGCGCCTTGTTGGCGCACGGTCCCCTGGAGCCGCGCGAGATTGCCCAAGTGTGTTGCTTCTCCAGCCCCAGCATGGCGGGCATCCTGGCCCGCATGGACGAGCTGGGCTGGGTGGTTCGCGAGCAATTGGCCCACGATCAGCGCCGGGTGAGGGTCAGTGTGTCGGAATCGGGGCAAGCCTTGGCCAGGGCCCTCGCGCCTCGCATCGAGGCGGCCTATGCCGAGTTGGAGCAGCAGCTGGGCCCCCAAAACAGCCAAGCCCTGATCGACATCTTGGAGCGCGTGCAAGCGACGCTCAAGTGATAGGGCCAGGGTCGCGTGCCCCAGCCATTTGGCGCACAATGACCGCATGAACACCTCCGCCGCTTCTTCTGTCGCCGCGCTCATCTGGCGCCATCGTCAATCGGGTCAGGCCATGCCAGCCCTGGATGCTGCCCAGCGCCCCATCGATCGTCGTCAAGGCTATGCCGCGCAAGCCGCCCTGGCGGCCCTGAATCAACAAGCTGTGGCGGGCTGGAAGATTGCCGCCACCAGTGAGGCTGGCCAAAAGCACATTGGCGTCAGCGGGCCGCTGGCGGGCCGCATTTTTGCGCCCACGGTGATCCCTCAGCACCAGGCTGTGAGCCTCGATGGGGTTCGCATGCTGGTGGCCGAGCCTGAAATGTGTTTTGTGATGGGCCAGGCCTTGCCGGCACGCGACAAGCCCTACACCCAAGCCGAAGTGATGGCAGCCGTCAGCGCCTTGCACGTGGCCATCGAGGTGCCCAATTCCCGTTTCGAAGCCTTTGCCACTGTGGGCGAAGCCAGCCTGATTGCCGACAACGCCTGCGCCCACAGTTTTGTGCTGGGTGATGCGGCCCCCGAGGCCTGGACTGCGTTGGACTTGTCGCGCCACCCGGTGTCGGCCGAAGTGACCCGTGCCGACGGCTCGCGATGGAACCGCGCGGGCAGTGGCGCTGCGGTGCTGGGCGACCCGCGCGTGGCCTTGACCTGGATTGCCAACGAGTTGCGTGAACTGGGCGAAGGCTTGCAATCGGGCCAATTCGTCACCACAGGCACGTGCATGCCGCCGCTGGAGATTCGCGCTGGCGACGCGGTTTCAGCCGACTTTGGCGCATTGGGTCGCATCCACGTCGCGTTCAGCGCCTGAGTGCGCTGTCGTGCGGGCGAAACCGGCACGCCCCGCCACGCTGTCAAGGCGTCAGAATGTCGGCGTTGTTTTACCGAATCGGATGACCCATGGACTTCCCCACCTACGACACCCTGGCTTTGTCATGGCCCATGCCCCAAGTTTTGCAAGTCACGCTCAACCGCCCCGAGGTGGGCAATGCGCTGAACACCCAAATGGCCCACGACATGCTCGATCTGTGGCGCCGCCTCGAAGCCGATGGCCAGGACGTGCGTTGTGTGGTGCTCACGGGTGCCGGTGACCGCATTTTTTGTGGGGGTGGCGACTTGAAAGAGCGCAACGGCATGACCCGTGACGCCTGGAATCGCCAGCACGAATTGTTCGAACGCATGTATTGGCAAATGGGCGACTTGCCCCAGCCCTTGATTGGGGCCATCAATGGCCACACTTACGCTGGCGGCCTCGAAATGCTGCTGATGTGCGATTTCGCTTACGCCAGCGACCACGCCCGTTTTGCCTTCACCGAAGTGGCCATTGGCATCATGCCGGGGGCAGGGGGCACGCAAAACCTGCCACGCGCCATTGGTCAGCGCCGCGCCAAAGAAATGCTCATGACCGCGCGCCCCATTGGGGCCGAGCAAGCCCTGGACTGGGGGCTGGTGAATGCCATTCACCCCCAAGCTGAGGTTTTGCCCCAAGCCCTGGCGGCCGCTGCCGCCATTGCGGCCAACGCCCCCTTGTCCATCCGTCAGGTGAAGAAGTCGGTGCGCTATGGCAGCCAAATGGAAGTTCGCACCGCCTACCGTTTTGAAATCGAGGCCTACAACCACCTGGTGGACACGGAAGACCGCCTGGAGGGCGTGCTGGCCTTCAACGAAAAACGCAAACCCGTGTTCAAAGGGCGTTGAGCCCACCGCAAGGAGTCCCGCATGACTGGATTGACCCGACAACTGGCGCAATGGGTGGTGACCCCCCCTTGGGGCCAGGTTCCTGATGCCGCTTGGTCCATTGTGTCCACCGGATTCATGGACACCCTGGCTTCGCTCATCGCCGGCCGCGACGAACCCGTGGTGGGGCAGGTGAGCCGCTGGGTGAGGGCCAAAGGCGACCCGCGCCAGGAAGCCAGCGTGATGCTGGGCACCGAGCGCGCCAGCGCCACCGATGCCGCCCTCATCAATGGCACGGCGGGCCATGCCCTCGATTTCGACGATGTGTCCTTGGG
>JAYPFZ010000002.1:0-43561 GCA_038126555.1 Betaproteobacteria bacterium
TCACGGCTGGGAGAAAAATCCAAGGCTTGCAGCAAGGCATTGAATGCGGGGGCGCAACCTTGCAAGTCGCCGATCAAGTAAAGTGCCATGGTTGCATTGTCGGTGATGGTCTGCCTGTGGTGGACATTGCCCGTGAATCCCCATGGATACCCTGCTGATTGTTTTTTTAACCCTCATCAACGCGGTTTTTGCCATGTCTGAGATGGCAGTTGCTGCCTCTCGACGCAGCCGCTTGGTTAGCCAAGCCGATGAAGGTCTGGCAGGTGCACAGGCTGCGGTTGAGTTGATGGACAAACCCACCGAATTCCTGTCGACGGTGCAGGTGGGCATCACCTCAATTGGCTTGCTCAATGGCATTGTGGGCGAGGCGGCGTTCAGCATGCCCTTGACCGAGGCCTTGTTGGAATGGGGCATGCCGCTGGGCCCAGCCTCGGTGGCAGCGACCGCCCTGGTGGTGGTGGGCATCACGTTTTTCACCATCATTTTTGGCGAACTGGTGCCCAAGCGCATTGGGCAGATGTATCCCGAAACCGTGTCGCGCTGGATGGCCCTTGGCGGGTTCAACTGCGGGCATCTTGAAATTGTTGAACTTGGATTTGGCCCCAGGCCGTCGGGTGACGCCCGAAGAAATTACGGCCAGCCTGGACGAAGCCGTGGACGATGGCGCCATTGAGGCCCAAGAGCATCAAGTGGTGAGCAATGTGTTCAGTCTGGATGAGCGGCCGCTCACGTCGTTCATGACACCGCGTGCCGATGCGGTGTGGCTGGACGCACACCTCACCGTTGAACAAGCCTTGCAAGATGTGAAAGCCAAGCCCTTGCACTCTTGGTATCCGATTGTGAAAGGCTCGCTGGAGCATGTGGTGGGTGTGATCCCATTGGCCACCTTGATCCAGCACGAGGATCGCAGCCAAACCCTGGAGGCTTTGGCGGACCCGCCGATGTTTTTACCGGAAACGCTCACGGGTTTGGATTTGCTCACCAAACTCAGGGCGCAAGAAGAAGGGCATGCCCAGGCGGGCCGGCACGGCCTGATTCGGTTGGCTTGTGTGGTCGATGAATATGGCGAGGTGCAAGGTTTGGTGACCCCCGGCGATTTGCTCGAAGCCATCACGGGCGAGTTGCAATCCACCTCGCAAGACGATTTGATCTGGGCCGTTCAACGCGACGATGGCTCTTGGCTGCTGGATGGGCTGATGCCCTTGCAAGAGTTGCGTCAGCGCTTGGAATTGGAGACCTTGCCCGACGAGGACTTGGGGCACTACAACACCTTGGCGGGCTTCATCCTCTATGTGATGGGGCGCCTACCCGTAGAAGGTCAGCATGTGCGCTGGATGAACTGGCGTTTCGAAATCGTCGACATGGATGGGCGACGCATCGACAAGGTCTTGGCCACCACACTGGGCGACCCTCCCGAGTCAGCTTGAAACTTCAGCGCGTCACCGCGGCGCGCAAAGCGCGGGAGTGCTGGTGCACCGTTTCCACCAAAGCCGAGACATGCTCGGGTGGGGTGTGCTGGTTGATGCCATGCCCCAAATTGAAAATGTGCGTGGGCCCTGTGGTGGCAGGGTCGGTGTGGGGCTGACCAAAGTCATTGAGCACCCGTCTGGCTTCTTCCGCCACTTGTTCAGGAGGTGCAAACAAGGCCATGGGGTCGAAATTGCCTTGCAAGGCTTTGCCCGTGCCACCCACCGTGCCCCCGACCAAGGCACGCGCCCTAGTCAAATTCACCGTCCAGTCCACCCCCAAGACGTCGCAATCCAGGTTGGACATGTCGGATAGCCATTGGCCGCCGCCTTTGGTGAAGACGATGCGAGGAATGGTTGCCCCCTCGTGGGTGCGGATCAGTTGGCGCAGCACGCGCTCGATGGCCGTCAAACTGAACCGTTGGAACAGTCCATCGGCCATGACACCACCCCAGGAGTCAAAAATCATGACCGCTTGCGCGCCGGCCCGAATTTGCTCGTTCAGGTAGAGCGCCACCGCATCGGCGTTGATGTCAACAATGCGTTGCATCAAGTCGGGCCGGGCATACATCAGGGTTTTGACTTGTCGGTAATCGTCGGAGCTGCCGCCTTCCACCATGTAGCAAGCCAAGGTCCAGGGGCTGCCAGAAAAGCCAATCAGCGGAACCCGACCGTTCAAGGCCCGGCGAATGGAGGTCACCGCATTGAACACGTATTTCAAACGGTTCATGTCGGGCACTGCCAGCGTGGCGACATCCGCTTCATTGCGAATGTGGCGTTCAAATTTGGGACCTTCGCCTTGGGCAAAGCTCAGACCCAGGCCCATGGCGTCGGGCACGGTCAGGATGTCGCTGAACAAAATGGCGGCATCCAGGGGGTAGCGCTCCAGGGGTTGCAGCGTGACTTCGGTGGCGTAGTCGACTTGCGTGGCCAAACCCATGAAGCTGCCCGCTTGGGCGCGGGTGGCACGGTATTCCGGCAAATAACGGCCCGCTTGGCGCATCAGCCAAATGGGGGTGTGATCGGTGGCTTGTCGCAGACAAGCCTTCAAAAAGGTGTCGTTCTGTAGGGGGGCAAACATGAAATGCAAGTGGCCGGGTTAAGGCCAGGCAGGTCGATCAGACAGGCACAGAATATAACCGCTTGCCCCATGCAGGCCTCATGGCTGAGCTTGCGCAGCATCAAGCCATCAGTGGGGCATCGCCAGCCAGCGTGATGCGATGCAACAAGCGGCGGTAGCCGTGGTAATCGTTCACCGGGTTGTGCTGCGTGCAGCGGTTGTCCCACAAGGCCAAGGCCCCAGGCCGCCAAACGAAACGGCAAGTGAACTCGGGGCGAACCTGATGCGAGAAGAGGTATTGCAACAGGGGGGCTGCCTCTTCATCTTTCAGGCCCTCAATGCCTGCGGTGTGGGCCACATTCACATACAACGCGGGTTTGCCAGTTTCTCGATGCACCCTTCGAATCGGGTGGCTGGCTCGGTATTCCTGGCGGGCATCGTCGCGCCCGTCGCTGGCACGGCGGTCTTCACGGGTTTTGCTCACATCGGCTTTGGCCGACGAACTGATGCCTTTCAAGGGGCTGAGCAGGTGTTGGAGGGTGTCGGACAACTGTTCCCAGGCCAAGTATTGGTTGGCAAACAGGGTGTCTCCGCCAAAGGGCGGCAACTCGCGGGCCAGCAACAACGTGGCCATGGGCGGCACCGTTTGGTAAGTGGTGTCGGCATGCCAGATGCCGCCAAAGTTCACCCGCTCGTGCTCGAGCTTTTTGACTTCGATGATCTTGGGATGATCGGGCAGGCCCTTGACGAAGGGGTATTCAATGGGCTCACCCATGGCGTGGGCAAAGCGCAGGTATTGGTCGGCATTCAGGTCTTGATCGAGAAAGAACACCACCAGGTGTTCCAGCCACACGGCACGAATCTCGGCAATCAAGTCGGCAGACAAGGGTTGGCTCAGATCCAGCCCTGAGATTTCAGCGCCCAAGGCGCCAGCAATGCGTCGAATCTTCATGCCTGAATTGTGCGACCCCTGGATTGCCCATGCAGTCGCCTAGGTCACTGGCTGGGGCAGGGAGGCAAGCCCAGGCGGTGCAACACCTCGTCTTCGCTCAGGCCGTCCACCTGCACGCGTTTTTGACGCTGGGTGTCACCCGAAACCAAGCGCAGGGCCGACTTGGGCACTTGCAACTGCTCGGCCAAAAAGGCCAACAAAGCCGCATTGGCCTTGCCATCGACGGGAGGAGCCTTCAGCTGAACTTTGATGCGGCCATCGTGCCACCCCACCACTTGCGATTGTTTGGCGCCTGGTTGGCAGTGCAAGGCGATGCGTGTGGGCGTCGTCATGTGGGGGTGCCTGAAACTGGCGCCGGCAACGCGGGCACCCACAGCAACTCACCCGACACCACGGTGACGAGTTCCCCAGCCGTTGGCCCCGGCATCACGGCATCGCCCGTGACCCAATGGGGATGACGACGCGCTTGCTGGTTGGGTTGACGATGTTCATGCAAACCCGACATCACGATCACGGCCTGAATACCGGGCAGATCGGACAAATCCAACACATGGCCTTCATGCACAAAGTGGCGCTCACTGCGCCGCACCAATTCGGCAATGGTGTCAGCCGACAGCCCTTGAAAGGCTTCGGTTTGAGCCACCAAGAATTCGGGTTCGGGGTGACGGAAATGATCCAAAGCTTGCATGGCCTCGGCCTCTTGTCGGCTGATGGTTTCTGCCACCTGGCGATGCACCGCCCGGGTGATGAAGCCACTTTTCAGCGAACGATCCAGCCAGCGGTGGGTGCGTCGAGATAAGGCACGTGCGATGAAATCGGCTTGAACCTGAAACAAGACGTGTGGGTAGGCTTTCGAGAGTTGGGTGTATTGGGTGTAGAGCCGCGCACTGGTTTGATGCAGGTGTTCGAGCACAGCCGGGTCTCGGATGTCTTCGCACACCACGTGAAGCCCACGCTCCAAATGAAACAAGACGTTGAGCCATCGCCGCAGCCGTTGCTCTTGGATGCGCACAAAGTAAGCGGAGTTCAGTCGCTCCAGCCAGCCATCCCAAGGCCGTTGCAGGTTCAGTCCCTTACCATCGAATTGAGCCAAACCCGCAGGCCCGTGGGTTTCCAGTTGGTGCAATCGCTGGTTGATGGTGAGCTTCAGGTCGAGGTAAGCCTGTTTGCCCAGCACGCCATCTTCCATTTGAGCTTCATAAAACATGCCCTCGGCCAGCAAGGCCGAACGCAGACCGATGCGCAATGACAAGTCGGCAGACAGCGGGTGATCGTCACGCGTGAGGGAGCGGGTTTGTCGAACAAATCGGTCCACAACCTGAGCTGAGAGCAAACCACCCCGAGCGGCTTGCTTGAGGTGCCGAAACACCGTGGCCCACAAATTGGCCAATGCATGTCGAAATAAGCTGTCCTCTTCATTGGACAAGCGGTCAATGCCCAAGCGTCGCATCGCGGGCCCAATGGTGAGCGCATTGACCAGCAACGTGGTGAGCACCACCGCAGTGGCCAGTGCCAGAAACAGCGGTTTGAGGCTGAGCGTATCGGGCAGCAACAACACCAGGGCCAAGGCCAGTCCACCCCGCAACCCACCCCAGAACATGATGAATTGGTATTGCCAACTGATGGGCTCGCACCAACCCCAGCGGTTCATGAGTGGAACGGTGACGGCAAGCGACAAGGCGCGCGCGCCATAAACCACCAGCAGCGTCAGCGGGATGTATTCCAAGGATTGCCAAAGCAGTTGGGGATTGACGGTGAGGCCTACCGCGACAAACACCAAGGTGTTGGCGCTCAAGGTGAGGAACTCCCACATGTGTCCCATGCCGTGCAAGGCTTCGCGGTTGAACTCCAAGCGCGCTCGTGCGCCCATGAACAAACCCAAACCCACGGTGGCCATCACGCCGCTCAAATGGAAAATGTGGTCGGACAGAATGAAGCTGAAATAGGCACCAGCGACCGTCAGGCCAATTTGGGCAGCGCCACTGCGGCACAGCATCACCCATGGGGTCAGGAGGGCGGCGAGCGCCAGCCCCACCAGCAAGCCACCCCAAAAGACGATGAAGAAACGCTCCAGGGCTTGCACCACATAAGCTGCGTCCAATTCCGAAATGGACAGCAAGCCCAGCAATGCACCAAACATCACGATCGCGGTGCCATCGTTGAAGAGTGACTCGCCTTCAACAAGTAAGTTCAAGCGCTTGGGCGCCCCCACATCCTTAAACAAGGCCACCACGGCCACAGGGTCGGTGGCTGAGATCAGGGCGCCAAAAATCAAAGCCGGGATGAGTGCCAGACCCAAAGCACCATGCAGACCCCACCCCACCAAGAAGGTGGAGACCACGAGACCAACGATGGACAACACCATGACGGGCACCGCGTCATGCCGCAAGGCCTTGAGGTCGAGGTTGTAGGCCGACTCAAAAATCAGGGGTGGCAACAAGACATACAAGATGATGTCGGGAAAGTGATGCAACCAGGGCGTCAGGCTTTGCGCATCGTATTGACGGATCAGACCCCCTGCCACCAGGCCCAGCACCACCAAGAACACACTGTGCGGCAGCCGAACCCATTCGCTCAGCCGAGTGGACACAAAGCCAATGGCAAGCAAAACCACAACGACCAGGACAACGTTAGCCATGGTTGATTATGAGTTGTTGACGATGGATGGGCGAATGGCCCGTAATTTAATGCTCGATCGGTGAATTAAATGCAACCAATCGATCAAATGGTGCCGGAAAGAGGAATCGAACCCCCGACCTTCTCATTACGAATGAGCTGCTCTACCGACTGAGCTATTCCGGCGTGGTGGCGAATTATATCCAGCCCCACTCAGGGCGCGAGGTGATAGGCCTGTAGGCGCTCCACTTCGTTTTTCGAGCCCAGCATCACGCTCACACGCTCGTGCAGATGCTCGGGTTCAATGTCCAAAATGCGCTGCTTGCCGTTGATGGCTGCCCCGCCGGCTTGCTCCACGAGCCAGCCCATGGGGTTGGCTTCATACATGAGGCGAAGCTTGCCGGGTTTGTTGGGTTCGCGGCGATCCCAGGGATACATGAAGACCCCGCCACGGGTGAGGATGCGATGCACATCGGCCACCATGGAGGCGATCCAGCGCATGTTGAAGTCTTTGCCACGAGGCCCTTCCTTGCCTTGCAAGCACTCATCGATGTAGCGTCGAACCGGCTCGTCCCAATGGCGCATGTTGGACATGTTGATGGCAAACTCTTTGGTGTCTTCGGGAATGCGCACGTCGGACTGGGTGAGCACAAAGCTGCCTTGTTCGCGGTCTAGTGTGAACATGAAGACACCATCGCCCACGGTTAAAACCAGGGTGGTTTGAGGGCCATAGACGCAATACCCAGCGGCGACTTGTTGGCGGCCAGGCTGCAAAAAGCTGGCTTCGCTCACGCCCACTTCACCGTCTTGTTTTTTGAGCACACTGAAAATGGTGCCAATGCTCACGTTGACGTCGATGTTGCTGGAGCCATCCAGGGGATCGAACAACAACAAATACTCGCCTTGTGGGTAGCGATTGGGCACCACGTGAATGGTGTCCATTTCCTCAGACGCCATGGCTGCCAGGTGCCCCCCCCATTCGTTGGCTTCAATCAACACCTCGTTGGCGATGATGTCCAGTTTCTTTTGAACTTCACCTTGCACGTTTTCACTGTCGGCCGATCCCAGCACCCCGCCCAGGGCGCCTTTGTTCACGGCGTGGCTGATGCTTTTGCAAGCCCTGGCCACCACTTCCAACAACAGCCGCAGTTCAGCGGGAATGTGGCCTTTGGCGCGCTGCTGTTCCACCAGAAACCGAGATAAGGAAATGCTCATGGGATCGCCCTTGATTCAAGAGGAAAGGGATTGCGTGATGATTTCACGCACATCGTTGCTCAAATTCGCGTTGGAAGCAACGCGTTGCAAGGCCTCATGGGCCGCCTGGCGATAAGGCTCTGCCAACTTGCGCCAGCGGTCCATCGCACGGGCCAGACGCGCCGCAACCTGTGGGTTGATGGCGTCCAGTGCCAAGACTTGTTCGCTCCAAAACACATAGCCCGCCGCATCGGATCGATGGAACCCAGAGGGGTTGCCTTGGCAAAAGCTGAAGATCACGCTGCGCGCGCGGTTGGGGTTGCGCAACTGAAAGTCGGGGTGACGCATCAACTGGCGAACGCGGTTCAGGGCTTGCTCTGGTTTCACCGCCATGGCGGCTTGCAGCGCGAACCATTTGTCCACCACCAGGTCATCTTGTGCAAAGCGCGTATGGAATTGCTTCAAGGCTTCGGGCAAGTGTTTCGACTCCGCCAGCATCAGGGCCGTCAGGGCTGACAAGCGAGTGGTCATGTCAGCGGCATGCACAAAACTTTGCCAAGCCGTTTGCTCCCAAGTCGAACGAACGTTCGGGTCGGTGGCCAAGCAAAGGTGCGCCAAAGCGAGGCTTCTCAATGCGCGTTTGCCGCTGTCGATTGGGGTGGGGCGATAGGCACCGGTCACTTCGTGCTGTTCCCAAGCCCAGGCCCAGTCTGCCTGCAAGGCATTCGCCATTTCCAGCCGCATGGATTCACGCACGGCGTGCACACGCTGAGGGTCCACCACTTCAAGCTGTTCGGCGATCAAGGTTTCAGAGGGCAGGGTCAGCACCAATTCCTTGTAAGCGGGATCGAGCTCGGGGTGGCGCAACACCTGTCGCAGGCCAGTCATGAGCTCGGGGCCAATGACAGCTGCGTTGTCGTGGTGGTCTGCAAGGGCATGAACGGCCGAGGCCATGAGCAGCCGCTGGGCTGCCTCCCAGCGGTTGAATGGATCTGGGTCGTTGGCCAGCAGGGTGAGCCATTGGTCTTGGTTGAGGGTCAACTCCAACACCACGGGGGCGCTGAACTGACGCAGCACCGACGGAATGGGCTCTGACGCCACGCCTTCAAACACCCAAGTGGCTGCTTGCTCGGTGAGCACGTGCAGTTCGGTGGAGCGAAGGGTTTGGCCTTGTTGATCCAACAGGCCCACCAGCACAGGGATCACAAAAGGTTCATGGTTCCAAGTTTTGGTGGAGGGCGCCATGTGTTGGCTCACCCGCAACTCGTAACGCTGGCTGGCGGCGTCGTAATGGGGGCTCACTTTCAAGACCGGCGTCCCCGCCTGGCTATACCAACGCTTGAACCCCTCGAGATGCATCGCCAGGGGTGAATCGGGGTTGGCGTCGGCAATGGCCTGCGCAAAAGCATCGCAGGTGACCGCTTGGCCGTCGTGGCGCTCGAAATAAAGGGTCATGCCACGGGCAAAACCCTCGCGCCCCACCAAGGTCTGCATCATGCGAACGACTTCTGCCCCTTTTTCGTAAATGGTGACCGTGTAGAAGTTGTTGATTTCCACATAGCTGTCGGGCCTCACCGGGTGGGCCATGGGGCCGGCGTCTTCGGGGAATTGAATGGAGCGCAACAAACGCACATCTTCGATGCGCTTGACCGCACGGGCCGAAGGCGTGCCGGCCATGTCTTGGCTGAATTCCTGATCGCGGAACACCGTGAGGCCTTCTTTGAGCGACAACTGAAACCAGTCTTGGCAGGTGACCCGGTTGCCCGTCCAGTTGTGGAAGTATTCGTGCGCCACCACGCTTTCAATGTGGCTGTAGTCGGTGTCGGTGGCTGTGGCGGGGCTGGCAAGTACAAATTTCGTGTTGAAGATGTTCAAGCCCTTGTTTTCCATGGCCCCCATGTTGAAGTCGGAGGTCGCCACAATCATGAAGCGATCCAGATCGAGTGGGAGCCCAAAGCGGGCCTCGTCCCAGGCGATGCTTGCGATCAGCGACTGCATGGCGTGCTCGGTTTTGTCGAGGTCGCCCGGCCGCACGTAAATCTGAAGCACGTGGGGCTTGCCGGCGCGGTCCAGAATCTTTTGCTCGCGACACACCAACACGCCGGCCACCAAGGCAAACAAGTAACACGGCTTTTTGAACGGGTCATGCCAAGTCGCAACGTGACGGCCATCGTCCATCAGACCTTGCGATTGCAAGTTGCCATTGCTCAGCAAAACGGGGAATTTTTGTCGATCGGCTTTGAGCGTGACGGTGAAGGTGGCCATCACGTCTGGTCGATCTTGGAAATAGGTGATGCGACGAAAGCCCTGGGCTTCACATTGCGTGAAAAAAGACCCCTGACTGACGTAAAGGCCACTCAGCTGCGTGTTTTTGCTGGGGTTGCAGGTGGTGAAAATTTCGAGGTCAAAGGGCTCCAGACCTTCCGGCAGGTTTTCCAAAACCAGTTGGTCGGCCTCCATGCGAAAGCTGGTGCCTTGCCCATTCACCAACACCCGAGCGAGGTTCAACTCCTCGCCGTCCAGGCGCAAAGGCTGCGCCTCAACTTCGGGGTTGCGGCGAACGCGCATCACATTCAGGACGCGGGTTTTGGTTTCATCCAGGTCAAAGGTGAGGTTCACCTCATCGATGAAAAAGGGTGGGGGTGCGTAATCGAGTCGTCGCACGAGCGTTGGATTGCCCTCTCGCGTCATGGCGGATCTCCTGAGGTGAACGGACGGGGTTAAACCCCTTGTTTGAGTGAAGCTTCGATGAACCCGTCGAGGTCACCATCCAGCACTTTTTGCGTGTTGGAGATTTCAACGTTGGTTCGAAGGTCCTTGATTCGGCTTTGGTCCAGCACGTAGCTTCGAATTTGATGACCCCAGCCCACATCGGTTTTGGTGTCTTCGAGCTTTTGTTGGGCCTCCAGGCGTTTGCGCATTTCATGGTCATACAAGCGCGAACGCAGTCGTCGCCAGGCCACGTCGCGGTTGGAATGCTGGCTGCGTGAGTCTTGGCATTGCACCACGATGCCCGTGGGCACGTGCGTCAGTCGAACTGCGGAATCGGTTTTGTTGATGTGCTGTCCGCCTGCACCGCTGGCCCGGTAGGTGTCCACGCGAACATCCGCCGGGTTGATGTCAATTTCAATGGAGTCATCAATTTCCGGGTAAACAAACACACTGGCAAAACTGGTGTGACGCCCCCCTGAGGAGTCGAAGGGCGATTTGCGAACCAGGCGATGCACGCCGGTTTCGGTGCGCAACAAGCCGTAGGCGTATTCGCCTTCAATTTTGATGGTGGCCCCTTTGATGCCTGCCACGTCGCCCGCCGATTCGTCTTCGACGGTGGTTTTGAAACCTTTGCGTTCGGCGTATTTCAAATACTGGCGCAGCAACATGGAGGCCCAATCGCAGGCCTCGGTGCCGCCTGCCCCCGCTTGAATGTCCAAGAAGGCATTGCTGGGGTCGGCGGGCTGATTGAACATGCGCCGGAATTCCAGGGTCTCAACCGATTCGGTGATGCGTTGGGTGTCATCGGCCAAGGTTTGTAGGCCACTGGTGTCGGCATCGTCCCGGCTCATTTCGAACAACTCCAGGTTGTCCGCGATCTCTGAGGTGAGTCGGTCGATGACGCCCACGATGTCATCCAAGCTGCGCTTTTCCTTGCCCAGCTCCTGGGCCTTTTTGGGGTCGTTCCAGACGGCGGGGTCTTCTAGCGCGGCATTGACGGTGCGCAAGCGGTCGGCTTTGGCATCGTAGTCAAAGATACCTCCGTAAGTCTTGCACGCGATCGCGCAAGTCTTCGAGGTTGGTGCCAATGAGGTTGATCTGTTCTGCGTCCATGGGGTCTCAAGCGATGGGTTCAATCTGAAGCGTTGAATTTTCGCATGAGCGCGTTGACGGGTTCGCCAGCTTGCTGCAGGGCCGCCCAACCCGACACCACATGACCCACCACAATCATGCAAGGGCTGGCCAACTGATGGGTTTGAACACTGGTTTCCCAGTGGCTCAAATCGCTCAGCACGTGCCGTTGTTGGGGGTGGCTCACCCATTCCACAAACAACACTGGGGTGGAAGCGGGCATGGTTTGGCGCAAAGCCTGGGCGATGTGGGCGCCTTGCATCATCCCCATGTAAATCACCAGGGTGAGCTTGGCGTCCATGGCCGTTTGACCGACTTGTGCCCAATCCATGCCCGGGGCGTGGGCTTGGCCATGCCCTGTGATCCAGATGACGCCGTGGGCATGGTCTCGGTGCGTGAGGCTCAGTTGCAGCGCTCCGGTGAGCGCCTGCCCGGCGCTCAGCCCATTGATGACTTCCACCGCAATGCCATGGCGGTGCAGGTGCAGCCATTCCTCGGCACCACGGCCAAATAAAAACGGGTCGCCGCCCTTGAGGCGAACGACGCGTTCACCAGCCAGGGCTGACTGCACCATGAGTTTCTGAATGAAAGCCTGCGCGGTGGATGGTTTCCCTCCGCGCTTGCCCACACGAATGACCCGACACGCGTCGGGCAATAAGGCCAGCACACCGGGGCTCACCAAATCATCGACGAGCACCAAGGTGGCTTGCGTCAACACCCGATGCGCTTTGCGGGTCAGGAGTTCCGGGTCGCCGGGACCGGCGCCCACCAGCCAAACGGTGGGTGGTGGGCTGCTCATGGGCGTGCCTCCGGAAGGCTGGGCATGGCCGCGTGCGCGGCTTGTGCCAACTGACTCAGCACCAAGGCTTGATGGTCCACGGATGGCGGCAAGGGACGTTTGCCGCACACGATGTCTTGGGTCCAGTTGGCGACCAAGTCGAGGTCGGTGCCCAACCATTCAGGGTCTGCAAATTCGGAAGCGCGGGCAGGGGGAGCGGATGCGGCGATTTGCGCCACGCCATGGAGCCAAGGGTGCAGGCTGGGGATGCGGCGGGGATCCGCCACGGGCTCGCCCTCGGTGCCGCGCAGCAACAGGGCGGTCAGTCCCTGGCTTTCCACCCATTGCGACCACAAGGTGCCGAACTCGCCATGGGTATGCGCGATCACCCGCAGTTGTGGCCCAGAGCCCAGGCACAGCCCTTTGGCCACGGTGTGTCCCGAATTGCGCAAGCCCAAGACCCGCCGAACATCCATCAGGCGCGACAAACTGGGACACAAAGTGGGCAGGGGGTAATAGGCCAGTTGGTGTTCAGTTAAAGCTTGTCGTTCGCGGTGAATGGGCCAACCCAACACCTGGAACAGCGCCTCGGTGGTGAGGCGGTCATCGGCCGTGGCATGGCCATGGATCAACACCGAGAGCCCTCGCTGGGTGAGTGCCCAAGCCAGCAGGGGCGTGAGCAACCGAAGCTTTCGAGCCCCGTTGTAACTGGGCAGGCTCACGGTGATGCGGTTGTTGGGCGTGGCCACTGGGGTGCAACGCAGTTGTGTGGCGGCCAATAGCCCATCCAGCTCTTCGGGGGTTTCACCTTTGATGCGCATCGCCACGCAAAAGGCCCCCACCTCCAGGTCAGAGGCCTGGCCATCCAAAATGGCACCGAAGCATTCAAAGGCTTGCTCGCGACTGAGGGATCGACTGCCCCGAGCGCCTCTGCCCAGTTCGCGAATGAAGGGACTCAAGGTCATGGCGGCATTGTGCGGGATGACTGATGACCGGCAGTCATGAGCAAATGACCGACTGACCTACACTGCGGCCATGCGAATCTTGGGGTTTGAAAGTTCATGCGATGAAACCGGCGTGGCTCTGGTCGAGTTCGACCCGGCCTCGCCGGCGATGCCACGACTGGTGGCGCATGCTTTGCATTCCCAAATCGCCATGCACCAAGCCTATGGTGGTGTGGTGCCCGAATTGGCGAGCCGAGATCACATCCGGCATGGGGTCAGCCTGGCTCGCGCTGTCATGCAAGATGCCGGGCTGGACTGGGCCTCGGTGGACGCCGTGGCCTACACCCGTGGCCCTGGGCTGGCGGGGGCGTTGTTGGTGGGCTCGGCTTTGGCGCAAGGTTTGGCGTGGTCATTGGGCAAGCCTGTTCTGGGCATTCATCACCTGGAGGGGCATTTGTTATCGCCCTTTTTGAGCGCCGATGCCCCCGAATTTCCTTTTGTGGCCTTGTTGGTTTCTGGCGGGCACACGCAACTCATGGCCGTGCATGGCGTGGGGCATTACGAATTGCTGGGTGAGTCCATCGACGACGCCGCTGGCGAGGCGTTTGATAAATCGGCCAAATTGATGGGTTTGCCGTATCCGGGCGGGGCGGCCCTGTCGGCAATGGCCAGGTCTGGTGACCCCAAGGCCTACGCTTTTCCCAGGCCCTTGCTCCACAGTGGCGACTTGAATTTTTCTTTTGCCGGACTCAAGACGGCCGTGATGACCCAGTTGCGCCGCCTTGGCGATGAAGCACCTGGCCAGTATGCGAATGTCGCGGCCAGCACCGAGGCCGCCATCGTGGAGGTGTTGGTCAAAAAGTCCATGAAGGCCTTGTCGCTCACCGGCTTTCAGTGTTTGGTGGTGGCCGGAGGGGTAGGCGCCAATGCCACCCTGCGTGAGCATCTGCGGCAGGCTTGCCAAGCTCGGGCTTGCCGCTTGCACTTTCCAGAGTTGGCCTGGTGCACCGACAACGGGGCCATGATTGCCATGGCCGCAGCATTGCGTTGTCAGGCTGGCGTCCAAACACCCGTTGAACCGGGCACCTTCGATGTGAAACCCAGATGGCCTTTGGCGGCCAAGGAGTGAAACGATGCGACCCTCAGTGATGAATTTGGAGGCCTCAAAAATTCGTGACGTGGCGAATGCGGGCATTGGTCGTGAGGATGTGCTGGCCTTTTGGTTTGGTGAGGGCGATGTGGTCACCCCTGAGGTGGTGCGCCAAGCCGCGGTGGCCTCCATCGAGCGGGGCGAGACGTTTTATAGCCACAACTTGGGCTTGCCCGAGTTGCGGGACGCGTTGTCCGAGATGCTGTCTGAACAGCACCACCCCATTGCCCCCAGCCGTCTGGCCATGACCTCTGGTGGCGTGAATGCCTTGATGGTGGCGGTTCAGGCCTTGGTTGATCCCGGTGATCGCGTGGTGGTTGTCGCCCCCGTTTGGCCCAATTTACCCTCGCAGGCCCAAATTCTGAGTGCGCAGTTGCACCTGCATGCATTGAAGGTGCGAGCTGGCGCTTGGACCCTGGATGTGCAGGCCTTGATTGAGGATTTGGGGACGGACACCCGCTTGCTGATCTTGAATGCGCCCAACAACCCCACCGGCTGGACCCTCAGTCGCGAAGACCAAATGGCACTGCTGAGTCATTGCCGCCAGCACGGCATTTGGATTCTGTCCGATGAGGTCTACAGCCATTTGTATTTTGAAGACAGCCCCAACGGTTGCGCGCCCAGCTTTCTGGACGTGGCCCAACCCGATGACCGTTTGGTGGTGGTCGGCAGTTTCTCCAAATCGTTTTGGATGACGGGGTGGCGGCTGGGTTGGCTGGTGATGCCGGAATCCCTCACCCCAACGGTGGGCAAACTCATTGAATACAACACCTCTTGTTTGAGCGTGTTTGTTCAACGTGCAGGCTTGGCGGCCTTGGCGCATCGCCAGGAGCTGGTGCCGGCGGCTCGTCAGCATTTGAAGGCGTGTCGCGATGTGCTGGTGCCGGCCCTGAATGCCTTGCCCGGCCTGAGCGTGGCGACGCCATCGGCGGGTCTGTATGCGTTTTTTCAGGTGCCAGGTCACGCCGACACCGTGACCCTGGCCAAGCGCCTCGTCCAAGAGGCGGGATTGGGGCTGGCACCTGGAGAAGCGTTTGGTGACATGGCCGGTGGCTGGCTGCGCTGGTGTTTCGCCACTCAGGACCTGAATCGGCTTCGCCAAGGGGTGGATCGACTGCAACATTGGCTCGGCATATAATCGCCGACCACTCCATTTTGGGGTGGCCGCACGTTGCCTGGCATTTCCAGCTGGCATCGCAAGTCAAACATCAAAGGAAAAACCAATGACCATCGCCAAAGCCGATGTGATCCGCGACAACGCTCGTGGCGCAAACGATACGGGCAGCCCTGAAGTTCAAGTGGCCTTGCTCACCGCTCGCATCAACGAGCTGACCCCCCACTTCAAAACCCATGCCAAAGATCACCACGGCCGCCGTGGTTTGCTGCGCATGGTGAGCCGTCGTCGCAAACTGCTCGATTACCTCAAGGCCAAAGACGCTGATCGCTACACCGCGCTCATCGCCAAGCTCGGCCTGCGCAAGTGATCGTCAGCGGCGCTGGTCCGCGGGTTGGCTTGCCTGTCCCGCTTGGCCGCGCCGCACTCTTCGGGTGAAGATTTCCATGGAGCGAAGCTGTGTCATTCCAACAAGTCAGGTTCTGACTTGCTGGAATGGCATCGTGTTCTGTGACGTCATCGCCCTTGTCAGCACGCCGTGAGCGTGCTTTTACTTTTTCAAGGGAGCTCACATGAGCCTGTTTAACAAAGTCACCAAAACCTTCCAGTGGGGCCAGCACACGGTCACCATGGAAACCGGCGAAATTGCTCGCCAAGCCACCGGCGCCGTGCTGGTCAACATGGACGACACCGTGGTGTTGGCCACTGTTGTGGCTTCCAAGTCGGCCAAGCCCGGTCAAGATTTCTTCCCGCTGACCGTCGATTACATCGAAAAAACCTATGCCGCTGGCAAGATCCCTGGCAGCTTCTTCAAGCGTGAAGCCAAGCCCAGCGAACTGGAAACCCTCACCAGCCGTCTGATTGACCGCCCCATTCGCCCGTTGTTCCCCGAAGGTTTCTACAACGAAGTGCATGTGGTGATTCACACCGTGTCGCTCAATCCCGAAGTCGACGCTGACATTGCCGCCATGATTGCCGTCTCTGCCGCTTTGGGCGTTTCGGGCATCCCGTTCCATGGCCCCATTGGCGCCGCACGCGTGGGCTACATCAATGGCGAATACGTGCTCAACCCGGGTCAAACCCAGCGCAAAGACAGCCAAATGGATTTGGTGGTTGCAGGCACCGAGTCGGCCGTGCTGATGGTCGAGTCTGAAGCCCTGGAATTGCCCGAAGACCTCATGCTCGGCGCCGTGGTGTTTGGTCACCAGCAAGGCAAAGTGGCCATCGACGCCATTCACGAATTGATTCGCGACGCAGGCAAACCCGCTTGGGAATGGCAAGCGCCTGCCCGTGACCTCGACTTTGAAGGCAAGGTCAATGCTTTGGCTGAAGCCCCCTTGCGTGAGGCCTATCAGTTGCGCAACAAGCAAGCCCGCACCCAAGCTTGCCGTGCCGCTTATGAAGCGGTCAAAGCGGGTCTGACCGAGCAAGGCGTGGAATTTGACGCCGTCAAGGTCGACGGACTGCTGTTCGAAATTGAAGCCCGTTTGGTGCGTGGCCAAATTTTGGCGGGCGAGCCCCGCATCGATGGTCGCGACACCCGCACGGTTCGTCCCATTGAAATTCGCACGGGCGTGTTGCCCCGCACCCATGGTTCGGCCCTGTTCACCCGTGGCGAAACGCAGGCCTTGGTGGTGACCACCCTGGGCACCGAACGCGATGCACAGCGCATCGATGCCTTGGCTGGCGAGTTCGAAGACCGTTTCTTGTTCCACTACAACATGCCTCCGTTTGCAACCGGCGAAGTGGGCCGCATGGGCTCAACCAAGCGCCGTGAAGTGGGCCATGGTCGTTTGGCCAAGCGTGCTTTGGTGGCTTGCTTGCCCAGCAAAGAAGAGTTCCCCTACACCGTGCGCGTGGTTTCTGAAATCACCGAGTCCAACGGCTCATCTTCCATGGCTTCGGTGTGTGGCGGTTGCTTGTCCCTCATGGATGCTGGCGTTCCCATGAAAGCGCACGTGGCTGGTATTGCCATGGGCCTGATCAAAGAAGGCAACCGTTTTGCCGTGCTCACCGACATCTTGGGTGACGAGGACCACCTCGGCGACATGGACTTCAAAGTGGCTGGCACCACCAACGGCATCACCGCGCTGCAAATGGACATCAAAATCCAAGGCATCACGCAAGAAATCATGCAAGTTGCTTTGGCTCAAGCCAAAGAGGCCCGCATGCACATTCTGGGCAAGATGCAAGACGCCATGGGCGAGGCCAACACCGAAGTCAGCGCCTTTGCGCCCAAGCTCTACACGCTCAAGATCAACCCTGAAAAAATCCGTGACGTCATTGGCAAAGGCGGCGCCACCATTCGTGCGCTGACCGAAGAAACCGGCACGCAGATTGACATTGGCGAAGACGGCACCATCACCATTGCAGCCACCGACAGCACCAAAGCCGATGAGGCCAAACGTCGCATCGAGGAAATCACGGCGGAAGTGGAAGTTGGCAAGATTTACGAAGGCCCCATCACCAAGATTCTGGACTTCGGCGCACTCGTGAACCTCTTGCCGGGCAAAGATGGCTTGTTGCACATCAGCCAAATCAGCCATGAGCGCATCGCCAAGGTCACCGACGTGTTGGCCGAAGGCCAAGTGGTGCGCGTGAAGGTGCTCGAGACCGACGAAAAAGGCCGCATCAAATTGTCGATGAAGGCCTTGCTGGACCGACCCGAAGCGCCTGCTGCAGACGCGGCACCCCAACCGGCCGCTGCGCCGGAAGTGGCCGCTGCGCCTGCCGCTGACGCATCAGCTGAGCCTCCCCAAGCCTGAGACCAGACCATGCGCACGAAACGAACCCCCATGATGGTGGGCAACTGGAAAATGAATGGCCACCTGCAGGCCAATCAGGACTTGATGCGCGCTTTGAATGCGGGTGTTCAAGGCTCGGGGGTCACGGTCGCGGTATGCACCCCGTTCCCCTATCTGGCGCAGGCCCAGGCCGAATTGGCCGGTGGCGCTGTCGCTTGGGGTGCTCAAGATGTCTCGGCACACGACAAAGGCGCATACACCGGTGAAGTCTCGGCCTTGATGCTCAAGGAGTTTGGGGTCCGTTATGTGTTGGTGGGGCATTCTGAGCGCCGCCAATACCACGCAGAATCCGACGAGCTCGTCGCTTTAAAAGCCCAAAAAGCCTTGCAATCTGGGCTCACCCCCATCGTTTGTGTGGGCGAGACGTTGGCTGAGCGCGAGGCCGGGGAGACCGAGGCCGTGGTGAAGCGACAGCTGGCCGCGATGATTCACCTCAATGGGCATTGCATCAGCGAGGTGGTGGTGGCCTATGAACCCGTCTGGGCCATTGGCACTGGCAAAACCGCTACGCCTGAACAGGCGCAGGCGGTGCATGCGGTGTTGCGTGCTCAGTTGGCGGCCGCGTCCGCGCATGCCGACCGCATCGCGCTTTTGTATGGGGGCAGCATGAACCCTGCGAACGCCGCCGATTTGATGGCGCAACCCGACATCGATGGCGGGTTGGTGGGGGGGGCATCGCTCAAGGCAGATGACTTTTTGTCCATGATTCGAACGGCTCAGTTGGCCTGAGCCTCCAGCAAGGAAACCATTCATGATTTGGCTTCAAAAAATCCTCATGGTGGTCCAGGTGCTCAGCGCCTTGGCCATGATTGGCTTGATTCTCATGCAGCACGGCAAGGGCGCCGACATGGGTGCAGCTTTCGGTAGCGGCAGTTCGGGCAGTTTGTTTGGCGCCTCAGGCGGTGCCAACTTTTTGTCGCGTTCAACCGCGGTGTTGGCCACCCTGTTTTTCGTTTGCACTTTGGGCTTGGCATTCTTTGGGAATGTTCGCCCGGTCACCACCAACAGTGTGTTGGAAAAGGCTGGCGCGCCTGCGCCTGCTGGTGCCACCAATGCGCCTGTCCAAGCACCGGCAGCACCCGCTACATCACCCGCGACTGATCTATCGCCGGTCAACCAAATCCCCTCGAAGTGAGGTGGTTTCGGGTTAAACTTTGAGTCTGTCGAGCGCTCGATCAATCCATTGGGCGCTCCTTTTTGCTCAGCCGTCGTGGTGAAATTGGTAGACACGCTATCTTGAGGGGGTAGTGGCGAAAGCTGTGCGAGTTCGAGTCTCGCCGACGGCACCATCAACAAGTGGTTTGCGTATCCAGCAAGCCCTTGGGGCAAAGAGTTGACACTGTTCATCAAAGGTTGACCATGAGCCTCGAAAATTACCTCCCCGTCCTGCTGTTCATCTTGGTGGGATTGGGCGTTGGAGTGGCCCCCCAAGTCTTGGGGTTCTTGCTCGGGCCGCGGCGCCCCGATGCCGCCAAAAATTCTCCCTACGAATGTGGATTTGAAGCGTTTGAAGACGCTCGCATGAAGTTCGATGTGCGCTACTACTTGGTGGCCATCCTCTTCATCCTCTTCGATCTCGAAATCGCTTTTTTGTTTCCCTGGGCTGTCTCACTCAAGCAAATTGGGGGAGTTGGCTTTTGGGCCATGATGATTTTCTTGGCCATTCTGGTCGTGGGCTTTGTCTACGAGTGGAAAAAAGGCGCTTTGGATTGGGAGTGACGCATGTCTTTGGAAGGCGTTTTTAAAGAAGGTTTCATCACCACCTCCTACGACTCGGTGGTGAATTGGGCCAAAACCGGTTCGCTCTGGCCCATGACCTTCGGTTTGGCTTGTTGCGCGGTGGAGATGATGCACGCCGGTGCTGCCCGCTACGACATCGACCGTTTTGGCATGCTCTTTCGGCCCAGCCCCCGACAATCCGATTTGATGATTGTGGCGGGCACCCTGTGCAACAAAATGGCGCCGGCCTTGCGCAAGGTTTACGACCAAATGTCTGAGCCGCGCTGGGTCTTGTCCATGGGCTCTTGCGCCAACGGTGGTGGTTACTACCACTACAGCTATTCCGTGGTGCGAGGCTGCGATCGAATCGTTCCGGTGGATGTGTATGTGCCCGGTTGCCCGCCAACCGCCGAGGCCTTGCTCTACGGCATTTTGCAATTGCAAAACAAGATTCGCCGCGAAAACACCATCGCACGCTGACCCCTTTATTCGATGCTCATCCCCTGAGGACGCAGGCATGACCCAAACCTTGAACGATTTAAAAGACGCCTTGAGTGCCCGATTGGGAGAGCAGGTGCGCGCGCTCCACTTGGATCGTGACGAACTGACCCTGACCGTGAAAGCCAGCGACGCCTTGTCGGTGGCGCAACTGCTCAAGCAAGACACTGCGTTCCAATTCGAGCAGCTCATCGATTTGTGTGGCATGGATTACAGCGCCTACAAAGATGGCGTCAGCGACTTTGCCGAGGGCCCGCGTTTTGCAGTGGTGCTGCACCTCCTGTCCTTGAAGCACAACTGGCGTCTGCGCGTTCGCTTCTTTGCCGATCAAGACGACTGGCCCGTGGTGCCTTCCATGAATGGCGTCTGGTCTGCTGCCAACTGGTATGAACGCGAGGCCTTCGACCTCTATGGCATCGTCTTCGATGGTCACGATGACTTGCGACGCTTGCTGACCGATTACGGTTTCATTGGTCACCCTTTCCGCAAAGACTTCCCCGTGTCGGGCCATGTCGAGATGCGCTACGACGAAGAGCAGCAGCGCGTGATCTATCAGCCCGTCTCCATCGAGCCGCGCGAAATCACGCCTCGCATCATTCGCGAAGAGCACTACGGTGGCTTGAACTGAAAGGGTGAACCATGTCTGACATTAAAAATTACACCCTGAACTTTGGACCTCAGCACCCGGCCGCGCACGGCGTGTTGCGTTTGGTGCTCGAGCTCGACGGCGAAGTGGTTCAGCGTGCAGACCCGCACATTGGTCTGCTGCACCGAGCCACTGAAAAGCTGGCCGAAAGTAAAACCTACATTCAGTCGCTGCCCTACATGGACCGCCTGGATTACGTGTCCATGATGTGCAACGAGCATGCCTATTGCTTGGCCATTGAAAAACTCATGGGCATCGATGTGCCCTTGCGTGCGCAATACATCCGGGTCATGTTCTCGGAAATCACCCGTCTGCTGAACCACTTGCTGTGGCTGGGTGCGCACGGCTTTGACTGCGGCGCGATGAACATCCTCATCTATTGCTTCCGTGAGCGCGAGGATTTGTTCGACATGTATGAAGCGGTTTCGGGTGCGCGCATGCACGCGGCCTACTTCCGTCCGGGCGGTGTGTATCGCGACCTCCCCGACACCATGCCGCAATATCAGGCTTCTCGGGTCAAGAATGCCAAGGCCATTGCCCAACTGAACGAAAACCGCCAGGGCTCCTTGCTTGATTTCATCGAGGATTTCACTCGCCGCTTCCCCAAGATGGTGGACGAATACGAAACCCTGCTCACCGATAACCGCATCTGGAAGCAACGCACAGTGGGCATCGGTGTGGTCAGCCCTGAGCGCGCCATGAACCTGGGATTCAGTGGGCCCATGCTCAGGGGCTCGGGCATCGTGTGGGACTTGCGCAAGCATCAGCCCTACGAGGTCTACTACCAAATGGAGTTCGACATCCCGGTGGGCAAAAACGGCGACTGCTACGACCGCTACTTGGTTCGCGTGGAAGAAATGCGCCAATCCAACCGCATCATTCAGCAGTGCGTGAATTGGCTGCGCAGCAACCCGGGGCCCGTGATCACCGACAACCACAAGGTGGCGCCTCCCCGACGCGAGGACATGAAGTCCAGCATGGAAGAGTTGATTCACCACTTCAAGCTGTTCACCGAAGGCTTCCACGTGCCAGAGGGCGAGGCCTATGCCGCCGTTGAGCATCCCAAAGGTGAATTCGGAATTTATTTGGTGAGCGATGGGGCCAACAAGCCCTACCGCCTCAAGATTCGCGCGCCCGGCTTTGCACATTTGGCGGGCATGGATGAACTGACCCGTGGTCACATGATTGCCGACGCTGTCGCCATCATTGGCACCATGGACATTGTGTTTGGGGAAATCGACCGATGAATGCCGCAACCTCACCTGCCCAGTTGCAGGCCATCGAATTTGCACCGGCTACCGTGGCTCGCTTCGACCGCGAGGTCGCCAAATATCCAGCCGATCAACGCCAGTCGGCCGTCATGGCGTGCTTGGCCATCATCCAGCAAGAGGTGGGCCATGTGAGCCACGAGAGCGAGTTGGCCTTGGCCCAATACCTGGGCATGCCTGTGATGGCGGTGCATGAAGTCACCACCTTCTACAACATGTACAACCAATCGCCCGTTGGCCGATTCAAGATCAACGTGTGCACCAACTTGCCTTGCCAGTTGCGTGGCGGTCAGGCGGCGCTTGAACACGTTTGCCAGCAATTGGGAGTGGCCCCGGGTGAAACCACGCCGGATGGTCAATTCACCGTTCAGCCCAGTGAGTGCATGGGGGCTTGTGCCGATGCCCCGGTGGCTTTGGTGAACGACCGCACCATGTGCAGCTTCATGTCCAACGAACGCCTCGATGCCATGTTGGGCCTGCTGCGCCAGCAAGGAGGTGCGCAATGAGCGTTCTGAATTTGCATGAAGTCCTGGCCGGCTTTCGCGCCGATGGCCAATCCACTTGCTTTCACGACCGGCACATTGAGCCTCAAATTTACGCTGGCATCGACGGCAAAAACTGGGGCCTGAACGATTACGTGGCGCGTGGCGGCTATCAGGCCTTGCGCAAAATCTTTGGTCAAGACGGCGGGGCTGGCATGACTGCCGACGACGTCATCGCCACCGTCAAGGCTTCTGGCCTGCGCGGCCGTGGCGGCGCTGGCTTTCCCACGGGCCTGAAGTGGAGCTTCATGCCCCGACAGTTCCCGGGCCAAAAATACCTGGTTTGCAACTCCGACGAGGGCGAACCGGGCACGTGCAAAGACCGTGAAATCTTGATGCACAACCCGCACTTGGTGATTGAAGGCATGGCCATCGCGGCTTATGCCATGGGCATCTCGGTGGGCTACAACTACATCCACGGCGAAATCTTCCAAGCCTACGAACGTTTTGAAGCGGCCCTCGAAGAGGCCCGGCAAGCAGGGTATCTGGGCGATCGCATCCTGGGCTCGAACTTCAGCTTCCAACTCCATGCCGCTCATGGTTTTGGCGCCTACATTTGCGGCGAAGAAACCGCCTTGCTCGAATCCTTGGAAGGCAAAAAAGGCCAGCCTCGTTTCAAGCCGCCATTTCCTGCCAGCTATGGCTTGTATGGCAAGCCGACCACCATCAACAACACCGAAACCTTCGCCGCTGTGCCTTGGATCATTCGGAATGGCGGCGAGGCCTATTTGGCCTGCGGCAAGCCCAACAACGGTGGCACGAAAATTTTCTCGATCAGTGGCGACGTCGAGCGCCCCGGCAATTACGAAATCCCCATGGGAACGCCCTTTGCCAAGTTGTTGGAACTCGCTGGTGGCGTTCGCGCCGGGCGTCAACTCAAGGCGGTGATCCCTGGGGGTTCATCCGCGCCGGTGTTGCCCGCCAACATCATGATGGACATCACGATGGACTACGACAGCATTGCCAAGGCTGGCTCCATGCTGGGTTCTGGCGCGGTCATCGTCATGGACGACTCGCGATGCATGGTCAAGAGCCTGCAACGCTTGTCTTACTTTTACATGCACGAATCGTGCGGCCAGTGCACCCCATGCCGTGAAGGCACGGGTTGGCTGTGGCGCATGGTCGACCGCATTGAAAACGGCCAAGGTCGCGAAAGCGATTTGGCCATTCTCGACAACGTGGCAGAGAACATCATGGGCCGAACCATTTGTGCATTGGGCGATGCCGCCGCCATGCCGGTGCGCGGCATGATCAAGCACTTCCGCCACGAGTTCGAGCACCACATCGCCCACAAGACCTGCATGGTCCCGGCCTACGTTTGATCGGATGACGCAAGATGGTTGAAATCGAAATTGACGGCCAAAAGGTCGAAGTCTCCGAAGGCAGCATGGTCATGCATGCGGCCGAGCAGGTGGGAACGTTCATTCCCCACTTCTGCTATCACAAGAAGTTGTCCATTGCAGCCAACTGCCGCATGTGTTTGGTTGACGTGGAAAAAGCACCCAAGGCCTTGCCTGCTTGTGCCACCCCGGTGACCCAAGGCATGGTGGTGCGCACCCAGTCCGAACGCGCCACCAAGGCGCAGCAATCGGTGATGGAGTTTTTGCTCATCAACCATCCGCTGGACTGCCCCATCTGCGATCAGGGCGGGGAATGCCAGTTGCAAGACTTGGCGGTGGGTTATGGCGGTTCGGCCTCGCGTTACGACGAAGAAAAGCGCGTGGTGTTCCACAAGGATGTGGGCCCGCTCATCAGCATGGAAGAGATGAGCCGTTGCATTCATTGCACCCGCTGTGTTCGTTTCGGCCAAGAAATCGCCGGTGTCATGGAGTTGGGCATGTCCCATCGCGGCGAGCACTCTGAAATTGAATCTTTTGTGGGTCAAACGGTTGACTCCGAGCTGTCGGGCAACATGATTGATTTGTGCCCGGTGGGCGCACTGACCTCCAAGCCATTCCGCTACCAGGCCCGCACCTGGGAAATGAGTCGTCGCAAGTCGGTGAGTCCTCACGATGCCACTGGTGCCAATTTGGTGGTGCAAGTCAAAAACCACCGCGTCATGCGCGTCGTGCCTTTCGAAAACGATGCGGTCAATGAATGCTGGATTGCTGATCGCGATCGGTTTTCTTATGAAGCCCTCAATGGCGAGGATCGACTCACCCAACCCCTGGTGAAACAGGGTGGGGAGTGGATTGCCACCGATTGGGCCGCAGCCTTGGATTACATCGTTCGCGGTTTGCAAGATGTGCATCACACCCATGGCGCTGCAGCGGTGGGCGCGCTGGCCAGCCCCCACAGCACGGTGGAAGAGTTGCACCTGATGACGCAATTGATTCGCGCGCTGGGCTCCGACAACATCGACACGCGCTTGCGTGCGGCCGAGCCGGCCAGCGGTGAAGGGGTGCGTTGGTTGGGCATGCCTTTGGCCGACTTGTCCCAATTGGATCGTGTGCTGGTGGTGGGTGGCAACGTGCGCAAAGACCAGCCCCTCATGGCGCAGCGCATTCGCCAAGCCGCACGTCGTGGTGCGCAGGTGAGCGCCCTCAATGAACAAGCTTTCGATTGGGCCATGCCGGTTCGACACCAACTGCTGGCTTCGGCTGGCGACTGGGTCCAGGCCTTGGCGGGTGTGGCCAGTGCGGTCGCCGCCCTCAAAGGCGTGCCTGCCCCGGTTCAAGCCCAACCCAGCGATGCGGCGCAAGCCATTGCCCAGTCCTTGTGTTCCGGCGAGCGCAAGGCGGTGCTCTTGGGCAATGCGGCGGCACACCATGTTCGCGCTTCGAGCTTGCTGGCGCTGGCGCAATGGATTGGACAGCACACCGGTGCTGCTTTTGGTTATTTGGGCGAAGCCGCCAACACCGTGGGCGCCCAAGTGGTGGGGGCGCAGCCCTCGGGTCGTGGCCAAACGGCCAACCAAATGCTGCAAGCCGGTGCGCTCAAGGCCGTCTTCTTGCTCAACACCGAGCCCGGCCTGGATACGGCAGCACCCGCTGAAGGTTTGTCGCAAGCGGGTCTGGTCATCAGCCTGTCGCCGTTCAAAACCAACCTCGATGTCGCCGACGTCTTGTTGCCCATTTCACCCTTCACCGAGACCGCTGGCACCTTCATCAACACCGAAGGTCGTGCGCAGTCTTTCCACGGTGTGGTTCGTCCCTTGGGCGAAACGCGACCCGCTTGGAAGGTGTTGCGGGTGTTGGGTCAGTTGTTGGGCCTGAAAGGCTTTGATTTCGAAACCGTCGAGCAAGTGCGTCAAGCCGCTTTGCCCGAAGCTTGGGCTCAGCGCCTGTCGAATGCCACGCAAGCGGCCATCGATGTCATGCCGGTGGATGCCAAGCCGGTGACGGCGGGCATTTATCAATTGGACGCCTTGGTGCGTCGAGCACCGGCCTTGCAACGCACCGCCGATGCCAAGGGAGGGCAGTGACCATGGTCAACGAGATCTACAACGCGGGCCTGCAATTGCTTCCCATGCCCTGGTGGTCCACGATGGCTTGGCCCGTGATTTGGAACTTGGCCAAGATCGTGGCCTTGCTCTTGCCGCTGATGGGCTGTGTGGCCTACCTCACCTTGTGGGAGCGAAAAGCCATTGGTTTCACCCAAGTTCGCTTGGGCCCCAACCGCACAGGCCCCTTCGGTTTGCTGCAACCCATTGCCGACGCCTTGAAGCTGCTCACCAAGGAAATCATTCTGCCGGTGCGTGCGCAAACCTCCTTGTTTTTGCTGGGTCCGGTCATGACCATCATGCCGGCCTTGGCGGCCTGGGCCGTGGTGCCATTTGGTCCTGAAGTGGCCTTGGCCAACATCAATGCGGGCTTGTTGTTCCTCATGGCCATCACGTCATTGGAGGTGTATGGGGTGATCATTGCCGGCTGGGCTTCGAACTCCAAATACGCTTTCTTGGGTGCCATGCGTGCATCGGCGCAAATGGTGAGCTACGAAATTGCCATGGGTTTTTGCCTGGTGGTGGTGCTCATGGTGAGCGGCAGCCTCAACATGACCGACATCGTCATGACCCAGTCCAAGGGCCAATTCGCCGATTGGGGCTTGAACTTCTTGTCGTGGAACTGGCTGCCCTTGTTGCCCATCTTCTTGGTCTACTTCATCTCGGGCTTGGCCGAAACCAATCGCCACCCCTTCGATGTGGTGGAAGGCGAGTCGGAAATTGTGGCCGGCCACATGATCGAGTATTCGGGCATGGCTTTCGCTATGTTCTTCTTGGCTGAATACGCCAACATGATTTTGGTGTCGGTGCTGGCCGTGCTCATGTTCTTGGGTGGCTGGCTGTCGCCCATTGCTGCGCTCGACTTCATCCCGGGTTGGATTTGGCTGGGCCTGAAGACCTTTGTGGTGGTCACCCTGTTCTTGTGGGTTCGTGCCACTTTCCCGCGGTATCGCTACGACCAAATCATGCGTCTGGGTTGGAAGATTTTCATTCCCGTGACCTTGGTGTGGCTGGTCGTGGTCGGCCTGTGGATGCAGACCTCTTTCAACATTTGGCATTGATGGGACTCACACGATGAGCACAACCACTTCAACCGCTGAACGCTTGCCCTTTTCTTGGCGAGACTTTCTTTCCAGCTTCATGTTGCTGGAAATGTTCAAAGGCATGGCCCTGACGGGTCGCTATTTGTTCGCCCGAAAAATCACGGTTCAATTCCCAGAAGAAAAAACACCCGCGTCCCCCCGTTTTCGCGGTTTGCACGCCTTGCGCCGCTACGACAACGGTGAAGAGCGTTGCATCGCCTGCAAATTGTGTGAGGCCGTTTGCCCGGCAATGGCCATCACCATCGAATCCGATGTTCGTGACGATGGTTCTCGTCGCACCACGCGCTATGACATCGACCTGACCAAGTGCATTTTTTGCGGCTTCTGTGAAGAAAGCTGCCCGGTGGACTCCATCGTTGAAACCCACGTGTTTGAGTATCACGGTGAAAAGCGCGGTGACTTGTATTTCACCAAAGAGATGCTGTTGGCCGTCGGCGACCGTTACGAGCCACAAATCGCCGCCAACAAAGCGGCGGACGCCAAATACCGCTAAGGGTTACGCATGGACATCACCACCATTCTTTTCTACGTGTTTTCAGCGGTGCTGTTGTTTGCCGCTTTCCGCGTCATCACGGCCAGCAACCCGGTGCATGCCGCCTTGTTTTTGGTCTTGGCCTTCTTCCAATCCTCGGGCATTTGGATGTTGCTCAAGGCCGAATTCCTGTCCATCACCTTGGTGTTGGTCTATGTGGGTGCGGTCATGGTGTTGTTCCTTTTCGTGGTGATGATGTTGGACATCAACATCGATGAGTTGCGCAAAGGCTTCTGGAACCATTTCCCTTTGGCAGCCACCCTGGGCGCCATCATTGCGTTGGAACTCGCTGCGGTGCTGCTGGGCAACTTCAGGGCCACCGAGGCGGTGGCGGTGCCCGCGCCGGGTGCGTTGGTTGCGGCCAGCGCCTCCAACACCCAAAGTCTGGGCGTGGCGCTTTACACCCAATACCTGTTCCCCGTTGAGATTGCGGCGGTCCTGTTGCTGGTGGCCATCGTCGCCGCCATTGCGCTCACCTTGCGCGAGCGCAAAGACGTCAAAGGCCAAGACGTGGATCAGCAAGTTCGCGTGCGCGCCAAAGATCGCTTGCAAATCGTCAAAGTGGCACCGGTCAAACCCGCTGCCCCCCAAGAAGCCGCTCCCGAGGAGAAAGCATCATGACCGTGTCCCTTGGCCACTACCTCACCCTGGGCGCGATTTTGTTTGCCTTGTCGGTCACTGGTATTTTTCTCAACCGAAAGAACCTCATCGTGCTGTTGATGGCCATCGAGCTGATGCTCCTGGCCGTCAACATGAACTTTGTGGCCTTCTCCCATTTTTTGGGCGACATGCAAGGCCAGGTTTTCGTCTTCTTCATCCTGACGGTGGCTGCTGCTGAATCGGCCATTGGCTTGGCGATTTTGGTGCTGTTGTTCCGCAATCGTCGCAGCATCAATGTGGATGAACTCAACACGCTGAAAGGCTGATCAAGGTTCATCATGAGTCAAACCTTAAACGCAACCACCTTATTGGCTGTGCCGCTTGCGCCCCTGGTGGGCTCGGTGCTCGCTGGCCTCTTTGGCACCCGATTTGCAGGCAATCGCCTGGGTCGCGGCTTTTGTCACTCGCTCACCATCTTGGGCGTGTTCATCGCTTTCGTGCTCTCTGCCAGCACCCTGATGTCGGTCGTGCAAGACGGCGCCCGTTTCAACGACACCCTCTACACCTGGATGGTGGTGGGTGGCTTGAAGATGGAAGTGGGCTTCATGATCGATGGCCTCACCGCCATGATGATGTGTGTGGTCACCTTCGTCTCCTTGATGGTGCACATCTACACCATGGGCTACATGGCCGAGGACGAGGGCTACAACCGATTCTTTGCCTACATTTCCCTGTTCACCTTCGCCATGCTCATGCTGGTGATGAGCAACAACCTGTTGCAGCTCTTCTTTGGCTGGGAAGCCGTGGGCCTGGTGTCTTATTTGCTCATCGGGTTTTGGTTCAACAAACCCACTGCCATTTTTGCCAACATGAAGGCCTTTTTGGTCAACCGCGTGGGCGATTTCGGCTTCATTCTTGGCATTGGCTTGGTGGCGGCCTACACCGGTTCGTTCAATTACACCGAAGTCTTTGCCAAATTGCCGGCGCTGGCCACGACGCTGTTCCCTGGCACCGATTGGCTGTTGGTCACCGTGGCGGGGATTGCCTTGTTTGTGGGCGCAATGGGCAAATCGGCCCAGTTCCCCTTGCACGTGTGGTTGCCCGATTCCATGGAAGGCCCCACCCCCATCTCCGCGTTGATTCACGCCGCCACCATGGTGACGGCGGGCATCTTCATGGTGGCTCGCATGTCGCCGCTGTTCGAGCTCTCGGATGCCGCCTTGAACTTCATTTTGGTGATCGGTGCCATCACCGCCTTGTTCATGGGCTTTTTGGGCATCATCCAAAACGACATCAAACGCGTGGTGGCCTATTCCACCTTGTCGCAGTTGGGTTACATGACCGTGGCCTTGGGCGCCTCGGCCTACTCTGTGGCGGTGTTTCACCTCATGACCCACGCCTTCTTCAAAGCCTTGTTGTTCTTGGGTGCGGGCTCGGTGATCATGGGCATGCACCACAACCAAGACATCCGTTGGATGGGCGGCGTGCGTCGCTTCATGCCCATCACCTGGATCACCTCTTTGCTGGGCTCGTTGGCCCTCATTGGCACCCCATTCTTCGCGGGCTTTTACTCCAAAGACAGCATCATTGAAGCCGTGGCTCACACCCATTTGCCGGGTTCGGGCTTTGCGCAATTCGCGGTGTTGGCCGGTGTTTTTGTCACGGCCTTTTATTCCTTCCGCATGTATTTCTTGGTGTTCCACGGCGAGCCGCGTCATCACTTGAATCCTGACGCCCATCACCACGACGACCACGGCCATGGTCACAACGACCATGCGCCCCACGAGTCACCTGCGGTGGTCACCGTGCCCTTGATCTTGCTGGCCATTCCGTCCGTGATCATCGGTTTCCTGACCATTGGCAACTTGCTCCACGGCAACTTCTTTGACGGCGCCATTGTGGTGGATGCCGTCAAGCATGGGGCAGTCAAAGCCCTCACCGAGTCTTTCCATGGGCCCGTCGCCATGGCCTTGCATGGCTTTTCTACCCTGCCGTTTTTCTTGGCTTTGGCTGGGGTGGTGGCTGCTTATTACTGCTACATGGTGAACCCCAAAGTGCCGGCCGCTTGCCAGCGCATGTTCTCTGGTGTCTACACCGTGTTGGAGAACAAATACTACATGGACTGGATCAACGAAAACATCTTGGCTCGTTTTGCCCGCGCCTTGGGAACGGGGCTGTGGAAAGCCGGTGACCAGGCCATCATCGACGGCGGTGTCGTCAATGGTTCATGGCGAGTGGTGGGTGTGGTGTCAGCCATTGCCCGTCATTTGCAATCGGGTTACCTCTATCACTACGCTGGTGTCATGTTGTTGGGCATTTTTGCCCTCATGACCTGGTTTGTTTGGCTCAATCCATGAGCCCCTGGCAACGTCAAGCACAGAGAGAAGCATCATGGGATTGTTGAGTCTTGCCATTTGGACGCCGATTGTGGTTGGCGCCCTTGTTTTGTCCCTCGGACGTGAGTCACAAGCCAACACGGCGCGTTGGGTGGCTTTGTTGGGCGCCTTGGCCGGTTTGCTGGTCACCCTGCCTTTGCTCACCGGTTTTCAAACGGGCACTGCAGCCATGCAGTTTGTGGAGTTGAGTCCGTGGATTGAGCGCTTTCACATCAACTACCACTTGGGCATCGATGGCTTGTCCATGTGGTTTGTGCCGCTCACCGCGTTCATGACGGTCATTGTCGTGATCGCTGGTTGGGAAGTGATCACCGAGCGCGTCAATCAATACATGGGTGCGTTTTTGATTCTGAGTGGCTTGATGATCGGTGTCTTCTGCGCCCTCGACGCCATGCTCTTTTACGTGTTCTTCGAAGCCACGCTCATTCCCATGTACCTCATCATCGGGATCTGGGGCGGCCCCAACAAAATTTACGCAGCGTTCAAGTTTTTCCTCTACACCTTGGCCGGCTCCCTGCTGATGTTGGTGGCACTCATTTACCTCTACATCCAGTCGGGCGGCAGTTTCGATTTGGCCACCTGGTATCGATTGCCTTTGGGAAGCGAAGTGCAGACCTTCCTGTTCTTTGCTTTTGCTGCAGCTTTTGCGGTGAAAGTGCCCATGTGGCCGGTTCACACCTGGCTGCCTGATGTGCACGTGGAAGCCCCCACGGGTGGCTCGGCCGTGCTGGCCGCCATCATGCTCAAACTTGGCGCCTATGGCTTTTTGCGGTTCTCATTGCCCATCGTGCCCGATGCCAGCCACGAGTGGGCGTGGCTCATGATTGCGCTGTCGCTGGTGGCTGTGATTTACGTGGGTCTGGTTGCCATGGTGCAGCAGGACATGAAAAAGCTGGTGGCCTATTCGTCGGTCGCGCACATGGGTTTTGTGACCTTGGGCTTTTTCATCTTCAACGACCTGGGCGTGGCCGGTGGTCTGGTGCAGATGATTGCCCACGGCTTTGTGTCTGGCGCCATGTTCCTGAGCATTGGCGTCTTGTATGACCGCGTTCACTCGCGTGAAATCGCCAGCTACGGTGGGGTGGTCAACACCATGCCCAAGTTCACGGCCTTTGCTTTGCTGTTTGCCATGGCCAATTGCGGCTTGCCCGCTACGGCTGGCTTTGTGGGTGAATGGATGGTCATCATCGCCAGCGTCAAAGCCAATTTCTGGTTGGGCTTTGGCGCTGCCACCGCCCTGATTTTTGGCGCGGCCTACACGCTGTGGATGTTCAAACGGGTTTACTTGGGCCCAGTGGCCAACGACGACGTGAAAGCACTGAACGACATCAATTCGCGTGAATTCCTGATGCTCGCTTTGCTGGCCATCGCGGTGCTGTGGATGGGCGTGTATCCCAAGCCGTTCACCGATGTGATGGATGCCTCGGTGGCTGAACTCTTGCGCCATGTGGCCATTTCCAAACTGCCTCAATGATGGCTGACACCTGACAGGAACTGAACATGACTGAAACGTTTTTCTGGCCGGTGGTGTATCCGGAAATCATTCTGCTGGTGATGGCCTGTGTGATCACCCTGGCTGACCTGGGTGTGAAGTCCCCCGGACGCGGCCTGACGCACTACCTGACCTTGGGCACCTTGCTCGGCCTGACCGTGTTGCTGGTGCAGGCGGGTCTGGCTGGTGGCAGCTCGTATGCCTTTGGCAGCATGGTGGTGGCCGATGCCATGGGGCATTGGCTCAAAGCGTTTGCCACCCTGGCCATGGCGGTCACGCTGGTGTATGGGCGCCCCTACGCACAAGAGCGCGACATGCTGCGCGGCGGCGAGCTGCACATCCTCGCTTTGTTCTCTTTGCTGGGCATCTACGTGATGATCGGCGGCAACAATTTGTTGGTGACCTATTTGGGTCTGGAATTGCTGACCCTCTCCAGCTATGCCCTCGTGGCCTTGCGCCGAGATTCAGTGGCCGCCACCGAAGCCGCGATGAAGTATTTTGTGCTGGGTGCTTTGGCCAGCGGCTTTTTGCTCTATGGCATGTCCATGATCTACGGCGCCACGGGCAGCTTGGACTTGCGAACCATTTTCAATGCCTTGGCCACTGCCCAGATTCAGTCGCAGGTGCTGGTTTTGGGTGTGGTGTTCATGGTGGCCGGTCTCGCTTTCAAATTGGGCGTGGTGCCGTTTCACATGTGGGTGCCTGACGTCTATCACGGTGCGCCCACCGTCATCACCCTCATGATTGGCGGCGCACCCAAGTTGGCCGCTTTTGGCTTGGTGATGCGATTGCTGGTTGATGGCCTGTTGCCCCTGGCGGTGCACTGGCAGCAAATGTTGGTGGTGTTGGCCGTGGCCTCGTTACTCATTGGCAACTTGGCCGCCATTGCACAAACCAACATCAAACGCATGCTGGCTTTCTCCACCATTTCGCAAATGGGTTTTGTGCTGTTGGGCCTGCTCAGCGGCGTGGTCAATGGCGACACGGCCTACGCGGCCAATGCCTATTCGTCTTCCATGTTCTATGTGATCACCTACGTGATCACCACGTTGGCCACCTTTGGTGTGATTCTGTTGTTGGCCAAGGGCGGTTTCGAGAGCGAGGAAATTGCTGACTTCGCGGGCTTGAACCAGCGCAGCCCCTTGTTTGCCGCCATCATGGCCATTTGCTTGTTCTCTCTGGCCGGCGTGCCGCCCATGGTGGGCTTCGCTGCCAAGTTGTCGGTGTTGCAAGCGCTGGTGGCGGTGGGCGATTCGGCCAGCATTGGCTTGGCCGTCTTTGCCGTGCTGATGTCGCTCATCGGCGCTTTCTACTACCTGCGCGTCATCAAGGTCATGTATTTCGATGCACCGATCACAGCCGCCAAGGTTTCCGCCAGTGCTGACGTGCGATGGGTGTTGACCCTCAACGGTGCATTGGTGTTGGTGGTTGGCGTTTTGCCTGGTGGTCTCATGGCCTTGTGTGCCCAAGCGATGGTTCAATCCCTGACCTCATGAAAGTCCTGGATCTTCAGTGCGAGCATGAACACATCTTCGAGGGCTGGTTCGGCTCTGAAGATGACTTTCAGTCGCAACTGAGCCGTGGCTTGGTCACTTGCCCTTTGTGCGGCAGTCTGAAGATTCAAAAAAAACTCAGTGCGCCGCGCCTCAATTTGGGCGCCGGTTCGCCCCCCTCAGCCCCCAGTGAAATTGCCGCAGGCGCTGACGCTTCCCAAGCATCGGCGCCGGTGGATGTCACCCAGCTCAGCCCTCAGCAGTTGCAAGCGGCATGGATCAAGGCGGTGAAAGCGGTGATGGCCCAAACCGAAGACGTGGGCAATCGGTTTGCCGAAGAGGCGCGAAAAATTCACTACGGCGAAGCCGAATCCCGGGGCATCCGGGGTCAGGCATCGGCTGAGCAGACGCAGGCACTGCAAGAAGAGGGCATCCCCGTGGTGCCCCTGCCCATTCCCTCAGCGCTCAAAGGCCCTTTGCAGTAGGGCAAGGCTGCCAGCTCAGGCAGACTTCGCGAGCCGCGATTGGGCTTTTTCAATCCAAATCGTCAGCCCATCGAGCAAATCCGCAGCACTGAACGAGCAGCTTTCTTCGGCGAAGTTGGCACTCGACTCCAACCGATCAAGGTGATCCTGCCAGACCTGCTTGAAGGCAGGCGGTAAAGCCGAGAGCAGCTGCTCGGGGTCGCGATGCGCTTGGCAAAACGCAGTCGCTGACAATTGGCCCTCGCGCAGGGCCTGCAATTGCGCTTGGATGTGCTGAAGTTCAGCCACAGGGCTTCGGCTCATGCGTCACTTCCCCCAAGAGTCTTTGAGGCCAACGGCTCGGTTGAACACGGGCCGGCCAGGCGCATGGTCTGTGCGATCGGCCACAAAGTAGCCGTGACGCTCAAACTGAAATTTCTGGTCTGCGTGTGCCAGGGCCAAAGACGGCTCCACATAAGCCTGAACCACTTGCAAGCTGTTGGGGTTCAAAGCCAGCAAGAAATCTTTGCCGCCCGCATCTGGATGCGCCTCGGAAAACAAACGGTCATAGAGGCGAACTTCGGCTTGAACCCCATCGCTGACCCCCACCCAAGTGATGGCTGCTTTGGCTTTGACGCTGTCTGCGCCTGGCGTGCCACTTTTGGTGCCGGGGATCACTTGCCCCAACACCCGAATCAATTGGCCTTGCGCATCGCGCTCGCAACCCGTGCATTCAATGACGTAGCCGCCTTTGAGGCGGACCACGTTGCCCGGGAAGAGGCGCTTGTAGCCTTTGGGCGGCACTTCCTCGAAGTCTTCCCGCTCAATCCAGACCTCACGACCAATTTGAAAGACGCGCTCAGGTGGCGGTGCTTCACCCGCTGACAAGGCCGAAGCGGGCAGTGCAGGCTGGGTGCAATCCTCGACGTGGGAGTCGCTGCCGAACACTTCGCCCCAATTGGTGAGGACCAGTTTGATCGGATCGAGCACCGCCATGCCGCGATGCGCTTTGTGCTCCAGGTCTTCGCGCAGACACCCTTCCAAGGTGCTGTAGTCGATCCAGCTGTCGCTTTTGGTGACGCCAATTCGTTCGGCAAACAAGTGCAGGCTCTCAGGGGTATAGCCCCGTCGACGCAGCCCCACGATGGTGGGCATGCGAGGGTCATCCCAGCCGTTGACACGCTGCTCATTCACCAACTGAGCCAGCTTGCGCTTGCTGGTCACCACGTAGGTGAGGTTCAGACGGGCAAATTCATACTGACGGGGCGGGGGGCTTTGCAACAAACCCAAGGCAATGAGCCGCTCCATGAGCCAGTCGTAAAAGGGGCGCTGGTCTTCAAATTCAAGGGTGCAAATGCTGTGCGTGATGTTTTCCAGCGCATCTTCGATGGGGTGCGCAAAGGTATACATGGGGTAGATGCACCAGGTGTTGCCCGTGTGGTGATGCTGGGCATGGCGAATGCGGTAGATGGCGGGGTCGCGCAGGTTGATGTTGGGGCTGGCCATGTCGATCTTGGCACGCAGCACCATGCTGCCATCGGGATGCTGGCCCGCGCGCATGGCTTCAAAGCGCTGCAGGTTCTCGGCAGGAGAACGATCGCGATATGGGCTGTTCACCCCGGGTTTGCCAAAGTCTCCCCGATTGATGCGCATTTGCTCGGGCGTTTGCTCGTCCACATAAGCATGACCAGCTTCGATCAAGCGCGTGGCTGCTCGGTGCATGAACTCGAAATAATCGCTGGCCTGATAGGGCTTGGCCGTTCCGGCAGCCTGACCCAACTGAACCCAATCAAAGCCCAGCCATCGAACCGAATCGATGATGCTGTTGACGTATTCCAGGTCTTCTTTTTCGGGGTTGGTGTCGTCAAAACGGAGGTGGCAAACCCCACCATAGTCGCGAGCGAGCCCAAAATTCAGGCAAATGCTCTTCGCATGGCCCACATGCAAATACCCATTGGGTTCCGGTGGAAACCGGGTGCGAATTTTGGCGGGATCGGGTTGGCCAGCGGCGTGGTGAGCGGCATCGCCCGGAGCGCCAGCCCAGCGACGATTCGCGTAGGTGCCTTGCTCCAAGTCCTTTTCGATGATCTGTCGCAAAAAATTGCTGGGTTTGAGATCAGAGGGGGTGGCGATGGCTTCGGGTTTGGTCATGGCCTGATTTTAGGCGTGACGACCCCCTGAATCAGAGCCAGCCCAGCCAGTGATGCCAAGTGAATGATGACGGTAGGGGTGGGGGACATTCAGAGCTTTCGACCCAGGCGTTTTTCAACTTGTTGCTTTTCCCACGCCGCGCCAAAGGGGTGAAGGCCAAACACCCGTGCGGCATGCAGAGCCAGGCCAATGCCCCAGCCCAATGCAGGCCAGACGGCCCACAAACGGGGAATGTCCCGCCAAAGGTTGAAGGCAAACAGGGTACTGATGACGATGACGTATTGCGTCAGGTGGACATAAAAACCCTTGAGCATTCGGACCTGGTTCAAAGCCAGGGCTTCTTCGGCGCTGAGGTCGGCCAATTGCTGTTGGGACCAACCGCGTTGCAATCGTAATTTTTGAATCAACATCGACACTCCTGGTTTGCTGTGATCCGAATTTAGTGGGGACCACCGGGTTTGACCACGACAGTGGCATGACAAGGACCCGACAGCATTGCGACGCGAGCGTCACCAGGACATGGCGATAATCCGAGCTTACTTTAGGAGCTGTTTGTGGATGCTGTGTTGCTGGGCAAAGCTGCCGTGATGGGCGTGGTGGAGGGGTTGACCGAGTTTTTGCCCATTTCATCCACCGGCCACTTGATCCTGACGGGCGCTTTGCTGGGTTTTGAGGGTGAAACCGCCAAGGTGTTTGACATCGCCATCCAAACCGGGGCGATCTTTGCGGTCATCTGGGTGTTTTGGCAGCGCTTGCAAGACACCACCCGCGGCTTGATTCGACGAGAGCCCATGGCTATGCGCTTCACAGCCAAGGTCCTCACGGCTTTTTTCCCCGCCGTCGTTTTGGGCTTGGCCTTTGGCAAAGCGGTGAAAGCCCATTTGTTCACCCCTCAGGTGGTGGCCACCACGTTCATCCTGGGCGGTTTCGCCATTTTGTGGATTGAGTCCCGCGTGGCCAAGTCCAGCCATGCCGTTCGGGTGGCATCCGTGGACGACATGAGTCTGGCCGATGCCTTGCGCGTGGGCTTGCTGCAATGTTTGGCCTTGGTGCCCGGGACCAGCCGCAGCGGCGCCACCATCATGGGCGGCATGTGGCTGGGTTTGAGCCGCACGGCAGCCACCGAGTTTTCTTTTTATCTGGCCATTCCCACCTTGATTGGGGCGGGGGTCTACAGCCTCTACAAAGCCCGTTCGGTCTTGGCCTGGTCAGACTTGCCTTTGTTTGCCGTTGGCTTGGTGATGGCTTTTGTGAGCGCTTGGGTGTGTGTGCGCTGGCTTTTGCGCTTTGTGTCGACGCACAGCTTTGTGCCCTTTGCCTACTATCGCATCGCCTTCGGTGGCCTGGTGTTGCTCACCCATGACTTGGGGTGGATCACCTGGTCGGAGTGAGTCAGCGATTGGGGGCGTCGGGCAGTGCCAAATTGAGCAAGGCCGCTTCGATGGCTGCCGCACACACCAGGGGATGCTCCATCGGAAACAAATGGCTGCCATCGATGGTCATCACCCGGCCCTGGGTCACGCGTCGGGTGAAGCTCAAGCCCACTTGCTGCAGCTCACGCGACTGCAAACCCCCGATGAGCGCCGCTTTGCATTGCAACGGGTGACGCTTGAGGTAGCGCTCGATGTGGTCGGGCAAGGTGTTGTAAATGGCGGTTTCCACCTCGCGCTGAAAACGCAGCACGCGCGCAGGGCCATCCGGCCCCTCGGTCACTTGCGTGCCGTGACAGATGTAATCGTCCAGCACCTGAGGGTCCCAGCGGGCAAACATTTTTTTGCTTGAGAAATGCGCACGCACCTCGTCCAAATTGGCCCAAGCATTGCGACGCTTTTTGCTGATTGCACCTGGCGAAAGCTTCTCAGCCAGGGGCAGGCGCTTGCCCACGCGCAGCAGCCGGGCACGCCAGCCCGCCACCAAGGGGGAGTCCAACATGACCACCCCTTTGACCCATTGGGGATGCAAAGCAGCGGTCATCAGGCTTAAGAAACCGCCCAAGGAATGGCCCACCAAAAACACCGGGCGGGATTGGGCCAGAGGGCCCACAAAGTCGCCCAATTGTTCGACCAAGTGGGGCCAGTTGTTGGTCACGGGGTAGCGCGGGTCGTGTCCAAATTGTTCGATGGCATGAACCTCAAAACCCCGCGTTTGTAAGGCGTCGAGCATGACCCGATAGGTCGACGCTGGAAAGCTGTTCCCGTGAGAGAAAACCACCAGAGGGGCAGGGGTCGAAGCAGGCATGAGGGGAGGCGGGGTCAAAGCAATTTTTTCAAGGCATACAAGGCATCCAGCGCCTCGCGTGGGCTCAGGGCATCGGGGTCCAAGTCGGCCAATTGGGTTTCCACGGCGCTGGGCGTGGGTTGTTCTGCAACGGGCGGTGCAGCGAACAAATCGACTTGCGTTTGACCGGCCTGGGCCGAGGCTTCCAATCGCGACAGGGCGTGTTGCGCTTGGTTGAGCACCGATTGGGGCATGCCCGCCAAACGCGCGACCTGAACGCCATGACTTCGATTGGCAGGGCCAGCCTCCAGCCGGTGCAAGAAGACCACATCGCGACCTTGTTCAACGGCGCTCACGTGCACATTGAAGGCTGTGGGGTGTTGCTTGGGGAAATCGGTCAGCTCGAAATAGTGCGTGGCGAACAGCACAAAGGATTGGCTTTTGTCGTGCAGGTGTGACGCAATGGCACCCGCCAAAGCGAGCCCGTCGTAGGTGGAGGTGCCGCGACCAATTTCATCCATCAGCACCAAGCTGTTGGGGGTGGCGCCATGCAAGATTTGCGCGGCTTCGGTCATTTCCAACATGAAGGTGGATTGGGCGTTGGCCAAATCGTCTGCCGCACCAATGCGGGTGTAAATGGCATCGATGGGGCCAATCACGCAGCGCTGGGCGGGCACAGGGGAGCCCATGCAGGCCAGCAGGGTGATGAGTGCCACTTGCCGCATGTAGGTGGATTTGCCCCCCATGTTGGGGCCTGTGATGATTTGCATGCGCCCATGGGGGCCCAAGTCGGAGTCGTTGGCGATGAAGTTCACCCCCTGCTCGGCCAAGCGGGCTTGCACCACGGGGTGCCGCCCCTCTTCAATGTGAATGCAAGGGTGGTTGACGTACTCGGGCGCACGCCAGCCCAAGGTGAGCGCACGCTCAGCGAGCGTGGACCAGGCATCGAGTTCGGCCAAGGCCAGGGCCAGTTGAGACAAGGCCGTGACGTGCACTTGCAAGTCGTTGAGCAATTGCTCGTAGAGCCACTTTTCGCGGGCCAACGCGCGCTCTTGGGCCGACAAGGCTTTGTCTTCAAAAGCTTTGAGCTCAGGCGTGATGAAGCGTTCGGCATTTTTGAGGGTTTGCCGTCGCTTGTAGTGATCGGGCACCCGATCGAGCTGGCCTTGCGAGACCTCAATGAAAAAGCCGTGGACTCGGTTGTATTGCACCTTCAAATTGGCAATGCCCGTGGCCTCACGCTCTTGCGCTTCGAGTTTCAACAAAAAGCCGTCGGCATGGTTTTGAATGCCACGGAGTTCGTCCAACTCGGCATCGAAGCCATCGCGAAACACGCCACCGTCCCGAATCATCACTGCGGGTTCGTCCAAGAGCGCTTGGCCCAACAAAATGGCTATCTCGGGTGGGGGGTTCAGGGCCGCCATCACGGGCTCAAAGGTCGGTGCCACCGGCAGCAGCTGGGGCAAGCGCACGGCCGCCAACAAGGCCTGACGCAAGGCCACGAGCTCGCGGGGTTTCACTTGGCGCAGGGCAATGCGGGCCTGAATCCGCTGGACATCGGGCACGCCTTTGAGGCATTGCCTGAGCGTTGACCAAGGCCCCAAGCCTTGATCGCCTTGCAAGGCCACGATGGCTGCCAGCCGTTGCTGTGCGCGGTCGTGATCGCGCGGCGGCTCGGTGATCCAGCGCCTGAGCGTGCGAGCGCCCATGGGGGTCATGCAGGTATCGAGCAACGAAAACAAGGTGGGGCTGTCTTCCCCTTTGAGGGTCTGCACCAACTCCAAATTGCGCAAGGTGGTGGCCGGCAAGAGCACCTGCGCGTCGTCACGCACCACTTGCAATTGGTGCACGTGATTCAGGGGCTGCCCCTGGGTGTGCTCGGCATAGCTCAGCAAAGCGGCGGCGGCCGCTTGGGCGTGGTGCAAATCTTGTGCATGCCAGGCCTGCAAACTTTGAGTGCCCATGCATTCGAGCAACTTGCGTCGACCCAAATCGGCATCAAACGCCCAGCTGGGTCGGGGCGAGAGTGCCCACGGGCCTTGCAAGGTTTGCGTGAAGGCACTGGGCAACTCTTGGGCAAACAACACTTCGCTGGGCGTGATGCGAGAGCTCCAGTTGGGCCAATCCTGAATGGCGCATTCCGCCAATCGAATCACCCCTTCGGTCACGCTCAACCAAGCCAGGCCCAGCGTGGTGCCTTTTTGACCTTTGCCTTGGCTGGAGGCATGAACCGCGAGCAACACGGCTTCACGCTTGTCGGCCATCAAGGCCGTGTCGGTGAGGGTGCCAGGCGTGACCACGCGCACCACTTGGCGTGCCACGGGGCCTTTGCCACCGACTTCGCCCACTTGCTCGCAAATGGCGACCGATTCGCCGCACCGCATGAGTCGGGCCAAGTAGTTGTCGGCCGCATGAAAGGGAACCCCAGCCATGGGAATGGGTTGACCCGCCGATTGGCCACGGTGCGTGAGCGTGATGTCCAACAAGCGCGCGGCTTTGTGGGCGTCGTCAAAAAACAGCTCGTAAAAATCCCCCATGCGGTAGAAGACCAGCGTGTGGGGGTAGTCGCGCTTGATGCCCAGATACTGCTGCATCATGGGCGTGTGCGCGCTCAAGTCCATGTCCCACGGTGCAACGTTGGCTGCGGAGGCTGACATGGGCTTTCCCGAATTCAGGCGCGGCTGCGCAGGTGTTTGGCCAGGCCCATCACGTGTTCGGCGACGCGGGCCTTGTCTTCAACCCCAGCGAATTTGGAATAGGGCTTGAGCAAGTTCACCAATTGAGCGTAGATGCGGGGGTTACCTGCCATGCATTCCCGTTGTTCGAGGAAATCGGCTTCGCCGGTGAAGTTGCCAATGAGGCCGCCCGCTTCGGTCACCAACAAGGCGCCCGCTGCCATGTCCCAAGGCGACAGGCCCGTCTCGAAAAAGCCGTCGCTGAAGCCTGCGGCCACATAGGCCAAATCGAGGGCAGCCGCGCCCGGCCGACGCAGCCCCGCTGTGCGCGGCATGATTTCGGCCATGAGGGACAAATACGTGGGGAAGTCATCGCCGGGACGGAAGGGGAAACCGGTGGAGATCAGGCATTCTTGCAAGCGGGTGCGTTTGCTCACCCGAATGCGACGGTCGTTCAGATAGGCGCCACGGCCTCGTGTGGCGGTGAACAAGTCGTTGCGAGAGGGGTCGTAGACCACGGCTTGCTCCAGGCGTCCACGCACTTGCAGGGCGATGCTGATGCAGTAGACGGGGAAGCCGTGAATGAAGTTGGTGGTGCCGTCCAGAGGATCGATGATCCAGATTTGGTCGGCCTTGGGATTGCCGTGGGTTTGACCGGATTCTTCGGCCCAGATGCCGTGATCGGGATAGGCCTGGAGCAAGGTCTCGATGATGATGGCCTCGCTGGCCTGATCGATCTCGGTGACAAAGTCGTTGACCTGTTTTTGAGAGATGCGAACCGACTCGACGTCGAGCGCCGCACGGTTGATGATGGCTCCCGCTGCACGAGCGGCCTTGATGGCCACGTTGAGCATGGGATGCAATGAATTGGTTGAAGCGGTAGACGACATGGCGTGCGCTGGCCTTGCAAAAACAGGTGTGAACTTTGATGGAACAATGCGGCGAAAACCGCTTCGGGCCCGATGGCCTGCGAAAGCCTGATTTTAAGTCGATGAAGACCCGTTTCGTATTGATCCAAACCAGCCATGCCGGCAACGTCGGGGCCACCGCACGGGCCATGCGCGTCATGGGTTTCGATGATTTGGTGTTGGTTCAGCCCCGATGGGCCAATGTCTTGCGTCGGGAAGAGACCATTCAACGCGCCAGTGGGGCCTTGAATGTGCTGTCACAAGCCCGAATCGTCGATCGCTTGGAGGACGCACTCGAGGGCATGAGCCATGTGTGTGCCACCGCCATGGTGCCTCGCGATTTTGGGCCTCCCACGTTTGCACCGCGCGAATGGATGCAGGCCCAGCGCGAAGCCTCCACCCCCATGACGGGCGTGGCGTTTTTATTTGGTTCCGAACGTTTTGGCATGCGCAACGAAGACCTCTATCGCAGCCATGCCGTGCTCACCATTCCCACCGACCCCAGTTTTGGTTCCCTGAACCTGGCGGCAGCGGTGCAACTCATTGCCTATGAATGGCGTCAGGCTTTGGGTGGGTATGCGGTGGAGCCCGCCACCCGCGCCCCGGATCTGGCCGATGCGCAAGCGGTGGCCGGTTTATTGACCCATTGGGAACAAGCCTTGACCCACCTCAAGTTCTTGAATCCAGAGGCTCCCAAGAAACTCATGCCCCGCCTGAATCAGTTGTTCAATCGATCGCAGCTGACCTCGGAAGAAATTCATTTACTGCGGGGTGTGGCCAAGCAAATGCTCAACAGCGAGCCGCCGAAATTCCGAGAAGAATCCAGGGGACCTGACGGCTTGGCTTGACAAGATGAGCGCAGTGCCCATAATCGAATTTTGTTTCCAATTGGAAACGTTGTTTTACTAAAGAAACAAATGCGCATTGTTGGCATCGATGAACTGACCTTTGGCGTGAAAGACTTGGCGCTTGCCCAACGCTTTTTCACGGACTGGGGCTTGAACCCTTTGTCATCGGTTGAAGGGCAACTTGAGTTTGAAACCCTCAACGGCGCCAAGGTGCGCCTGATCGATGGCACGGTTGAAGGCTTTGCACCGGGGGTAGAGCCCGACCCCACTGTGCGAGAGGTGGTTTGGGGGGTGGCCGATGCGTCGTCTTTCGTGGCCTTGAAACAGCGCTTGCAATCGCAGCCCACTTACTTTGACCATGGCGAGCGCGTGGGTTGTTCTGATCCTTCTGGCTTGCGTTTGGCATTTCAAGTCTCTGTGAAAAAAACCTTGAACTTGCCGGTGCCCGCCACCAACAACTGGTCGAGCAGAGCGCGCGTGGACCAAAGGGCGCCTCAGTATGAGCGGGCCCAACCGGTTGACATTGGTCACGTGGTGTTTTTTGTCAAAGACCTGAACGCAACCCGAGACTTCTACATGGAAACCTTGGGCTTTGTCTTGTCCGATGCCTACCCAGACCGTGGCGCTTTTTTGCGTTGTGAGCCCA
>JAYPFZ010000002.1:43571-75119 GCA_038126555.1 Betaproteobacteria bacterium
ACCCAGGCAAGGTCTGAATCATGTGGCCTTTACCGTGCGGGATCACCATGAGGTTTTTGGTGGGGGCATGCACATGTCGCGTCAGGGTTGGACCACCGAATTGGGCCCGGGACGGCATCCCATTTCATCGGCCATTTTTTGGTATTTCGAAAGTCCAGCAGGCGGGCTGATTGAATACTACGCCGATGAAGATGAATTGACCGAGGCTTGGACGCCCAGATCGTTCACACCCGGCCCAACGATGTTTGCCGAATGGGCAATCACGGGTGGCATCGATGGCAACACCCGTCGACAAACCCAGGCCCAGGCCCCGACTGGACAGTTTTTGACCGATAAACCCAAGCCTTGAAGAGACCCGTCATGAATCAGCCACGTCCGCTATCCAACGAAACCCACCAAACCCGACAGTCCGAACCCACCCTGTTTGAAAACTTGCTGGGTGACGCGTTGGAGAGGGCTTTTGCTGCAGGCATTCACGATCTGGATGACTTGGTGACCCAACTCAACGTGACCGGGCCGCGCGCGCCTCAGGGCGAGTTGTGGAATCGTGACAGTCTTCAAGCGATGCTGGCCCAGTTGGGCCAATGACTCAAGGAGGAACCGAAACATGGCTGCTGTGCTCCCAATGATTGACCCCGTTGAGCAGGTCTTGCACGACGGTATCAAAGACAGGTGGTATCCCATTTGCCCTTCCAATTGGGTGGGCGCACAACCGCTGTCCTTGCGCCGATTGGGCTACAAAATCGTGCTGTGGCGTGATCAGCAATCCAAGGTTCATGCGTTGGAAGACCACTGCCCCCATCGGGGAGCGCCCTTATCCTTGGGGATGAACCTCGGCGATCGACTGGCATGCCCCTACCATGGCGTTGAGGTCAATTGTCAAGGGGTGGTGACACGCGTGCCCGGTAGTCCGGGATGCAAATTGGAAGGTTCTCGCCCAACGCGCATGTTCCATGCCCAAGAGTCGAATGGGGCCATCTTCTTGTTCAATGCCATTGATCCCGCGTTGCCAGAGCCACCGCCCTTGGTGCTGCCGGAACAACTGACTTCACCCGAGTGGTCATCGTTTCTTTGCTACGTGGAATGGGGTTGTGATTACCGCTACGTCATCGACAACGTGATGGACCCCATGCACGGTGCGTTCTTGCACAAACAGTCACACACCATGGGTGAAGGCGACATTTCGGCTGAATTCCAGATTCGCGACATTCCGAATGGTTTTGTCTTCGAGAAAAAGGGACAGCGCGATGTGAACTTCGACTGGACCGAATGGACCGACACGGGCATTCACACCATGCGACTGGAGATCCCCTATCCGAAAACGGGTGGCCCGGGTGGCAACTTCACCATCATTGGCAGCTACACCCCCATGGCTGGACCCGGCACGGCCATCTTTTTTTGGCGATGCCGAAAAGTGAGTGGTTGGCAAAAAGATGCGTGGCGCTTCCTTTACAAAAATCGATTGGAAGCGCGTCATTGGCATGTGCTCGAGCAAGACCGGGTGGCCATGGAGCATTTCGAACCCGATGCCAATCGGCGAGAGCATCTGTATCAACACGATGTGGGCATTGTTCGGTTGCGGCGTCAGATGCGCGCTTTGGCGACGCAACAACTGAGCGCCAACGCCAATCCCACTTCAAAGGCAGGTTCCGCATGAAGGTTTGGGTTCATACCTTGACCCAATTGGCCACTGACATTTTGGGGGTGGATCTGCGACCCATGCCAGGCGAGTCCTTGCCGGCGTTCACAGCAGGTGCCCACATTGATGTGCACTTGTCCAATGGCATGGTTCGGAGTTATTCCTTGTCCAACGATCCCAAGGAGAGCCACCGCTATGTGTTGGGTGTTTTGAAAGATCCCCAGTCGCGCGGCGGCTCCAGCCATCTGCATCAACACTGGCGCATTGGCCAAACCCTTGAAATCAGTGCGCCACGCAATCACTTTGAATTGAATCTCGCCGAGGAGGTGGCGCACACGGTATTGGTGGCGGGTGGCATTGGCATCACGCCCTTGCTCAGCATGGCCCGAACCCTCCAAGGCCTGGGTCGTTCCTACGAGATGATTTACTGTGGCAAGCGTCGTGAGGCCATGGCGTTTCTCGACGACATCCAAGGGCTTGTTCCCAACTTGCATGTCCATGCCGACGATGAGCAAGGCGCTTTCCCCGATCTGCCCGCGCTGTTCAAGCAGCGGGGTTGGTCTGAATCCACGCATCTGTATGCCTGCGGCCCTGGCCCATTCTTGGATGCCTTTTTATCGGCTTGTGATCAGGTTGGCCTTGCCCATGCGCACATTGAACGGTTTTCAGCCCAGCCGGTGAAGGCCTCTGAAGATGCGCAATCCACTTACGAGTTGGTGTTGCAGCGCTCAGGCCAAACGCTCACCGTTGAACCCAATCAGCGGCTTTTGGATGCCATTCGACTGGCGGGCGTCGAGGTCATCACCAGTTGCGAAGAGGGCATTTGTGGGTCATGCGAAACCCGCGTGCTGTCGGGAGAGCCTGATCACCGGGACTCGGTGTTGACGGCAGCCGAACGAGCCTCCAATCAAGTGATGATGGTGTGCGTGTCGGGTTGTAAGAGCCCGCGCCTGGTGCTGGATGCCTAGCTGGCCTTTATCCGGTGGTGGCGAAGGAACCGGCATCCAGTAACAGGTTTTGACCGTTGATGTAACCCGCGTGCACGCTGCACAAAAAGGCGAAGGTTTTGCCCAATTCCTGGGGCTGGCCAAATCGGTGCGCAGGGTGCTTGGCCAAGCGCCGTTCAATCACCTGACTCACCTCAAGCCCTTCGCGTCGTGCTTGGTTCTCGAAATTACTGGCCAAGCGTGGGGTATCGAAGGTGCCTGGCAACAGGTTGTTGATGGTCACGCCATGGGCCACGGTGGTGCGGGCCAAACCCGCGACAAACCCGGTGAGGCCCATCCGTGCACCCGTTGATAGTCCCAGACCCGTCACCGGGGATTTCACGGCACTGGAGGTGAGGTTGACGATTCGACCAAACCCACGACGCATCATGCCATCCACATAGTGCCGAATCAATTCGATGGGGGTCAACATGTTGGCATCAATGGCCCGAATCCAGTCGCTTCGATCCCAATCGCGAAAGTCGCCGGGCGGCGGGCCTGCGGCATTGGTGAGCAGGATGTCGAATTCAGGGTGCGTGGTGTAAACCTGCTCACGTCCTGCCGACGTGGTGATGTCAGCCGATACAGTGTGGGCGGCCACCCCATACCGCTGCTGCAAATCTTGAGCCACTTGATTCAGTCGAATCGGTTCACGGGCGACCAGCACCAGGCTCACCCCTTCTTCAGCCAATGCGGTGGCACAGGCCAAACCCAGCCCTGAACTGGCGCCACAGATCAAGGCTTTTTTGCCGCTAATTCCCAAGTCCATGGTGTTTCATCTCGTTCAGTTGGCCCAGGGCAGTGGTGCCTCGTTCATGCCCCAGTAATAGGATTTTTGGTTCATGTAAGCCAACATGCCCAGGCGCCCCTTTTCCCTGCCCATGCCACTGAGCTTGACGCCACCAAAGGGGGTGCTGATGGAAAACAATTTGTAGGTGTTGATCCAGACCGTTCCCGTCTGAATGGCACGCCCAATGCGCCAGGCCTTGGTGTGATTCTGAGTCCAGATGCCACTGGCCAAGCCATACGGGTTGTCATTACAGGCTTCGATCAATTCGGATTCGTCTTCCCAGGGAAACAAGGCCAGCACAGGGCCGAAGATTTCTTCCTGAGCCGTTCGGGCGTGCTGATCCAGACCTTCCAACACGGTGGGCAGGTAATAACTGCCCTGATCAAACGCAGGGCCTTGGGGGCGTTGACCACCACACAACAGGGTGGCGCCTTCACGCACACCCAGCTCAACATACCGTTCCACGGACTGACGGTGGCTTGGGCTCACCAAGGGACCCATTTGGGTGGAATCCAGGGCTGGATCACCGACACGCAATCGCGCAATTGCTGCCAATAGGCGGGATTTGAACTCGGCATAAACCCGTCGATGCACAAAGGCACGGGAACCCGCGATGCAAGACTCACCGGACGAGCTGAAGATGCCAAACAAAACGCCAGCGACCGCGTGATCCAAATCGGCGTCGTCGCAAACAATGGTGGGGGACTTGCCGCCCAACTCCAACGAGGTGGGCATGAGCTTTTCTGCCGCCAATCGTTGAATCCCCATGCCCACGGTGGTGCCGCCCGTGAACGCAATGCGTCGAATCAAAGGGTGACGAACCAAGGCATCGCCCACCACGGAACCTTTGCCGGGCAACACGGTCAGCATGCCAGCGGGCAGCTCACAGGCTTGGGCAATGCGTGCCAGCTCCAGCGCCATGCGGGGTGTGATCTCAGCGGGTTTGATGACCACCGCACATCCGGCGGCCAAAGCTGGAGCCACCTTTTGTGCCTCACTGGCGATGGGGGAGTTCCAAGGGGTGATGGCACCCACAACCCCCATGGGTTCGTGAAGGCTCATGGACACATAGGGGCCGCGGGCGGGTGTCACGGCATCTTCCCAAGTTTCAGCAACGGCCGCGAAGTATTGAAACGTGCCCGCAGCGCTGGCGACCAAAGCGCGACACTCATTGATGGGTTTGCCGTTGTCAAGGCGCTGCAATTGAGCCAATGGTTCAGCTTGTTCGCGGATGCGTTGTGCGATCCGATGCAAAACCGTTGCCCGCTCATGGGGCATGCGGTGCGCCCAGTCGCCCTTCAACCAGGCGGCGTGCGCAAATTGAATGGCACGATCCACATCGTCGGTGGTGGCCGCTTTCAATGTGGCCACCACTTGGCCATCGTGCGGGTAGTGCGTGGTGTATGCGTTGCCACCGGCTTCTTGCCATTGGCCTTCGATGAAGGATTGAAGGTGTTGGGTCATGGTTTTAAATCACCACTGGGTTGGCCAAATGATCCAGATAGCGAAGGGCCGACAACACGGTCAGCGCCGAGGTTTTGGGATTGGATGGCAAGGGCAGGCCGCGCAGTTTCACTTGCAGGTGCCCAAACGCCCCCACGGCCTCGTATTCGTGAATGTTTTCTTGAATGGTGGGGTCGGCGATCAAACGGACCCGCGTCCGATCCAGCCCCAGGCCTGCCAAAGACAAGGTGGCCGCAACGTTGGCATTTTTCGGAAATTGCTGTGCAGCTTCGCGGGCAGAGGCTTCAAAAAACACAGTGGGCTCAGCGATCGCATCGAGGTTGATCAGCGATTCAGCCAAAGACCCTCGCCAGCCCTGCGGGGGCTTTCTGCCGCTGTAGGTGACCGTGCTCAACGCGTCCAAGCGTGCGGCACTCAGCGCATCAATGCCAGCAATGGCGCCGGAGAGCAAGTGCAGTTGGGCATGACCGCGTTGTGCCGCTTGTTCAAGCGCTTCGGCAATGGGTGCGTTTGCTAGCGCGCCAATGGACAGCATGCCGCAATCGATCCCCTGCTCGAGCGCAGGCAAAACGTGGGCCATGACCGCCTGATGCCCCGCGCATTCCAACACCGCATCGGTGGTGGATGGAACGGCAGACACCACCTGAACGTCTGGGCCCAGCAGCGCTTGAAGCGATGACATGCGATCGGGTTTGACGACGACATGCGAAATCCGAACGCGGGTGTGCGACTTCATCCGTTCGAAGATGCTGGAGCCGATGGCTCCCATGCCAATCAGAGTCACTTGCTTCATGACTTGCCCTCAAACTTTTTTGGGTGGTCCCGCAAACTTGGCGGTGAAAGCGCCCCATTTCGCCATGTCCACCTCCACCACACAGGGGCCGGGGGTGGCATTGGCTTGCGACAAGACGGCGTGTGCAGACGCTGGCTCACTCAAGAGCCAGTGCTTGACCCCCATGCTTTGACACAGCTGAGCGAAATTGGGGTTGTGCAGGTCAACGTAGCAATGGCGCTCGCCATACACGGCATCCTGAATGTTGCGAATCACACCGTATTGGCAATCGTTCATGAGGACCAGCACCAGGTTGGCGTTTTCTTGAGCCGCACAAGACAGTTCGCCCACATTCAGCATGAAACCGCCATCACCGCTCAGCACCCAAGTTTTGCGATTCAGGTTGTGGGCTTGACTGGCCAAGGCCGCACCAATGCCCATGGCCAAGCCTTGGCCAATGCCACCACCCAAGGCATGCACACCAGCACGCGGGTGATTCAGTGCGGGCCGCCGATTGCCCCACATGGTGTTGGACAAAGTGATGTCGCGCACCCACCAAATGTCAGTGCCCGCAACGTCTTCGACCGCCTTGCGCAATGCCGCATAGGGCCCCAAGCCCTGATCCATGGTGGTCATGGCTTGTTCGCGCGCGGCTTGCAAGTCGGCATGGAAGCTGGGGTCAATGTCTTGGGGATCCGTTAGCAAATCAGCCAAGGCATCCAGGCTCAGTTGGGCATCGCCTTGGATGAATTGTTGGTTGTCATAGGCGCGATTGCAGGCCAGGGGGTCAATGTCGATGCGGTAGAGCGCACTGGGCAGGTTGAGTTTGTAGGTCAAGGTTTCGTTGCTGCGCAGGCGCGACCCGACCACCAACAAGGCATCGACGGTTTGGTAAAAAGATTCAATGGGCTTTTGTAAATTGAAGGAACCCAAAGATTGGGGATGACGTTCATCCACAATGCCTCGGCCTTGCACCGAGCTCACCACGCCCCAGCCCTTGTCCAAAAAGCGCTGGACGGCAGGCCCAGCATGGCGAGCGCCACCACCCAGCCAAAGCAGTGGCCTTTTGGCGGTTTTGAGCCGAGTGGCCAAGGCTGCCAAACCCGCGTGATCCAGCGGTGGGGAGGGCAAGGCTTCAGGGGGGGTGATTGGATCGGTCACCTGAATCTTCATGGCTTGCACATCGATGGGGATTTCAACGCTGACCGGCCCGCACGGTGCAGTGGTTGCAAGTTGCCAAGCCTTTTGCAAAGTCGCCATGGCGTGTTCAGGGGCATCGATTCGGAAGGCTGCCTTACCCACTGATCGCATCATGTCCAACTGTGCGGGATGCTCGTGAATGAATCCCAATTGGCGATCCAAGAATTCAGACTCAATTTGGCCGGTGAGGTGCAGCAAAGGCGTGCCCGCCGTGTAGGCCTCGACCATGGCGCCAGCGGCATTGCCACACCCGGTGCCCGTGCTGGTGATGCAGACCCCGATGACGCCAGAAATGCGCGCAGAGGCATCGGCCATGTTGCATGCCCCCGCTTCACCCCTTGAGGAAACGAAACGAATGCGTTGCCGACGATGCAAGGCATCGAGGATGGGCATGTTGTGAATCGAGATGACGCCATAGGCCACCTTGACCTCGCAAGCTTCGAGGAAACGAGCAACCAGCTCGCCAACGGTGATGGCTGAAGAATCGGAAATCATGGACGATGACATTCGGGCATGGGGTGGATCAGTTGGATGCACTGAGCAGTCGATCGCTGAGCGCTTGAGCGGCGCGCCGCACGTGTTCAACCAGTGGCGCAATGGCTTGAGCCTCAATTTGTGAGGAAGGGACGGTGATGCTGATGGCAGCGGCGATGTGCTGATTGGCACGGAAGACGGGGGCCGCAATGGTGGAGATGCCGGTTTCAAAGCCGCCCATGGAAAGGCCATAGCCTTTGTTGCGATCGGCTTGGATCAACTCGAACAGGCCTGTGCGTGTCGTCGGTGTTTTGTCGGTATAGGCTTTGAGGGGCTCTGTCGGAAAGAGTTCGGCCAGGGCATGAAGGTCGTGGTCACCCAACAAAATACGCCCCAAGACGGTGGCGTGGGCAGGAAGACGGGCGCCCAGCTGGATGGAGTGAAAGAGGGCTTGGCGCCCGGGTGCTTTGGCGACAAACACCACTTCTTGTCCATCCAACACCACCAGGTGGGAGGAATACCCCGTGTCATCGCGCAAGGCGTCGATGATGGGGCGACCCAATTCGGTGATGTCCAGGGACGAAAGCAATTCGAAGCCCAAACGCAGCACACCAATGCCCAGGCGATAGTTCACGCCATCTTGGGCGCGCTCAAGCAATCCTGCTTGTTCCAGGGTGTAGATCATGCGAAAGACCGAAGCTCTGGGCAGGCCCATGCGCTTGGACAGCTCAGCGCCCGATAACAAGGGGCTTTGGCGCGTGAACTGAGCCAGCATCTGCAACCCACGCTCTAGGCCGGGCACGATGTAGCGCTCTTCGCGGGGGGGCTTGCTCACGGGCGCTCCTGGACGCGCAAGATCAAATCGAGCACCTGATCGGGCGCTTCAATGGCGCAAGCATGGCCAATGGGACCGAGGTCTGCACAGACCAACCCCAGTTGATGCGCAAACGCTTCGGTTTGCGCCATGGGCGTGATGGCGTCATCACGGCCGCAGGCCACGTGAACGGGCAGGCCAGCAGCTTGAACCATTTGGAGGTCGTGCTGCAAATGTCCAGCCATGAGCATGTGAACGGCTTGGGTGTATCCCTTGAGCTGAACCCTCGCCATGTTCATTTCAACGGCTTGCAGCTGGGCCGGTGTGGCGTGCGCCGACAGCATGGCGTGTGCGCGCTGCTTGGCCATGGCAGCTGGCCCTTGGGTTTGCAGCAGGTGCAGGCGTTTTTGGGCCAGCTGTTCTTGTTCGGCAGGTGACAAATGGCCATAGCCCAATGCAGGCGACAACACAATCAACGCTTTGACGCGCTGAGGTTGCGACCGCGCGGCAGCGGCTGCCATGAGTGCCCCCAAAGAATGGCCCACCAAGGTGACGGGCTCATGAACTTCTAGGGTGTCGAGCCAAGACCAGAGCCGATGCGCATAGTCTTGTGCGCTTGGGCGATCCAAGGGCAAGGCTGTGCTGCTGCCATAGCCTGGTGCATCCCAGGCCACCCATCGATGGGGTTGGCTGCTGGCGCCGTTCAAGACCGCTTGCCAGCTGTTGGCGTTGGAACCGATGCCATGCAGCAGCACGTGGCTCACCGCATGCGGTGAACCGTTGTCCCGGTGGCTGATGGTGCCATCGGGCAAATGGGTGAGCTGTGGATCCGTCATGGGCCAAGTCAGCGCTTGATTTTCGACAGGGGGGAATCGGGCGGATAAACCGGCGTGATGGGTTTGGGTGCGCCCAGCATGACGCACATCAGGGCATCTTCGTCACCAATGTTTTGTTCTTCGCGATAAACGCCGGGCGGGACTGAAATCAGGTCGCGTTCATTCAACACCGATTCCCAAGTTTCGCCATCTTTTTCGCAGACGATCTTCATGCAGCCACGCAACACAAAAAAGACCTCTTCCACATCGTAGTGAATGTGTGAAGGGCCGATGTTGCCGGCGGGGATCACCATGGTCGAAAACGTGAAATGCGCCGAGGGGACGGTGTTGTTGTCACTGGAAACACCGGTCCCACCCGTGCCCATGTAGCGCATTTGCGCGCGGCGGTATTTGGGGTCAAAGTCGGCTTGGAACTTGAGTGCATCCCAGTCGTAACGGCGCGTGGATCGACGCGCCACGCGGCTTTCCATCCATTGCGCAAAGCTTTGTGACGGTTGACGCATCATGGAGGCCTGAATCTCCAGTTCGTTGGGAATTTGCGGTTTGAGCAATCCCAATTCGTTGAAGTGAGGCTGATTGGCGGCCGCCAAAACCTTTTGTTGGTGTTCGTTCATGGTGTTTCCTGTTAATTGAAGACAAATCCGCCATTCACGGCAATCAGTTGTCCACTGATGAAATCGCTCCAGTCACTGAGCAAAAACAGCATCAAGCCATCAATGTCTTGGGGCACTTGTGGCCGTTGAATGGATCGGCCTTTGAGGTAATGCTCGTGACGTTCGGCGGGGACATAGCGCGTGGCTTCGACCTCGGTGAGGCCTGGTGCAATCGCATTCACGGTGATGCCGTGAGTTCCCATTTCCCGAGCCAAGGAGCGCGTCATGGCGACGATGGCCCCTTTGCTGGCCACATAAGCCATGAGCCGAGGCGCACCCCACAAGGCGGTGTCCGAGGCCAAATTCACGACGCGGCCATGCGCACTGCGTTGCAGGTGCGGACTACATGCTCGGGTCATGAGCCAGGCGCCTTTCACGTTCACCGTCATGACTTGATCCCAGACCAGGGGGTCGAGTTCATCGAAGGCTTTGCCCCCTGAATTGGTGATCGCACCGTTGTTGACCAGCCCGTCCAAACCGCCAAGCCAATCGACGGCCTGCTCGACGCCAGCGGTGATGGCATGAGGGTCAGCCAGGTCCAAGTGCACAAAATGGGCGCGCTCGCCCAATGCCTGTGCCAAGGCCTGTCCTTCTTCAGTCAAGCGATCGGCGATGCACACCCGTGCACCGGCAGCATGCGCGCTGCGAACAAACGAGGCGCCCAGGCCCCGTGCGCCGCCGGTGATCAGGATGCGTTTGTCTTGAAGATGAATGCTGGAATGGGGTGGGGTGGTCATGTCAATGTCCATGCCGATCGCTCAGCGTCAAATAGCCCAGCAAACGATGTTCCAGCCACAGCACGGCGTAGTAGGCGAGGATGCCAATGAGGGTGAGTGCAGCGATGACCACAAAGACGCCAGCTGTATTGCCTTGGCCCTCAAAAAACACCAGCAAAAAGCCCAGGCCCATGTCGCCGCCCACCAATTCGCCGACCACCACACCAATCACCGCCAAGGTGCTGGCGATGCGAAGACCGGAAAACAGGGTGGGCAAGGTGCTCGGAAACTCAACCATGCGAAAAACTTGCCACCGGGTCGCGGAGAAAGATCGCGCCAGATTGATCATGTCGACATCGACGGTGCGCATGGCCGTCAACACGTTGATGAGCACAGGGAAAAACACAATCAGAATGGCCACCAAGATTTTGGGATACACCGTGTAACCCAGCCACATGACGAACAAAGGGGCAAAGGCCACTTTGGGGGCAATTTGCAAGGCCAGCAGGTAGGGCGACAAAATGGCTTCAATGCGAGGCGAAACGCCCAACACAAAACCAATGAATGCCCCAAGCGCTGAGCCCAAAATGAAGCCGATCACCACCTCGAGGGCGGTGATGCCAAAGTGCCAAACCAAGCGTTCACCTTCCCAGATTCGGACGGACTCCTGAAGCACGTGGCCCAAGGTGGGCAACACGAATTCGGGAATGCCCAGCCAGCTGGGGCCCCATTGCCAGGCCAGCAAAAAGACCACAAACAGGGCCAGGCTCCACAAGCCGGTTCGTAAACGCTCAGTCATGGCTCAGGCTCAGCTCACTTCACAAATTGGTTGGTGAACAAGTCCTTGGTCGGCACGGCCTTGGGAACCACTTTGTTGCTGACGTAAAAGTCTTGTAGCCCTTTGAGGCGTTGTTCGTCCATCTGGCCCAGCACTTTTTGGTTGGCGTATACGTATTTGTTGTACATCTCGAAGGTTTTGAGAATGGAGTCTTCTTTCCCGGTGTGCGCCTTGACATGACCGACATACACCTTGGTGGCGGCTTTCGGGTCCGTCATGATGTCGCGCATGCCCTTGAGCGTGGCGCGAACCAACTTTTGGATCAGCTCCGGGTTTTTCTTGATTTGCTCATCGGACGCCAAGATGGCCTGGGCCATGCTCTTGAAGTAGATGTCTGCGGGCAAGATGTCAACGTCGGCGCCGGCATTCATCGCCATGACGGTCCAGTCGGGAACAGCAGCCATGGCAGCTGATTTTTTCGCTGCAAATTGTTGCCAAACGCCAGCAGGGCCTGCCGCCTGGATGTTGACGTCGTTTTTGGTCAAACCGGCTTTACTCATCATGCCCAACAAGGCGTAGTAGGTGGTGTCGGTGTAGGCCAGTGTGGTGACGGTCAGGCCTTTGAGTTCGCGCGGGCTTTCGATTTTTTGATCTTTGTGGCTCACCAATTGCATGAGTGAACCGGCGCCCAGAACCGCCACGGCTTTCACTGGCACGCCTTGCGCACGCGCAATGATGGGCGTGTCACCGATGGCGCCACCAATCACGGCATTGCCTGCGCCGATTTGTTTGGCGACATCCACACCACCGCGGGCGGTCACAAACTTCACGTTCAAGCCTTCTTGTTGGTAGTAGCCTTTGGCTTGCGCAATCATCCACGGGCCAAATGCCGGCAAGAGGCTGGGCGCAGGCAACAAATAGGTGACGTCTTGATTTTGGGCCTGTGCCTGTGTGGGGGCCAAGGCAGTGAACGCGAGTGCAGCCAGGGCGGCACAGGTCAGACGCTTGGACAATCGGTTGGACTTCTTAGACATGCGAGTTCTCCTTGACGGGTGGTTGAATCAGATGAGGTCGGAATGCGATTCGAGTTTGAGAAGATCCATGAGTCGATTGATGTAACCGGTCATGGCAGGAAGGGTTCGACGTTGCATGGGGCGATCGCGATCGGGCAAATCCACTTGGATTTCTTCCACGATGGTGCCGGGTCGCTCACTCATCACCAAAATTCGGTCCGACAGCGCCACGGCTTCTGCCAGATCGTGGGTGATGAACAAAACGGTCTTGCCCGCTTGGCGAACGGTTTGCGCCAAATCCTGCTGAAGAATCATTTTGGTTTGCGCATCGAGAGCGGAGAAGGGTTCATCCATCAGCAAGACGTGCGGATCAACCGCCAAGGTTCTGGCCATGGCAGCCCTTTGACGCATGCCCCCCGACAGCTGAGCGGGATAGTGGTCGCCAAAATCGGCCAAATGAAACTGCTTGAGCAAGCGTTGGGCGGTTTCGGCTCGTTCCGCTCGACTTTGCCCGCGCATTTCCATGCCCAGTTGCACGTTCTCGCTGATGGTGCGCCAAGGCAGTAGCAAATCCTTTTGCAACATGAAGGCGACATCGCGGTGAGGCCCCGTCACCGGTTGCCCAGCAACCTTCACCGACCCTTCAGTGGGTTTGGCCAAGCCTGAGCCCATGTTCAGCAGGGTGCTTTTGCCGCAGCCCGAGGGCCCAATGAGCGAAACCACCTCGTTGGGATGAATGGCCAAATTCACATCCCGCACCGCCAGCACCTCGCCCGAAGCGCCACGCGCCGCGAATCGTTTGGCAACTCCGATGAATTCAATGGCAGGCGGATTGGACATGACGTTGTTTCTTATTTGAAACGTTGATTTACTATGGAATCAATCTTATCCAAGGTCAATGCCTTGTCAAGTCCGTGTGATCCCCATCGGGGCTAGACTCTGCGCATGTTTGAACGCCTTCGCTCCGATATTCAATGCATTCTTGATCGCGATCCGGCTGCGCGCACGGCTTGGGAGGTGTTGACCTGTTACCCGGGCTTGCATGCGCTGATCCTGCACCGGCGGGCCCATTGGTGCTGGAACCATGGGTTCAAGTGGTTGGGGCGCTTCATTTCTCACCTCTCCCGGTGGCTCACTGGGATTGAAATCCATCCCGGCGCCAAGATTGGTGAGCGCGTTTTTTTTGATCACGCCATGGGTGTGGTGGTGGGCGAAACCGCCGAAATTGGCGACGGTTGCACCATTTATCAGGGCGTCACGCTGGGGGGCACCTCGCTTTACAAAGGCACCAAACGCCATCCCACGCTGGGCAAAAACGTGGTGGTCAGCGCGGGCGCCAAAGTCTTGGGTGGTTTTGAGGTGGGTGACAACGCCAAGATTGGCAGCAACGCGGTGGTCATCAAGCCAGTGCCAGCGGGGGCAACTGCCGTGGGCATTCCGGCGCGCATCATTCCGTCCAAAGTGGGGGAGAGTGCCGATGTGTCAGCGATCCCACCCAAATTCAATGCCTATGGCATCACCCAGGAAGACGATCCGTTAAGCCTGGCACTGCGGGGCATCTCCGACACCACCGCCAGCCAGGAGCATCAAATTGCGCTGCTCTGGCAGGCGATTGAAACCTTGTCCATGCAAAGCCCCCTGGGCAACAGCTGTGTGCCGCCCGACGCTGCCAAGCAAGAACACTTCGAAGCGGACCGCATCAACCAGCTGATTGGGAAGTAGGAAACAGCTCGGCCAGCACCCGGCTGGCCAGTGGCGCAGCGGTGTCTTCGATGAAGGCATTGAAGTTGTGAGCGGCTGAATCGTCGGCGGTGTCCGAGATGGTTCGGATCACCCCAAAGGGCACGCCACACTCGGTGCACACTTGCGCCACGGCAGCGCCTTCCATTTCCACCGCCAAGGTCTCGGGATACCGGGCACGAATCGCTTGAGACGGCGCCTGTCCCTGAATGAATTGGTCCCCACTGGCGATCAGCCCCACGTGCAGTTGCTGCTTGGCGACCAGGGCATGGCGTGCGGCTTGCTCGAGTCGTTGGGTGAGGGTCGGGTCAGTGGGCAACTCGGTCAGCCCCAGCAGGGGGATTTCACCCACAGGAAACAAGGGCCACGCGCTCAAGTCGTGTTGCACCAAGCGATTGGCAACCACCACATCGCCGCGATGCACCCCGTGGCCCAGGCCACCAGCAACCCCCACGAACACCAAATGATCGACTTGGAAACGGTCGATGAGGAGGGTGGCGGTGAGGGCCGCTGCGACTTTCCCGATGCGGGAGGTCACGGCCACGATGGGTTGTCCGGCGACGTGGCCGCGGTGAAAGCTTCGACCCGCCCAGACTTCGGTGCTGGGGTGGTCGAGGCGATGCAGCAAATCCCCCAACTCTTGGGGCAAGGCCGCCATGACGCCCCAAACGGGTGGGGACGACTTCATGCCGGTTGGCGAGGTGGTCGAAGCGCAGTTTTGGGCCGGAAGGCCACGCACACCTCGGGGCGCGTTTCCAGATAGGGCCCACCAATCAGGTCCACGCAATAAGGCACGGCCGAGAAGATGCCGCTCACGCCCGGCTGATCGCCGGAGGCCGCCAGGCCTTGCAAAGTTTCTTGAATCGATTTGGGCTGCCCGGGCAAGTTGATGATGAGGCTTTGATCGCGAATCACCGCCACTTGTCGCGACAGAATCGCGGTGGGCACGAATCGCAATGAAATTTGGCGCATTTGTTCGCCAAACCCGGGCATCTCTTTGTGCGCGACCGACAAAGTGGCTTCGGGCGTCACATCGCGTTGCGCTGGCCCCGTGCCACCGGTGGTGAGCACCAAGCAGCACCCTGCTTGCACCAACTCAATCAGGGTTTGGGCAATGGTGGCTTGGTCGTCGGGAATCAAACGCGCTTCGTAGGTGATGGGGTTGAGCAAAGCTTGGTCCAACCAGCCCCGCAAAGCGGGCAAGCCTTTGTCTTCGTAGGTGCCACTGGAGGCGCGGTCGCTGATCGAGACGATGCCAATGCGAACAGCATCGGCTCTGGGGTCGGGGGTGAAGATGGCGTCATTCATGCAGGGGGATCCTCTCGGTGGGCTTTGAGCCACTGAAACAATTCGCGGAAGGCTTTGCTGTGGCGTGGCCACTGGCCTTGGGCCAATTCGTGGGCGTTGGGGCCGGCATCCTTGCGGGCTTGGCGCACCAACGCACGCAGTTGTTGGCGCTCGTCGCCGCCGTGCTGGGCAAACCAGTCGTCTTGCGCCGCGTCGTCTCGCAAGAGCCGCTCGCGCCAAGCTTCCAGCTCATGCAGCGCTTGTGAAGCTTCGGCTCGGGTGTGGTGTTGTTCGTCCAAGGCCGCTTCGATGCTCGCGAGTTGCTCGTCGTCCAGTTGGCGCATGAGTTTGCCCACGAACTGCTCTTGTCGGCGCTTGCCCTCAAAGTTGGTGATGCGTCGCAGCTCCACGATGGCATCGGCCAATTTGTCGGGCACATGGCCCGCTTCCAGCAGGGCGTTGAAACGCTCGCCGCGCAATTCGCAGAGCTGCGTGCCCACGGCTTGACGATGGTCGCTGGCGCGTTTGAGGTCGGTCTTGCTGACCCCCGTTTCGCCCTTGGCCTCGGCACGCAAAGCCAGGTCCATTTCGCTGCCCAGGGCAACGAATTGGCCTTTTACAAAATAACCTGCTTTGGGTTTTCTCGACATGCGTAAGTCCTTGGTTCGCCCGCTATCATAGGTTGGACATGAACGCTTCCTTCGATTACTCCCAAGACGAATTTCAAAATCTGGTGAACCAAGCCTTGGCACAGGCCAAGCGCTTGGGGGCCACCGATGCAGCCGCCGAAGCCTCGGAAGGTTATGGCCTGTCGGTGTCGGTGCGCAAAGGCGAACTCGAAACCGTTGAGCGCAACCGCGACAAATCGTTGGGCATCACCGTGTATGTGGGGCAGCGTCGTGGGCACGCCAGCACCTCTGACTTTGCGCCCGAGGCCTTGAAGCAAACCGTTCAGGCGGCCTACGACATTGCGCGCTTCACCGCCGAGGATCCCGCAGCGGGTCTACCCGATGCCGACGCCATTGCCCACGACCACCGCGATCTGGACCTGTTTCACCCTTGGTCCATCACGGCCAGTGACGCGGCCGAGCTGGCGCTGCGGGCTGAAGCGGCCGCGTTCCAAACCGATCGGCGCATCACCAACAGCGAAGGCGCAGGCGTTTCGGCTCAGCACAGTCATTTTTTCAGTGCCCACACCCGAGGCTTTGCGGGGGGATTTGCCAGCACGCGTCACGCGTTGTCGGTGGCGCCCATCGCCGGTCGTGGCGACGCCATGCAGCGCGACGCTTGGTATTGCTCCCAACGACGGGCTCAAGACTTGGCAGCTCCCGAGGCGGTTGGGCGCTATGCCGCCGAGCGCGCACTCAGCCGGCTTCACGCCAGAAAAATCCCCACGACGGAATGCCCGGTGCTTTTCGAAGCGCCCTTGGCGGCGGGATTGTTGGGGGCGTTTGTGCATGCCGTCAGTGGCGGTGCCCTTTATCGCCAGACCACGTTTTTGAACAACAGCTTGGGGCAACAGGTGTTCCCCCAGCATCTGGACATTCTGGAAGACCCTTTCATTCCCAGAGGGAAGGGCAGTTCCCCCTTTGACGACGAAGGGGTGAAGGTCAAGGCCCGTTCGGTGGTGACTGCGGGCGAGGTGCAGGGGTATTTCCTCAGCACTTACTCGGCTCGCAAACTGGGCATGGCCTCCACTGGCAATGCCGGTGGCTCGCACAATTTGCACCTGCGGTCCCGCTTGACGCAACCCTCAGACGATTTGCCCGAGATGCTGCGCAAGCTGGGCACGGGCCTTTTTGTGATCGAGCTCATGGGCCACGGCGTCAATGGGGTCACGGGCGACTACTCCCGTGGGGCTAGTGGTTTTTGGGTGGAAAACGGGGAAATTGCCTTCCCGGTTCAAGAAATCACGATTGCGGGCAACCTCAAAACCATGTTCCAAGGCATCGAGGCCATTGGTGCCGACGAATACAACCAAGGCGCCAAAACCGTGGGCTCGGTGTTGGTGAACCGGATGAAGGTGGCGGGCCTGTAAGGCCCCCATTCATTTGGGTTGCAGTGCGGCTTTGACCGCAGCAGACACGGCGCCCATGTCGGCTTGACCGGCGAGCTGGGCCTTGGCAGCGCCCATCACCTTGCCCATGTCTTGGGGGCCTTGAGCCCCGACAGCCGCCACGATGGCCGCCACGGCCGCAGCGATGGCGGCACTGTCCAGGCGTTCGGGCAGATAAGTTTCCAAAAGGGTCAACTCGGCTTTTTCTTGATCGGCCAAGTCTTGGCGCTGGGCTTGTTCATAAGCAGCGATGGCGTCCTTGCGTTGCTTGACCAGCTTGTCGAGCACCGCCACGACGCTGGCGTCGTCCAACTCAATGCGCTCGTCCACCTCTTTTTGCTTGATGGCCGCCAACAGCAAACGGATGGTGCCGAGTTTCACGCTGTCTTTGGCGCGCATGGCGGCTTTCATGTCTTCGGTGATGCGGGCTTTGAGGTCCATGGGGGGCTCCAGTCAGACGTTGAGCGAAAAACAAAGGCCCGCGCGGCATAAACCGGGCGAGCCAGAGGCTGATGAACGCAAGAATCAGTAGAGTTTCTTGGGCAACTGCATGCTGCGAACGCGCTTGTAGTGGCGTTTCACAGCGGCAGCTTTTTTGCGCTTGCGCTCTGCCGTGGGCTTTTCGTAAAACTCACGAGCACGCAGCTCGGTGAGCAGGCCCAGTTTTTCAATGGTGCGCTTGAAGCGGCGCAGGGCCACATCGAAAGGCTCGTTTTCTTTGACTCGAATGGTGGTCATTGTTCTGTAGCGGTTTGAATTGGCAAAACGGCTATTATAGCGGCTTGAGTTTCGCCGCCAAGCCTTGGGCTGCTGCATGGGCGCTGGCCCAAGCCCATTGGAAGTTGTAGCCCCCCAGCCACCCGGTGATGTCGGTGACCTCGCCTATGAAATACAGGCCAGGGAATGTGGACTCCAGGGTTTGTTGAGACAAGGCTCGGGTGCTCACGCCGCCCAAAGTCACTTCGGCTTTTCCATAACCCAAAGTCCCAGCGGGCATGATTTTCCATGTTTGGAGGCGCTCACTTATTTGACGAATCCAGCGATCTGGACATTCGGTCAGGGGTTTGGTGGCCAGGGGCTGGTCTTGGGTCCAGTGCTGGGCCAGGCGTTGGGGCAGTCGCTGGGACAAGGCTTGCAACAGGCTCAGCTTGCCTTGTCGTTTTTCAGTGAAAAGCCAGTCGGCAGCCGATGCGGAGCCCCAAGGGTGAATGTTCAGGCCCTGACCGGGAAGCCAGGCATTGGATATTTGCAGAATCGCTGGCCCCGACAAGCCGCGGTGGGTGATCAACACATCGTCTTCAAAGGCCTGAGCCTTGCTGGGCCTTGCAACCTGCACCTCGGCGGGAAAAGACAAGCCAGACAGTTCGGCATACGGGGCCCAATCGGAGGCTGCCATGGTCAGTGGCACCAAGCCAGGGCGCGTGGGCTCAACCGCCAGGCCAAACTGCTGGGCCAATTCATAGCCCAGCCCTGTGGCCCCGGTGGCGGGAATGGACAAGCCGCCAGTGGCCACCACCACTGCGCGCACGCGCAATGGACCCGCATCGGTGCTGGCGGTGAAGCTGGGCGCTGTGTCGACCCCCTCGTGGTGGGTCAATTGATGCAACTTGCAGGGCTGAAAGCGTTGAACAGCGCCGCCAGCGGCATTGCTGCATTCGTCTTGCAGCAAGCGGATGAGGGCTTGGGAGCCATCGTCGCAAAACAACTGGCCTTTGTGCTTTTCGTGAAAACCCACGCCATGGCGACGCAGCAAATCCATGAAGTGCGCTGGCGTGTAGCGGGCGAGCGCCGATCGCGCGAAGCGAGGGTTTTTGCCGAAGAAATGCCGATCGGGGGCGGCCAGGTCCATGTCCTTGTTGGTGAAGTTACACCGACCGCCACCGGAGATGCGAATTTTTTCTGCCACCTTTTCAGAGTGATCCAGCAACGCCACCTTCAAGCCCAGTTGCGCACAGACCCCGGCACAAAACAGGCCGGCGGCGCCAGCGCCCACGATGAGCACATCGTGCGTGGTGGTCATGCGTCCGTGTAAAGAAACTGGGACAGGGCTTGAGCCAAGGCCTGGGGTTGGTCGTGGTGCAGCATGTGACCGCAATCGGGCAAGGACAGGGTTTGCAAATTTGGCACCTGAGCGATGCGCGTCTTGAACTCATCCAGCGTGTAGCGGCCCTTCCACCAGGTTTGCATCTCGTTGTCTTCGGCCAGCACGCAAAGGGTAGGCGCAGTGATGGACCGATAAAGCGCGAGCATTTCTTCCACCTGGTAGAGGTTGGGGTTCACCAGCTTGTGGGCGGGGTGACCCAGCAATTCCCATTGGCCCTCGTGGGTGGGCTGTGCCCAGTGATGGGCCAGAAATTGCGCATGGTCCAAGCGCAAGCGAGGGTTGGTTTTTTGCAAACGCTTGGCCACGCCTTCGAGGTCGGCATACGGCTTGAAATTGAGTTCACCCTGATCGAGGGCTTGCAACTCGTCGAGCCACTGGGCATAGCGCTTGGGGGCCATGGCAGGCACGGTTTGGGGCATGCCAAAGCCTTCGAGGTTGACGAGACGACGGATGCGGGCGGGCCTCACGCCGGCATACATCATCACCACATTCCCGCCCATGCTGTGACCCAACAAATCGATGGGGTCATCCCCCGAGTAATGGCGCACCAGGGCATCCAAATCGGCCATGTAGTCGGGGAACGTGAAATGGTCGACCCCTTGGGCTTTGCTCAACCCGAAGCCGCGCAAATCGGGCGCCACGATGTGATGCGTCTCGGTGAGGTGATCCACCATGAACTGAAACGAAGCACTGACGTCCATCCAGCCATGCAACAGCCACAAGGTGGGCTGACCCGCCTGGGGTTGCCCCCAGTGACGGACATGCAACTGGGTGTGGCGAACGGTGACAAATTCGCTGTGAGCTGGGCGTTTGGCTTGATACATTTGCCAATCATACGAAGAGTGATGGAGTAGGCATGTCTCGCCCAAAGCACGATGATCACTACGAGGCCTTGTCTGAAGGCTTGCGCTGGCGCATTCCTGAGCGATTCAACATGGCGCAGGCCTGCGCCACACGCTGGGCACAGCGTGACGATGCCGCCCATCGTGTGGCCATCATCGAACACGCGCCCACGGCCCAACCGCCGCGCACATTCAGCTATGCCCAGTTGCAAGGCGCTGCCGATGCACTGAGTCATGCTTTGATGGCCCAGGGGGTTCAGTCTGGCGATCGGGTGGCCATTGTGCTGCCCCAGCGCATCGAGACCGCAGTGGCTTACATGGCCGTGTTGCAAATGGGTGCGGTGGCGATGCCCTTGTCTCAGCTCTTTGGTCCTGATGCCCTCAGCTACCGGTTACAAGACAGCCAAGCGGTGGCTGCCATCGTGGATGAGAGCACGGCCCAGGCGGTTCTGGGGGTGCGGGGCGAATGCGATTCGTTGCGCTGGGTGCTGGGCATTGGTGAGGCCGCGGCCAGTTGCGACGCCGACTTTCATCGGGAGCTGGCGCGGCACCAGTCGGGCTTTTTGGCTGCCGACACCAAGGCCGATGACCCGGCCGTGCTCATCTACACCAGTGGCACCACGGGCCCACCGAAAGGGGCGCTCATTCCCCACCGTGCCTTGTTGGGCAATTTGTCGGGTTTTGTGTGCAGCCAAAATTGGTTTGGCTTTCCGGTGCAGGCCAAGCGCCCCTTGGGGCTGGACGAGTGTCCGCTGGGCAGTGAGGCTGTGTTTTGGTCGCCCGCCGATTGGGCGTGGACCGGCGGCTTGATGGACGCTTTGTTGCCCACCCTGTATTTCGGGCGCCCCATCGTGGCCTGGCGTGGCCGTTTCACCCCCGACTTGGCCTTCGATGTGTTGCAGCGTCACGGGGTGACCCACAGTTTTTTGTTCCCGACCGCTTTGAAGGCCATGATGAAGGCCTTTCCCCAGCCCAAAACGAAATTCAAACTCCAGTTGCAAGCGATCATGAGCGCGGGTGAGGCTGTGGGCGACGCCGTGTTTGCCTATTGCCGAGACGAGTTGGGCGTGGTGGTCAACGAAATGTTTGGCCAGACCGAGGTGAATTACATCGTGGGCAATTGCGCCATGAACGATCAGCGTGCGCAGGGCGTGGGCTACCCGGCCAAGCCCGGCAGCATGGGCAAGGGGTATCCCGGTCACCGGGTGGCCGTCATCGACGAGCAAGGCCATCTTTGCCCGCCCCATGTGGTGGGCGAAGTGGCGGTGCACCGCTGTGACCGCCATGGCCACCCAGACCCGGTGTTTTTCCTGGGCTACTGGAACAACCCCCAGGCGACCCAGAACAAATACACCGGTGACTGGTGCCGAACGGGCGACTTCGCCCATGCCGACGAGGAGGGCTACCTTTGGTATCAGGGGCGTGCCGATGATGTCTTCAAGTCAGCCGGCTATCGCATTGGCCCCAGCGAAATCGAAAACTGTCTGGTGAAGCACCCCTCGGTGGCCAATGCTGCCGTGGTGCCCAAGCCCGATGTGGAACGTGGCGCACTGGTCAAAGCCTACGTCGTGTTGGCGCCAGGCTGGTCTGGCGGTGACCAACTGGTGGCCGATTTGCAAGCGCATGTTCGTGGACAATTGGCCCCTTACGAATACCCCAAGGACATTGAGTTCATTGAGGCCTTGCCCATGACAACCACGGGCAAGGTGCAGCGCCGGGTGCTGCGCCTGCAAGAGCAGGCCCGCTTCGAACAGGCTCATCCAGGGGTCAAGGTGCCCACCTGATGGCACCCTAAACGTTGAGGACACAGTCAGCATGGATTCATGGCAACAAGCAGTAGGGGTGGTGGGTGCATATGCGCTGGGTTCGGTGTCGTTCGCCGTGGTGGTGAGCCGCTTCATGGGGCTGGACGACCCCCGAACCTACGGCAGCCAAAATCCGGGCGCCACCAATGTGCTGCGCACGGGCAACAAGCGCGCTGCCTTGCTCACCCTCTTGCTCGACGCCCTGAAAGGTTGGCTGCCCGTTTGGGCCTTGCGCCAGTGGGGTGGCGCACCCGATGCCTTGTTGGCGTTGGTGGCCTTGGCCGCCTTTGTGGGTCACGTGTGGCCGGTCTTTTTCCGCTTCAAAGGCGGCAAAGGGGTGGCGACTGCGGCAGGCGTGCTGTTTGGTGTGAGCGCTTGGTTGGGCCTGGCCACCATGGCGACTTGGCTCATCGTGGCCTTTTTCTTTCGATATTCCTCGCTCGCGGCGCTCAGTGCGGCGGTGTTCGCGCCGTTTTATTTCGCCTTGGGCCAAGACTTGGTTTGGCCAGGCAGCTCCGCGATGCTGCTGGCTTTGGTGGCCATGAGCGTGGTGCTGGTCTGGCGCCACCAAGACAATTTGCGGCGTCTCCTTCGCGGTGAAGAGTCACGCATCGGCCAGAAAAAAACCGAAGCTTCAGCCGAACCGCCCCCAGCGGGTTGAGTCGAATCAGTCGCGAAAGTTGTTGAAGCTCAGGGGCAATTCGGTCATGTCCTTGCGAATCAAGGCCATGGCGGCTTGCAGGTCATCGCGCTTGGCGCCAGTGACCCGCACGGTTTCACCCTGGATGGCGGCTTGCACCTTGAGCTTGCTGTCTTTGATGAGGCGTTGAATTTTTTTGGCGTCTTCACCTGCAATGCCATTGCGCACCTTGACCACTTGCTTGACGGTGTCGCCACCCGCTTTGTTCACTTCGCCAATGTCCAAAAAGCGCACGTCCACTTGGCGTTTGGTGAGCTTGTTGCGCAGAATGTCGAGGACTTGCTGGAGCTGAAAGTCGGCGTCGCCAGTCAGGGTGATGTCCTTGTCCTTGATCTCGATGGCCGCACTGGTGCCTTTGAAATCAAATCGGGTGCCAATCTCCTTGGCGGTGTTGTCGACTGCGTTTCGCACTTCCACGAAATCGGCTTCGCACAGGGTGTCAAACGAAGGCATGCAGAAATCCTCCCGGAAGGTCAATGCGAGAATTCTGACATGATTGTTGAGACCCATGTCCCCTTGCAAGCCTTCAACACCTTTGGCATTGCCGCCAAGGCGGCGCACCTTGCACGGATTCAAAGCGAGGCGCAATTGCAGGCCCTGTTGGCCGATCCGCGCTGGCGCGATCTGCCCAAACTGGTGTGGGGCGGTGGCAGCAACTTGGTGTTGACCGGGGATGTCAAAGCCTTGGTGCTCAAGGTCGAGATTGCAGGCCGCCAATTGGTGAGCGAAGACGATCAAGCCTGGGTGGTTCAGGCCGGTGCCGGCGAGAGCTGGCACGATTTGGTGGCCTGGACGCTGCAACAGGGCTGGCCTGGTCTTGAAAACATGGCCATGATCCCAGGCACAGTCGGTGCAGCACCGGTTCAAAACATTGGCGCTTATGGCGTGGAGTTGCAAGACCGTTTGGAATCGCTAGATGCCATCGACCTGGAAACCGGTCGCAGCTTCACCTTGCGGCCCGCGCATTGCGCCTTTGGTTACCGGGATTCCGTGTTCAAACACCCACCTGCCCAAGGGGCCGTGGATCCTGCGCACACCGTTGCCCCCATGGGCTTGGCAGGGCGCGCACTCATCACCCAGGTGCGACTGCGGTTGCCCAAGCGCTGGCAACCCGATTTGAGCTACTTGGACTTGACGCGCAAGGCGCAAGCCGAAGGCAATGCCAACCCGGATGCCCAAACCGTGTTTGACTGGGTTTGTGAGATTCGTCGCAACAAGTTGCCCGATCCTCAGGTCATTGGCAATGCCGGCAGTTTCTTTAAAAACCCCACCGTCACCGCCGAGCAATGCGCGGACATCATTGCCCGCGACCCCGGTGTGGTGCATTACGTGTTGGCCGATGGGCGATACAAGTTGGCCGCCGGCTGGCTCATCGACGCTTGCGGCTGGCGCGGCAAAACCCTGGGCCATGCGGGCGTCTACGAGAAGCAGGCCTTGGTGTTGGTCAATCGGGGCGATGCCGAGCACCCGTGCACGGGGGGTGAAGTCGTCACCCTCGCCAAAGCCATTCAAACCAGCGTTTACGAGCGATTTGGCATCCGCCTCGAAATGGAGCCCGTGCTGGTTTGACGCCCTCTGGGGCCTTGCTCATCGAGCCAGCGGCGCAAACAGCGACAGCACCACGCTCAGCGAAATCACGCTCAGCCCAATCGACAAGGTGATGAGGCCCGCCACATAGCTGCCGTTAAAGCCCATGCGCGACGCCAGCACGTAGGCGGCCGAGGAGGTGGGCAAGGCCGAAAAAATCATCAGCACCAAGGTTTGGGTGTCGGACAGTTGCATCCACCGCGCCAACCCATAAGCCACAACGGGGGCAACGGCATGCCGGATGCCCAGCAAACAAACCGAAAGCAAACGGTTGGCGCTGAGTTGTTGCCACAGCAAGCCCGCGCCAGCCGCCATGAGGCCCAAGGCCAAGGCACTCGAGCCCACCCGAGCCACAGCCGGTTCCAGCCAAAGGGGAATGCGAAAACCCAACCAATTGGCCACCAAGCCGGAGGTGGTGGCAATCACCAGCGGGTTGCGCAGCAATTCTTTGAAGAGGCTGCGGTTTTGGCCTTGCCGCACCATGGGCCAGACGGCGCCCACGTTGTAGAGCGGCACGCAAAAACCAATCAGCATGGCCATGAGCAACAACGAGGGGGCACCGCCTGCGCGTTCGGCGACGGCCAGGGCAATGTAGGAGTTGAATCGAAAACCAATTTGCGCTGACCCCGCAAAGTCATGCGCACTCCAGTGTCGCGACAAAACGCCCACTTTGGGCAGCAGGAGCACCAACGCCATGGTGCCGATGGCAAAGATCACGCCGGTGAACGCAAAGTTCAGGTCTTGCAGTTGCAAGGGGGATTTCAGGATGGCGTGAAACAGCAAGACGGGGAACAAGACGAAATACACCAGGCTTTCGACGGGCTGCCAAATGTTGCGATTCAAGGGCGTGTATCGGCACAGCAAATGCCCCAACACAATCAAGGTGAAGTCGGGAAGGAGCAGTTCGGCCACGTTCATGGGCCGACAGGATAGCGGCACGGGCGAGCTCGGGCCTGAACCCCGGCGACAAGGCAGAATTCAGCCATGACCGATTCCCCGGACTGGGACCGCATTGCCCCGCAAATTGAAGCGTTTGCCACCGCCTTGTGGCTGGAGGATGGCCTCTCCGACAACACGCGTCAGGCCTACCGACGGGACTTGCAAGGGCTGGCGCTGTGGCTGCATGGCCAGCACTTGAGCCTGTTGCAGGCCCAGGCCCATCATTTGCAAGCGTATTTTGCGCATCGGCACACCGACAGCCGACCCACCAGTGCCAACCGCCGCTTATCGGTGTTCCGGCGATTTTTCCGCTGGGCGGTGCGCGAGCGCTGGATGGCCGAAGACCCGACCCTCACCTTGCTGCACGCCAAACGACCGTTGCGGGTGCCCAGTTCACTCACCGAATCCCAGGTCGAGGCGTTGCTGGCAGCTCCTGAGCTCAGCACGCCGTTGGGTTTGCGTGACCGCACGATGCTGGAAGTGATTTATGCCTGCGGCCTTCGGGTGAGTGAACTCGTGGGCTTGCGGGTGCTGGACGTGAGCTTGCGCGATCAGGTGCTGCGCGTGGTGGGCAAAGGCAGCAAGGAGCGCTTGGTGCCGTTTGGTGAGGTGGCCGCCGACTGGGTTCAGCGCTACCTCAACGAGGCCCGAGGCCAATTGCTGGCGAACAGTCGCAGCGACGACCTCTTTGTGACCCGGCGGGGAGAGGGCATGACGCGCATGATGTTCTGGAAACTCATTCACCGCTACGCCTTGCAAGCGGGCATCACCCAAAAGGTGTCACCCCACACCTTGCGTCATGCCTTTGCCACGCATTTGTTGAACCACGGGGCCGATTTGCGGGCGGTGCAATTGCTGTTGGGCCATGCCGACATTTCCACCACCACCATCTACACGCACATTGCCCGGGAGCGCTTGCGGCAGCTCCATGCCCAGCATCACCCCAGGGCCTGATCGGCCGCTTGCCAAGCTTGCAACTCAGCCTCGCTGAAACCTGCTCGGCGACGCGACACCCAGTTGAATGGGGGCTTCACCCGAGGCGCTTGGTAGCGTTGGAGCAAGTCGAGGTAGGTGGGTTCGGGATCCAGCCCTTGTGCGCGACAGGCCTCGCGATACCAATGGTTGCCAATGGCCACGTGGCCTTCTTCTTCGCGCAAGATCACATCCAACACCCCAATGATGCGCTCGGCCATGGGCGTGTTGAGCTTGGCCAACTTGGCCTGGATGATGGGCGTGGCGTCCAAGCCCCGTGCTTCCAGGGTGCGCGGCACCAAGGCCATGCGGGCCAGCCAGTCGTTGGCGGTCAGCTCGCACATGCGCCACAAGCCGTCGTGGGCGTCAAAGTCGCCATAAGCTTGGCCCAGGTCTTGGAGCACCAAACTCAGCATCTGGAAATGCCGGGCTTCCTCTTGGGCCACGCGCCACCAGTCCAGGTAGTAATGCAAGGGGTGGCCAGCAAATCGCCACACGGCGTCCAGCGCCAAATTGATGGCATTGAATTCGATGTGCGCAATGGCGTGCACCATGGCGGCCAAGCCACGCTCGGTGTGCACCGAACGTTGCGGCATGGTTTGAGGCGATTTGAGGGCCGGACGGTCGGGCCGACCCGGCACGGGCTGCTGGGGTACCCACTCGGTGTCGGCCGCGCAAGCCATCCCCTCGGGTTGAGCGGCCAGCACCTGTCGGGCCTTGTCGTGGGGGTCGCGCAAGGCCAAAAGGGCCAGGGCCAAGCCGCGCAAATCGGTGTGAGCTTCCATCCCTACAATTGTAGAAACACACCAACCCCCGCTTTCGATGGAGGCAAGCCATGGCCATTTATCAACTCGACGACATCCGCCCCGACATTGACCCCACGGCTTGGGTTGCCCCTGGTGCACACGTGATGGGCGCCGTGAAGCTGCATGCCAACAGCAGCATTTGGTTTGGCGCCGTCATTCGCGGCGACAACGAACCCGTGGTGGTGGGCGAGGGCAGCAACATCCAGGATGGCTCCATGTTGCACTCCGATTACGGCATGCCCCTCACCGTGGGCAAAAACGTGACGGTGGGTCACAAGGTCACCCTGCACGGCTGCACGATTGGAGACAACACCTTGATCGGCATGGATGCGGTGGTGCTCAATGGGGCGGTGATTGGCAAAAATTGCGTGGTCGCCGCTGGCTCGCTGGTCACCGAGGGCAAAACCTTTCCTGATGGCTCCATGATCATGGGCAGCCCCGCCAAGGCCGTGCGCGAACTCGATGAAGCCTTTGTGGCGCGCATCGAGAAAAGTGCGCAGGGCTACATGGCCAATGCGCAGCGATTCGCCAAAGGTTTGAAACGCATCGATTGACGACATGGCTGAGTTGCATAAATTTTTGTTCGAAGGCCTGCCGGTTCGCGGCATGTTGGTGCGCATCACCGATGCGTGGCAAACCATTCTGGCGCGACGTGCGCAAAACGTGGAGACCGGCCCCTACCCCCCAGCGGTGGTGGGCATTCTGGGCGAAATGACCGCCGCCGCCACCTTGCTGCAGTCCAACATCAAGTTCGAAGGCTCGCTGGTGTTGCAACTCCATGGCGATGGCCCCTTGAAGTTGGCGGTGGTTGAAGTGCAACCCGACTTGCGTTTGCGCGCCACCGCCAAAGTGGTGGGTGAACCCCCAGTGCAATCGGGCTTGTCTGCCTGGGCCAATGTGGGCGGCCAAGGGCGATGTGCCATCACCTTGGACCCCGCTCGGCGATTGCCTGGCCAGCAGCCCTATCAGGGCATGGTGCCCTTGTATGGCGATCAGGGGGAGCCCATTGAGCGCGTGCAAGACGTCCTCGCGCATTACATGTTGCAAAGCGAGCAACTCGACACCTGTTTGGTGTTGGCGGCCAACGATCAGGTCGCCGCGGGGTTGTTGATTCAGCGCTTGCCCCTGCAAGGTGAAGTGAACTTGGCGGGCCGCAACCTGGCGCGCGATGAAGACCAAATTGGGCGCAACGAAGACTACAACCGCATTGCCATCCTCGCGTCCAGTTTGAAGCCCGAGGAGCTGCTCACCCTGAGTGCCGACGACGTGTTGCACCGCTTGTTTTGGGAAGAAGCCCTGCTGCGCTTTGAGCCCATGACGGGCGAGCAAGGGCCGCGTTTTGCCTGTCGATGCAGCCGCGAGCGGGTGAGCAACATGCTCAAAAGCTTAGGGCGGGAAGAGGCCGATGCGGCCTTGGCCGAGCGCGGTCAGGTGGAAGTGGGCTGCGACTTTTGCGGCCAGCAATACCGCTTCGATGCGGTGGACGTGGAGCAGTTGTTCAGCGCGACCTGGAGTGGCCAGCAGGCCAGCCCCGACGCTTGGCAGTGACGCCCGCCTTCAGCGATTGATCTGAACAAAGATTTCGTTGGGCTTGACCATGCCCAAGCCCTGACGGGCTCGTTCTTCGATCATTTCACGGCCTTCTTTGAGGTCGTTGAGCTCAGCCCTGGCCCGGGCAATGCGCAGCTCCATTTGGCTGTTCTCTTGCTGGACGCCGGCCAGGGTGTTTTCCAGTTCCAGCACCATGGGAATGCTCCCGCGCCCCAGCCACAACTGCGCTTGTAACAGCGCCAGCAGCAAGGCGAGGAGCAAGGTGGCCCGTTGGGTCATGGTGCGTGGATTCTCGTTGGTTTAGCGCAAGTTGTAAAAAGCTTGGCGACCCGGGTATTGGGCCACATCGCCCAAGTCCTCTTCGATGCGCAGCAACTGGTTGTATTTGGCCATGCGGTCGGAGCGCGACAACGAGCCAGTTTTGATCTGGCCAGCATTGGTGCCCACAGCGATGTCGGCAATGGTGCTGTCTTCGGTTTCGCCAGAACGGTGGCTGATCACGGCCGTGTAGCCAGCGCGCTTGGCCATTTCAATGGCGGCGAACGTTTCGGTCAGGGTGCCAATTTGGTTGATCTTGATGAGGATGGAGTTGGCAATGCCTTTGTCGATGCCTTCTTGCAAGATCTTGGTGTTGGTCACAAACAGGTCGTCACCGACGAGCTGAATTTTTTTGCCCAATCGCTCGGTCAGGTGTTTCCAGCCGTCCCAGTCGCCTTCGCCCATGCCGTCTTCAATGCTGAGGATGGGGTATTTGTCGACCCACGTGGCCAGCATGTCGGTCCATTGGCCGGCGTCGAGCACCAGGTTTTCGCCCGACAGGTGGTAGCGGCCATCTTTGAAGAATTCGCTGGCTGCGCAGTCCAGGCCCAGCGCAATTTGTTCGCCCGGGGTGTAGCCAGCCTTTTCAATGGCTTTCAGAATCATTTGCAACGCAGCCTCATGGCTGGGCACATTGGGGGCAAAGCCGCCCTCATCGCCCACGGCAATGCTCATGCCTTCGTCGTGCATGATGCCCTTGAGGGCGTGGAACACCTCGGCGCCGTAGCGCAAGGCTTCGCGGAAGCTGGGTGCACCCACGGGGATGATCATCAGCTCTTGCAGGTCGAGGTTGTTGTTGGCGTGGGCGCCGCCATTCACCACGTTCATCATGGGAACAGGCATTTGCAAGCCGCTCATGCCGCCAAAGTAGCGATACAGGGGCAAGCCGGCTTCTTCGGCTGCCGCGCGCGAGACGGCCATGGACACGGCCAACATGGCGTTGGCGCCCAAGCGACCTTTGTTGTCGGTGCCGTCGAGCTCAATCAGGGTGCGATCCAAAAAGGCTTGCTCGGAGGCATCCAAACCCAAAACGGCTTCAGAAATTTCGGTGTTGATGTGGTCCACCGCTTTGATCACGCCCTTGCCCAGGTAACGGCTTTTGTCGCCATCACGCAATTCGATGGCCTCGCGGCTGCCCGTCGAGGCGCCCGAGGGCACGGCCGCGCGACCCATGGTGCCGCTCTCAAGCAGCACATCGCATTCGACGGTGGGATTGCCCCGGCTGTCGAGGATTTCGCGTCCAACGATGTCAACAATTGCACTCATGTGATTTCCTTAGATGAAGTCAATAACAGTTTTCTGGCCCACACCATCAGGGCCACGGCTTGAAGCCAGCGCAAGCCATTGGGACTCATGCGAACTGGTCTTCCAGCAGGGGTTGGGATTTGGTGACCCGGTCCAGGGCCACCAGCCCAGCCAACAGGGCCGGCATGTGATGCAAGGGCACGGCATTGGGGCCGTCGGACCAAGCTTCACTGGGCCGGGGATGCGTTTCCATGAACAAGCCCGCCACCCCCACAGCCACGCCTGCGCGGGCAAGCACGGGCACCATCTCACGGGCGCCGCCACTGCTGTTGCCCAAGCCGCCCGGTTTTTGCACCGAATGCGTCACGTCAAAGACCACGGGCGCGCCGCTGCGTCGCATTTCGGCCAAGCTGGTCATGTCGGCCACGAGGTTGTTGTAGCCAAAACTCACGCCTCGCTCGCAGGCCAAAAATCGATCGGGACTCAGGCCCGCTTCAACTGCTGCATCCCGGGCCTTGTCGATGACGTTTTTCATGTCCCAAGGGGCAAGGAACTGCCCCTTTTTGATGTTCACCGGTTTGCCCGATTGCGCCACGGCACGGATGAAGTCGGTTTGTCGGCACAAAAAAGCGGGCGTTTGCAACACATCCACCACGCTGGCCACTTCGGCCACCTGCGCACTGTCGTGCACATCGGTGAGGATGGGCAGCTGCAACTGCTGGCGCACCGTTTCCAAAATTTTGAGGCCAGCATCCAGGCCCACGCCGCGCCGGCTGCTGCCCGACGAACGATTGGCTTTGTCGAAAGAGCCTTTGTAAATGAGCGGAATGCCCAAGGGTTCACAGGCGGCCTTGAGTTGCCCGGCCACCTCCAGGCTCAGGTCCAGGCTCTCGATCGAGCAGGTGCCAGCGATCAAAAAGAAGGGCTGTTGCAAGCCGACCTCAAAGCCGCACAGTTTCATGCTTGGGCCTTTGCCGCGCCGCCCTGTGCTTGGTGAGCCACGGCCGCCTGAATGAAGGCGTTGAACAAGGGGTGGCCCGCCCAGGGGGTGGATTTGAACTCGGGGTGAAACTGCACGCCCACAAACCAGGGGTGAACGCTTTGCGGCAATTCGACGATTTCGGTGAGTTGCTCGCGTTGGGTGAGGGCGGAAATCACCAGGCCCGCCTGACGCAAGGCATCGAGGTAATTCACGTTGGCTTCGTAACGGTGGCGGTGGCGCTCGGTGACCACATCCCCATAGATGTGGTGAGCCAAGGTGCCCGGGGTCACGTCTGAGCTTTGGGCGCCCAGGCGCATGGTGCCGCCCAGGTCTGAACTCGCGGTGCGGGTTTGGATGCTGCCGTCGGCGTCTTTCCACTCGGTGATCAAGGCGATGACCGGGTGGGGGGTGTTGGGTTCGAACTCGGTGGAGTTGGCGTCTTGCAAACCGGCCACATGGCGGGCGTATTCAATCGTGGC
>JAYPFZ010000003.1:0-14757 GCA_038126555.1 Betaproteobacteria bacterium
GGACGCGGCTTCGGTTTCCGAAACACCCTCCGGGGTCTATAGCCTCAGCGGCACGCCAGGTCCAGAAATGGAGCCTCCTTCGTTCACGCGTCGCGGCCGTCGTCGTTCGGGCCGCCCCCTGTTGTCCCTGAGCGCATGGGCTTTATCGCTTGCCTTGGTGTCGCAACTGGCTTGGATTTACCGCAACGACGCATTTGCGCTGATGCCGCATTGGGGCGCGCGCGTGGAAGCCCTGTGTGGTTGTCGTTTGACTTGGCCACGACACTTGGATTGGATCGTCATTGAGCAAAGCTCATTTCGAGTTTCTGCGCAATCTGGCCATGTGATGAAGATCACCCTGAGGAACAAAGGCCCCTTGACGGTCTCGACACCCGACTTGATGTTGACCCTCATGGATGCCAAGGAAAAACCCATCATTCAAAAGCACGTCACCCACGAGGTGCTCAAGATGCCCAAACAACTGTTGGCTGGGCAGACCTACGCGATTGAACTGCCCATGCGCATCAGCCCCTTGTGGGTGAATGAGGTGGTGGGTTTCGATGTCCAGATTTTTTACCCCTGATGTTGAGGAGCTGAAATGGCCACTTTGATTTGTGGTTCGATGGCATTTGATGCCATCATGAACTTTGAAGGTCGTTTTGCCGACCACATTCTGGCTGACCAGCTGCACATTCTGAATGTGTCGTTTCTGGTTCCGACCTTGCAACGCGACTACGGCGGCTGTGCGGGCAACATTGCCTACACCCTCAAAGGCCTGGGTGGCGAGCCCGTGCCCATGGCCACCCTGGGTGAGGATGGTGATCGATACCTTGAGCGACTCAAGCAGTTGAAGATCACCACCCGTTGCGTGCATCAGATTCAAGATCAATACACGGCTCAAGCCATGATCATGACCGATGCCGACAACAACCAGATCACCGCGTTTCACCCAGGCGCCATGAATTTGGCCCACACCCAGGTCATCGCGCCGGATTCGTCCATTCGCTTGGCCATCGTTTCGCCCGATGGCCGTCAGGCCATGCTCGACCATGCGCGGCAGTTGCATGAACTGGGCATTCCTTTTGTGTTCGATCCGGGGCAAGGCTTGCCCATGTTTGATGGCGAGGAACTGAAGTCCTTCATCGAGTTGGCCACCTGGGTCACCGTCAATGACTACGAAGGTAAATTGCTGTGTGACCGTACGGGTTGGACAGAGGCTCAGATTTCAGAGCGTGTTCAAGGCCTGATCGTGACTTTGGGAGCCAAGGGTTGTGAGGTCTGGCAGCACGGTCAACGGGTGCTGGTGGACCCGGTGGCGCCTCAAGCGGTGGTGGACCCCACGGGCTGTGGCGATGCTTGGCGTGGCGCGTTCTTGTATGGCCTGGAGCAAGGCTGGGACTTGGTTCGCTGTGCCGAATTGGGCAATCGCGTGGGCGCCATCAAGGTGGCCACGAAAGGCCCGCAAAACCACGATGTCTCCAGCTGTCTAGGGGCATAAAAAAACCCAGCCGAAGCTGGGTTTAGGGTCAAAGCCGCTTGAACTCAGGGCTTGCTGGCCGTAGGAAACGGCCATGCAGCTTGAGGGTTCAGCGTGGTTTGCGCAGCAGGGGCGGCTTTGGCAGCAGGTTTTTTCGCTGCTTTCTTCGCAGGTTTTTTAGCTGCTTTTTTGGCAGCGGGTTTTTTAGCAGCCGGCTTTTTAGCGGCGGCTTTTTTCGCAGCCGGCTTCTTGGCGGCTACTTTTTTAGCGGCGGGCTTTTTAGCTGCAACTTTCTTGGCTGCGGGCTTTTTAGCGGCCACTTTCTTGGCTACAGGCTTCTTGGCTGCAACTTTTTTCGCTGCGGGCTTTTTAGCTGCAACTTTCTTGGCTACAGGCTTCTTAGCTGCAACTTTTTTCGCTGCGGGCTTTTTAGCTGCAACTTTCTTGGCTGCGGGCTTCTTGGCGGCTACTTTCTTAGCTGCGGGTTTCTTGACTGCCACTTTTTTAGCGGCCGGTTTTTTTGCAGCGGGTTTTTTTGCTGCTGCTTTTTTTGCAGTTGCCATAGTTGTACTCCTTGATCAAGTCATGGATCTTTGGTTTAGCACTCTTGACCACTTCTGGACAAAAGCGACTCAACCACCTGGAAGCAAGCTTCCAAGTGGGTGAATGGGGTTCCCCGGTTCACTGGTTTGAAGGTGTGTGCAAACAGACGGGGCATGGTGTGTGAATCAATCCCAAGACAAGGCGCCACCCGATTGATACTCGATCACTCGGGTTTCAAAGAAATTACGCTCTTTTTTCAGATCGATCATCTCGCTCATCCAAGGGAATGGATTCTCTTCTTGAGGGAACAACGCGTCGAGTCCAATTTGTGTGGCCCGACGATTGGCAATGTAACGCAAATATCCCTTGAACATCGATGCATTCAAACCCAAAACGCCTCGGGGCATGGTGTCTTCCGCGTAGCGGTATTCGAGATCGACGGCCTGAAGGAACAGCGCCTTGATTTCATTTTTGAATTCGGCTGTCCACAGGTGGGGGTTCTCGAGCTTGATTTGGTTGATCAGATCGATGCCGAAGTTGCAATGCATGGATTCATCACGCAGGATGTATTGGTATTGCTCAGCAGCGCCCGTCATTTTGTTTTGACGACCCAAAGCCAGAATCTGCGTGAAGCCCACATAGAAGAACAGACCTTCCATGAGGCAAGCAAACACGATCAGCGACTTCAGCAGCGTTTGATCGGCTTCAGGGGTGCCCGTATGGAAGTTGGGATCCATGATGGCATCAATGAACGGGATCAGGAACTCATCTTTGTCGCGGATCGAGGAGACCTCGTGATAGGCGTTGAAGATTTCGCTCTCATCCAAGCCCAGTGATTCCACGATGTATTGGTAGGCATGGGTGTGAATGGCTTCTTCAAAAGCCTGGCGCAGCAAAAACTGGCGGCATTCGGGCGCGGTGATGTGACGGTAGGTGCCCAACACGATGTTGTTGGCAGCCAAGGAGTCGGCCGTGACGAAGAAACCCAGATTGCGCTTGACAATGCGGCGCTCGTCTTCGGTGAGGCCATTGGGGTCTTTCCAGAGCGCAATGTCACGCGTCATGTTGACTTCTTGCGGCATCCAATGGTTGGCACAGGTGGCCAGGTATTTCTCCCAGGCCCATTTGTATTTGAAGGGCACCAACTGATTGACATCGGTCTGGCCGTTGATGATGCGCTTGTCAGCGGCATTCACTCGGCGTTGTTCAGTGGTTGTTGCGGTCGAGGTGGCCACCGTGGAACGATCGGTGGATTGCACATGGCCCTGGGTGAATGCGGCAGAGGCATTCAGGTTGGGTGTTTGCAGTGCGGGTTTGAGTTGTTCGTCCCAGTTCAACATAACTTATTCCGTTTCGCGATTATGAATCGTAGTGAATGATTTTCAAAATTTTGAAGTTGATCGATGCAAGAGTTGTTGTTGTATTGCATCGATCAATGACTTCATTGACAAGCTTCGCAGGTGGGATCGTCAACACCACAGAACTTGATGTCCGTCGCCGGCGTGCTGCTCATTTGCGCTTGAGCGGCAGCGGCGGCTGCATCAAGGGCGCTCATGCCAGAGGTTGAACTGTCGGATGACACGGCATTGAGGCGATTGCTACGAACCGTGGACTTCTCGGCGTGTGTGGCGCTGGTGGTGCGCAGGTAGTAGGTGGTCTTGAGACCACGCAACCACGCCAGCTTGTAGGTTTCGTCCAGTTTTTTGCCAGAGGCACCAGCCATGTAGATGTTCAAGGACTGGGCTTGATCAATCCATTTTTGACGTCGTGCGGCTGCTTCAACCAGCCACTTGGTTTCGACTTCGAACGCCGTGGCATAGAGCGACTTGATGTGCTCGGGCACACGGTCGATGGGCATGAGCGAACCGTCAAAGTGTTTGAGGTCCATGACCATCACTTCATCCCACAGCCCCAAACGCTTGAGGTCGTTCACCAAGTAGGCGTTGATGATGGTGAATTCGCCGGACAGGTTGGATTTGACGGAAAGGTTGCCAAAACAGGGTTCGATCGACGCATCAACACCAATGATGTTGGAAATGGTGGCCGTTGGGGCAATGGCCACGCAGTTGGAGTTGCGCATGCCATCTTGCGCAATTTTGCTGCGCAAAGCGTCCCAGTCGAGGGTGCTGGAACGATCGACCTCAATGTAGCCACCGCGCTCTTTCTCCAAGAGGTTGAGGGTGTCCAGGGGCAGAATGCCTTGGTCCCACAAAGAGCCTTTGTACGAAGAGTAGGTGCCGCGCTCTTTGGCCAGATCGGAAGAGGCCCAGTATGCGTAGTAGCAAATGGCTTCCATGGAACGATCGGCGAATTCAACGGCTTGCTCGGAGGCGTAAGGCACCCCCATGGCATACAAAGCGTCTTGGAAGGCCATGATGCCCATGCCCACCGGGCGATGGCGCAGGTTGGAGTTGCGGGCCTTGGCCACGGCGTAATAGTTGATGTCGATCACGTTGTCGAGCATGCGCATGGCCGTTTGGATGGTGGTGCGCAGCTTGTCGTGATCCAGCTCTTTGCCGTTGGGGCCGTCTTTGAGGTGCTTGATCAGGTTCACCGAACCCAAGTTGCAAACCGCAATTTCATGGTCGTTGGTGTTGAGCGTGATTTCGGTGCACAGGTTGGAGGAGTGAACCACACCGGTGTGCTGTTGCGGTGAGCGCAGGTTGCACGCATCTTTGAAGGTGATCCAGGGGTGACCAGTTTCAAAGAGCATGGACAACATCTTGCGCCAGAGGTCGACCGCAGGAATGGTTTTGCTGGGCTTGATCTCACCGCGCTTGGCTTTTTCTTCATAGGCCAAGTAGGCCTTTTCAAAGGCTTGACCAAACAAGTCGTGCAGATCGGGCACGGAGGAGGGCGAGAACAGGGTCCACTCGCCGTTTTCCATGACCCGTCGCATGAACAAGTCGGGAATCCAGTTGGCGGTGTTCATGTCGTGGGTGCGGCGCCGGTCGTCGCCGGTGTTTTTGCGCAACTCCAAGAACTCTTCAATGTCCAAGTGCCAGGTTTCCAAATAGGTGCAGACGGCGCCTTTGCGCTTGCCCCCTTGGTTAACGGCCACTGCGGTGTCGTTCACCACCTTCAGGAAAGGCACCACACCTTGCGATTCACCGTTGGTGCCTTTGATGTGGCTGCCGAGTGCGCGAACCGGCGTCCAGTCGTTGCCCAGACCGCCAGCAAACTTGGAGAGCAGTGCGTTTTCCTTGATGGCCTCGTAAATGCCGTCCAGGTCGTCGGGCACAGTGGTCAGGTAGCAGCTCGACAACTGGGAGCGCAAGGTGCCACTGTTGAACAGCGTGGGCGTGCTGGACATGAAGTGGAAGGAAGACAGCACTTCGTAGAACTCGATGGCGCGGGTTTCGCGGTCGATTTCATTGAGCGACAAACCCATGGCCACGCGCATGAAGAACGATTGAGGCAATTCGATGCGGCGTTTGTTGACGTGCAGGAAATAGCGGTCATAGAGGGTTTGCAAACCGAGGTAGTCGAACTGCATGTCGCGCTCAGGGTGCAAAGCCTTGGCCAGGCGATCCAGGTCGAATTCGAGCAGTTTGGGATCGAGCAGTTGGTGATCAACGCCCACCTGGATGAATTTGGGGAAGTTGGCGATGTAGTGCTCGCCCATGTCTTGGAAGGCAACCGGTTGCCCAAACACCTCTTGTGCAATGGTGTGCATCAACAGCCGCGAGGTGGCAAAGGTGTAGTCGGGGTCTTTCTCAATGAGGGTCCGGGAAGCCAGAATGGCAGCCTTCATGACCTCGGGGGCAGGAATGCCGTCGTAGAGGTTTTTCAGGGTCTCGTCGAGGATGGGCTGGGCAGAAACCTCAGCGGCCAGACCTTGGCAAGCCACTTGCACCAGGGCTTGCAGGGCACCCACATCCAGGGGCACACGTTGGCCATTGACCGTGACGTTCAGCGCGGGCGCTTGGGGGGCGGTGGATTGCTTTTGCTGTTCGCGCTCCAGGGCGCGACGCTCGCGATACAGCACGTAGGCGCGGGCCACCTCATGGTGACTGCCGCGCATGAGCCCCAATTCAACCTGATCTTGCACATCCTCAATGTGGAATGTGCCACCGCCCGGGCGCGAGCGCATCAGCGCGCGGATCACGTTTTGGGTCAGTTCATCGACCATTTCGCGCACGGAGGCTGACGCAGCGCCTTGGGTGCCATGCACGGCCAGAAACGCTTTCATCATGGCCACGGCAATCTTGGCGGGCTCAAAAGGCACCACCGAACCATTGCGGCGGATGATTTGATATTGAAGGTATTGAGCGGTTGCAGCCGATGGGCTGGCTTCGGGGGTATTCAAGGGGTGAGGGGTTGAGGGCGCCACGGCCGATGAGGTGGTTTGCATGAAAGTCAGTGTCCCTGAGTGTCTTTTGGTATGAATTCTGCGGCCCCTGGAAAGCAGAGGAGGCGCAGAACAACGAAATCAGGGTGACACTATATATGGGGTGAGGAGGGTGATCAATACGCTACCGGTAGCGTTTGCTCGAATTCCCTAATAAATTCGAAAATATTTTTTTACAAATGTTGACCACGTTTTACAGAGTGGAAAACGGTCGTGGCGTCAGCCCCAGATTAGTGCACATCATGGCCGAGGCTGCGACGCAATGCCTGCCAATTGAAGCCCAGACCCGGATCGGTTTTGCGACCAGGGGCGACGTCGGAGTGGCCGACCCATTCTTGGATGGGGTAGTGCTGGTTCAGTGCTTGCGCTAAAGCTTGGAGGGTGTCGTATTGCGCCGATTCAAACGCACTGCTGTCATTGCCTTCGAGTTCGATGCCCACCGAAAAATCGTTGCAGTTGTCGCGCCCCTGGTGCTGAGACTGGCCCGCGTGCCATGCGCGGTCGTTGACACTCACAAATTGAAACAAACGCCCATCGCCGTTGATGAGGAAATGAGCCGATACCCGCAAATCGGCGATTTGCTTGAAATAAGGGTGCTTGGTGGCGTCGAGTTGGCCGGTGAAAAACAGTTCGATGTCGTTGCTCCCGTAGGTGTCGGGAGGCAGGCTGATGGAGTGAATGATCCCCAGATCCACCCCAACACCACTGGGCCGAGGACCAAAATGGGCCGAGGGGAGTCGATGGGCAAATCGATACCACCCGTCTGACCACAGTGCATTAGGCATGGAGTTCATGGCGGGGAGGAAGGGGATGAGGGCAAGTGCTCCGGACAGCAATAAGACAGGCCGCGGTGGGTAATGGCTTCGGAGCTCGCCAAGTGGACCTGGCAATGGGCGCAACGCACCATGTCTTCGGTCTTGGGCACATCCGCGCTGGGGCGAGCTTCAGGGGGCTGAGGTCGGCGGTTGAGCCAAGAGCGAATAAGCCCAATGGCCAAGATGCCCAGCAAAATCAGGAGCAGGGATCTCATGACGCCCGGTGCAACAAAATCTCTAAGACAAAGCGCGAGCCCACATAAGCCAACAGCAGCAACCCGCTACCCAAATACAAGACATTCAAGGCTTTTTGACCGCGCCACCCCAAGCGGTGTCGACCCCACAGCAGGTAAGCAAAGGTGAGCCACGACAACACCGAAAAGATGGTTTTGTGATCCCACTTGAAGGCAAACTGGGGGCCATAAATTTGGTCGCTAAACCCCCATCCCACCAACAAGGTCAAGGTGAGCAGTACAAAGCCCAGCATGACCAACCGAAAGGTGAGCCGTTCCAGGGTCAGCAAGGGCGGGGTTTCGTCAGTGGGGGCTGCCATTCGCAGCAAGCGTTCCGCCCGACGCAGCAGCCACGCGTGAAAAACAGCGGCTGCAAACAAGCCGTAGGCGGCTATGCCCAAGGTCCAGTGCAAGGGCAGCAACAAGGAGGTTTGGGCATGCAAAGGGTTGCCGGGAAAAATCACAGCCAACACCACCGTCAAGGCAGACAAACCAAACAGCGTCCAGCGGGTTCTGAATTGGGGATACCAGTGGTTCTCCAGCACATAAATGAGGATGACCAACCACGCCATGGCCGATAAGGCCGGGGCAAAGCCAAAACGCGGCACCCCTTGGTCGGTGTGCAAGCCGGACAACAAAGCGGCACCATGAGCCAGCCAGGACAACACGAAGAGGCGGGACGCCGAGGTGTGGGGCAATCGGTGACCCAAACCCGCACTGAGCGCGTAGGCCAGCGCGGCCACCAGTGATGCGCCAAAATGAATGACAGACAGCCCCGATAAAATCATGCGTCGAGTGTAGCCTTTTCAGCCCACGACCCCATTCATTACAGGCAATCTTCATGGCGTCCTCTCTTAGCGACAAACTGTCCCATCTGGTCAAGCGCATCAGTGGCCAAGCCCGCATCACCGAGTCCAATGTGGCCGACATGTTGCGTGAAATTCGGGTGGCTTTGCTCGAAGCCGATGTGGCATTGCCCGTGGTCAAAACCTTCATGGAGCGCGTCAAGCTCAAGGCGCTGGGCCAAGAGGTCTTGGCTTCGCTCAAACCGGGTCAAGTCCTGGTGAGCGTGGTTCAAAAAGAATTGGCTGCCCTGATGGGCGAGGGCGTGAGCGACCTGAATTTGGCCGCACAACCCCCCGCCGTGGTGCTCATGGCTGGCTTGCAAGGGGCTGGTAAAACCACCACCACGGCCAAGCTGGCGCGCTATTTGATTCAAAAGCGCAAGAAAAAAGTGCTCACGGTGTCCACCGACGTGTATCGCCCTGCGGCCATTGAGCAATTGAAGACGGTCACGGCACAGGCTGGCGCCGAATGGTTTCCCAGTGAGGCCAACCAAAAGCCGCTGGACATCGCCAAAGCCGCCCTCGATCACGCCAAGCGCCATTACTTTGATGTGTTGCTGGTGGATACCGCCGGTCGGCTGGCGATTGACGAGGTGCTGATGCAGGAAATCCAAACCCTGCAACAACAGATCAACCCCATCGAAACCTTGTTTGTGGTGGATGCGATGTTGGGTCAAGACGCGGTGCACACCGCCAAAGCCTTCCACGAGGCCTTGACCCTAACGGGGGTGGTGCTCACCAAAACCGATGGCGATTCACGCGGCGGCGCAGCCCTGTCGGTGCGCGAAGTCACGGGTGTGCCCATCAAGTTTGCCGGCACCAGCGAAAAAATGGACGGCCTGGAGTTGTTCGACGCCGAGCGCCATGCGGGTCGCGTGCTGGGCATGGGCGACATCGTGGCCCTGGTGGAGCAGGTCACCGCCAACGTCGACGTGCAAGCGGCCCAGCAGCTGGCTGAAAAAATCAAGGGTGGCCAGCAATTTGATTTGAACGACTTCCTCTCTCAAATCCAGCAAATGCGCAACATGGGGGGCTTGGCCCAGCTCATGGACAAATTGCCCACGCAGTTGGCGGCCAAAGCCCAAGGCGCTGACCTGGGCAAGGCCGAGAAAGACATTGCCCGCAAGCAAGGCATCATTCACAGCATGACGCCCAAAGAGCGGGCCAAGCCCGAGCTGATCAAGGCCACCCGCAAGCGTCGCATTGCGGCGGGCGCAGGGGTTCAGGTGCAGGACGTGAACCGCTTGCTCAATGAGTTTGCACAAATGCAAGACATGATGAAGAAAATGCGCGGCGGCGGCCTCATGAAGATGATGAAGCGCCTCGGGGGCATGAAGGGCATGGGCGGCATGGGCTCGGGTGGCTTCCCCGGCCTGCCACGTTAAACCTCAAGGCGAGGGCGTTGAAGCTTCTTGGGTTGCTTGGGTCTGGGCTTTGAGTCGGCGTGACTCCTGCCACTCTTCCCACAACATCAACACCACGCCAGCCGAGATGGCCGAGTCGGCCAAATTAAAGCTGGGGAAATAGCCCCCCGGGAAAAAAGGGGACAGCCAAGCCCCATGGACTTGCACAAAGTCCACCACCTCACCCAGCCACACCCGATCCCAAACATTGCCTGCAGCGCCGCCCAACAACAGGCTCATGGCCGCGCACAACCAAGGCCGATGGGTGTGACCGATGAGGGTCCAGATGAGCCAGCCCATCACCAGCACGCCCAAACCAATGAAAAACCAGCGTTGCCATCCCCCCGCATCGGCCAGCAACGAAAAAGCGGCCCCAGGGTTGTGAACGCGCACCAAGTTCAGCCAGTCGGTGATCCGCCAGACTTGATCAAAATTCAGCTGCTGGCCAATCCAGGCTTTGGAGAGCTGGTCGAGCCCTGCAATCAGCAAGGCCAGACCCAGCCAAGCTGCAATTTGCAGGCGGTGATGCGGTGGCCTGGCCTCAGGCATAGCGACGAACCTCGCCCTCGCCCAGCCAATTGGTCAGGCAACGACCGCACACCTGGGGATGCTCCGCGTTTTGGCCCACATCGGCCTCGTAGTGCCAGCAACGCTCGCATTTGGCATGGGGCGAGGGCGTCACCTCCACCCGAATGTCGTCGGCCAAGTGAATGCTGCAGCGCGAGGTGATGAAGATGAAGGGCAGATCGGGCGCCAAGCTTTGCAACAGGTCGAAGTCGGCTTGCGGCAAATGGAGGTCGATTTCGGCTTGCAAGGAGGACCCCACAAGGCCTTGTTCCCGTTGGGCTTCGATGTGTTTGTTCACCACTTCCCGCAAGGCTTGCACGCGCTCCCATTTGGCCACCAAGTTCGCATCGATGGGGGGGAGTTGGACATAAGTTTGCGTGAAGATGGACTCGTTGTGGCCCATGCTGGCCCAGGCCTCTTCCGCGGTGAAGCTCAGGAAGGGGGCCATCCATCGCAACATGGCATGGGTGATGTGCCACAGGGCCGTTTGGGCACTGCGCCGGGCCACCGAAGCTGCAGGCGTCGTGTAGAGGCGATCCTTCATGGTGTCCAGGTAAAACGCGCCCAAAGCCTCGGAGCAATAAATTTGCAACTTGGCCACCACGGGATGGAATTCATAAACACCAAAATGCCCACCCTCAAAGACTTGTCGATCGGCTTGCCATTGCCCCACGATTTGGGCTTGCAAGCCGGCTGCATGGCTGAGGGCGTAGCGATCGATTTCCAGCAGTTGATCCAGGGGCAGGGCATCCGTTTCGGGGTTGAAGTCGCTCAGGTTGGCCAACAAAAAACGCAAGGTGTTGCGAATGCGGCGATAGGCATCGACGACGCGGGCCAAGATGTTTTTGTCGATGTTGAGGTCGCCTGAATAGTCGGTGGACGCCACCCACAAGCGAACAATCTCTGCCCCCAATTTGTCGGTGACCTCTTGCGGAATGACCACATTCCCCAGCGATTTGCTCATCTTGCGGCCTTGCCCATCGGTGGCAAAGCCATGGGTGAGCAAGCCCCGATAGGGCGCGCGACCCTCCAAGGCACAGCCCAAGAGCAACGAGGAATGGAACCACCCGCGATGCTGGTCGTGGCCTTCCAAATACAAATCGGCTTCGGGGCCTTGCTGGTGATGCGAGGGTCGATCCGCCACGGTTTGGTGAGAGCCGCGCAGCACATGGAAGAAGGTGGAGCCAGAGTCGAACCACACCTCCAGAATGTCGCTGCTCTTGGTGTAGTGCGGGGCATCTTCGGCGCCCAACACATCGGCCACGCTCAGTCGACTCCAAGCTTCGATGCCGCCTTGTTCCACCAGGTCAGCGGCTTGATCCAAGATCTCCAGGGTTCTGGGGTGCAGTTCGCCAGTTTGCTGGTGCAGGAAAAACGGCAGGGGCACACCCCAAGAGCGTTGGCGAGAAATGCACCAATCGGGTCGATTGGCAATCATGTCGCGCAACCGAGACTGACCACTTTGCGGATAGAACTGGGTCTGCTCAATTGCTTCCAAGGCCATTTGACGCAAGGTCTTGCTCGGCTTGAGCTGCGGATTTTCAAAGACGCCTGTGCCTTCATCCATGCGCACAAACCACTGCGCAGCCGCCCGATAGATGACCGGGTTTTTGTGGCGCCAGCAATGGGGGTAACTGTGTTGCAGCGGCTGTGTGGCCATGAGCCGCTGTTGCTGGCCCAAGGTTTCAATGATGACGGGGCAAGCCTTCCAGATGTTCAAGCCGCCAAAGACAGGCAACTCGTCGACATACACGCCATGACCCTGCACCGGGTTCAGGATGTCGTCGTAGGCCAGGCCATGGCTGACACAGGAATTGAAGTCATCCACACCATAGGCCGGGGCCGAGTGAACCAAACCGGTGCCGTCTTCTGCCGTGACGTAGTCGGCCAAATAGAGGGGAGACAGCCGGCGGTAGCTGAAACGGCTGCTGTCATTGGCGTCGGCCAGGTCGTAGAGCGGATGCCGGAACACCAAGCCTCGCAGTGCTTCGCCTTTGACTTGCGCCAACACGTCACCGGTGAGTGCATAGCGCTGCAAGCAAGCCGCCACCAGATTGGCAGCCAGCACCAACAGGCCGCGAGGGGTTTGCACCAGGGCGTAGTCGAGTTCGGGGTGGGCATTCAAGGCCTGGTTGGCAGGCAAAGTCCAAGCGGTGGTGGTCCAGATGACGGCGAATGCCGACTGCCCGGCGGGCAAGGCAGCCAGGCCGAAAGCCTGGGCCAGCGCTTGAGGGTCATGGGCTTCGAAGGCCACGTCCAGGGTGTCGCTGCGCTTGTCGGCATATTCGATCTCAAATTCAGCCAAGCTGGACGCGCAGTCAAAACACCAGTAGACCGGCTTGAGGCCGCGATACACAAAGCCCCGTTCGATCACGCGTTTGAACGCTCGAATTTCACCGGCTTCGTTGCCAAAGTCCATCGTGCGATAGGGTCGATCCCATTCGCCCAAAACACCCAGGCGTCGGAAATCTTCGCGTTGCTGCTCGATTTGTTCCGTGGCGAAAGCACGGCTCTTGGCCTGCATGTCGTCGCGGCTGAGTTGGCGGCCATGCAATTTCTCGATGGCGTTTTCAATCGGCAGGCCGTGGCAATCCCAGCCCGGAATGTATTGGGCATCGAAACCGGCCAGTTGCCGGCTTTTCACGATCATGTCTTTCAACACTTTGTTCAAGGCATGGCCGATGTGCAACTTGCCATTGGCGTAGGGGGGGCCATCGTGGAGCACGAACAAAGGGGCGTGGCGACGGGCATCGCGCAGGCGGTGATAAATCCCTTGCTCTTGCCACGCCTGAACCCAAGCGGGTTCGCGCTTGGGCAAGTCACCTCGCATGGGGAAATCGGTTTCAGGCAGGTTCAGGGTGTCGCGTAAAGAGGCGTTGGCGTCGGTCATGATGATCTCGGCGAGGGGTATCGGCTAAACAAAAAGGCGTTGCGGCTGGGCCGCAGGGCGGTCTTGGCGGTGCAGCTTCAGGCCTGATGCAGGCCAGAGGCTGGGATCAAATTCGATCGCGCGTGGTTTGGCGGTGGGTTTCACCGTGACGAGAGGCGAACCAGGCTCGCGCATCGGCGCAGTCTTTGGCGATCCCGGCGTTCAGGGCATCCAGACTGTCGTAGACCAGCTCGTCGTGTAATTTATGCAGCAATTCCACGACGATGAGTTTACCGTAGCCCCCTTCTGCCCCCAGGTGTGCAGGCCACTCGAGACAATGGGTTTCCAGCAAGACGCGACCACCGTTGACATCGTTGGGGTCCAGCGAGGGGCGCGTGCCAAAGTTGGACACAGCCATCAAGGGCTCGGCCGAGAGGCCAAGCACCCGCGACACGAAGATGCCTTGGGCCGCGGGCCGTGTGTGACGAAAGCGCAGGTTGAGGGTAGGGCACTGGAGCTCGCGCCCGAGTTTTCGGCCATGCACCACATGGCCACTGATGGCGTAAGGGCGCCCCAACAACCGAGCGGCCTCGTCCATTTGGCCGTTTGCCAAGGCCTGTCTCACCAGCGAAGAGGAAACCCGCACCGCTGGGGCAGCGACTCCGGGGGGTGTAGTGCCAGGCTCGGGCCGGGCCTCGGAGAGCTCATAGCTGTTCATGCGGGCCACTTCAAAGCCCAGCTGCTGGCCAAATTGCACAAGGGCGTCGTGATTGCCGGCACGCTTGGCGCCAAACCGAAAGTCATCGCCCACCAAAATGTATTGCGCCCCCAGCCCTTGCACCAAGACTTCGCGAACAAAGGCCTCGGCCGACATTTGGCTCAGCTGCAGGTTGAAAGGCAGCACCACACATTGGTCGACGCCGCAGGCCCGCAATTCCATCCATTTGTCTCGGAGCGTGCCGATGCGTTTGGGCGCCAGGTCGGGTTGTTGGTGCAAGCGGGCAAAAAAATCGCGCGGATGCGGCTCAAAGGTGAGCACGCAACTCGGCAAACCCCGATGGCGAGCCTCGGAGTGCAACAAAGCCAGCATGGCCTGATGGCCGCGATGCACGCCATCAAAGCTGCCGATGGTGAGGGCCACAGCAGGGGCCATCCCAGGATGATTCAAGCCACGAAAAATCTGCATGACGGAGTTGCCATAGGGTCGTCATCAAAAACCGCTATATTGTTACAGGACGATGCGGCGCTTGAGCCCATTGGGTGCTCAAGGCCTTCATCCACTGTGCACATGGGGGTGAACATTGAAGGTGCTCAAACTCTCCGCCCAGGGTCTTCCACAATCCTGGATACCGTTGGAACAGGCCGTGATCCATTACGCCGCAGACGAGGTGCGATGGGAAGCGGGTGTTGAGATTGCCGTGTTTCATGGCGGCATCAATGCGGTCACCGGCCGCCAATCGGTCATTGCCGTCAACAGCATCATTGGCACCAAGGGGGTGCCCAACATCAACCCATTCGAGTTGCGGCCTGGCCTCACCAACGCCAAATTGTTTGCCCGAGACCGCAACGTGTGTGCCTATTGCGCCCACCCCTTTCACGAAGCCGATCTCACGCGTGAACACATCATTCCCTTGGGACAACAGGGCCTCGATTCCTGGATGAACGTGGTGACCGC
>JAYPFZ010000003.1:14767-60776 GCA_038126555.1 Betaproteobacteria bacterium
ACCGCCTGTCGCCCCTGCAACCACCGCAAAGGCAATCGAACCCCCGAACAAGCGCGCATGCCGCTGATGTATGCGCCTTATGTGCCCAGTTTGTGGGAGGACTTCATTTTGAGAAATCGCCGCATCTTGGCGGATCAAATGGAGTTCCTGATGGCGCACTTGCCCCGCAATTCGCGCTTGGCTGCTTGCTGACTGACCGGCCGCTGTGCCCAGCGACTTGCCATTCAGGTGGCGTGTTGGGCCATGACCCGCTCCAAGGCCCGTGGATACAAGAGGTGCTCTTGACTCAGCACCCGCGCGGCCAACTGGTTGGCGTCGTCGCCATCCAAGACGGGCACCACCGCCTGATCGATGATGCTGCCGCCGTCGAGCACCTCGGTCACCCAATGAACGGTGGCGCCAGCCACGCGACAGCCCGCTGCCAAAGCCCGCTCATGCGTGTGTAAACCGGGGAACGCGGGCAATAAGGAGGGGTGGATGTTGATCACCCGTTGAGGAAAGGCCGACAAAAACGTGGGCGTCAGCACCCGCATGAAACCCGCCAGCACCACCCATTGCGGCTCAAAAGCCAACACCCGTTCGCGCAAGGCCGCATCAAAGGCTTCGCGGGGCTGTGCGTGTCCAGCAAAAGCCTGGTGATCCAGCACCTCGGTGGTGAGCCCCAAGTCCTGGGCTTTGGCCAGGCCTGCTGCCTGAGGTCGGTTGCTGATCACAGCACGAATGCGTGCACCAAAACGTCGCGCCCATTGCCGCTGTTGGCAGGCCTGAGCCAGGGCAACCATGTTGGAGCCGCCGCCGGAAATGAGGATCACGAGGTCATTCATGGCCACCATTATCGGGAGCTGGCGACAGGGTTATTGTTTAAATTCGCACGATCGTGCTTAAACTACGCAGCTGATCAAACCACAGAGGCAAACATGGATTTGGTATTCACTCCGGAAGAGCAGGCATTCCGCCAAGAAGTGCGGGAATGGGTCGAGGCGAATTTGCCGACCGACATCTCCAGCAAGGTGCACCAGGGCTTGCGCCTCACGCGCGACGACATGCAAACCTGGGCCAAGATCCTGGGTCGCAAGGGCTGGCTGGGCTATGGCTGGCCCAAGGCCTTTGGCGGGCCGGGCTGGAACGCCATTCAAAAACATTTGTTCGAAGAAGAGTGCGCCTTGGCGGGTGCACCCCGCATCGTGCCCTTCGGCCCCGTCATGGTGGCCCCCGTCATCATGGCCTTTGGCAACGCCGAGCAACATCGACGCTTTTTGCCTGGCATTGCCAGTGGTGAGGTGTGGTGGTCACAGGGCTACAGCGAACCAGGCTCCGGCTCGGACTTGGCCTCGCTCAAAACCCGTGCCGATCGGGAAGGGGACCATTACATCGTCAATGGTCAAAAAACCTGGACCACCTTGGGTCAATACGGCGACTGGATTTTTTGTCTGGTGCGCACCAGCCATGAAGGCAAGCCCCAAACAGGCATCTCTTTCTTGCTGATCGACATGAAGAGTCCCGGCGTCACGGTCCGACCCATCAAGCTCATTGACGGCGAGTGCGAAGTCAATGAGGTGTGGTTCGACAACGTGAAAGTGCCCGCCGAGAACCTGATTGGTGAAGAAAACAAAGGCTGGAATTACGCCAAGTTTTTGTTGGCGCACGAGCGCACCAACATCGCCGATGTGAACCGAGCCAAGCGTGAGCTCGAACGCCTCAAACGCATTGCCAAGGCCGAGGGTGTTTACGAGGACGCCCGCTTCCGCGACGAGATTGCCCGTTTGGAAGTCGACATCGTCGCTCTGGAGATGATGGTGTTGCGTGTGTTGAGCGCTGAAAAATCCGGCAAGCAAAGTTTGGACATTGCAGGCTTGCTCAAAATTCGAGGCAGCGAAATTCAGCAGCGCTACACCGAGCTGATGATGCTGGCGGCAGGCCCCTACAGCATTCCGTTCATCATTGAGGCCATGGATGCGGGGTGGCAAGGCGTGCCGGTTGGGGCTTTGCATTGCGCCCCTCTGGCCAGCACCTATTTCAATGTGCGCAAAACCACCATTTACGGCGGCAGCAACGAAGTGCAACGCAACATCGTCGCTCAAACGATTTTGGGCTAAGGAGGCCAGTCATGGATTTCGATTTCACAGACGATCAAGAACAACTCCGTGATGCCGTCGGCAAATGGGTGGAGCGCTCCTATTCCTTTGAGCGTCGCCGCGAGCTGGTGGCTCAAGGTGGTTTTTCAGCGCAGACTTGGCAGGAACTCTCCGAGCTTGGCCTCATGGCTTTGGCCACTTCGGATGAGCACGGCGGCATGGGCATGGGGCCCGTGGAAGCCATGATCGTGATGGAGCAATTGGGCCAAGGGCTGGTCATGGATGCCCTCACCCAAACCTGGATGGTTTCGCAGGTTTTGCAAAACCACGCCGAGCCCAGCGTTCAGCAAGCCCATTTGCCCAAGCTGGCATCTGGCGAGACGCGTTGTGTGCTGGCGCATCAGGAACGTTCGGCACGTTATCGCCACCTGGCTTGCGAAGCTCTGGCCAAACCCGGCGCTGGCTCAACTTGGACGGTCACCGGTCTCAAGAGCGTGGTGCCCATGGCGGCCCACGCCCACGCCTTTGTGTTCCCTGCCCAAATGGACGGGCGCCTGGCCTTGTTCTGGGTGCAGGCCGATGCGCCGGGCGTTCAGGTGCGGCCTTATGCGGCCCAAGATGGCTCGAGCAGCGGCGATGTGCAGTGCGACCAAGCCCCCGCGACCCTCATCACTGCCGACGGCGAAGCGGCGCTGGATTGGTGTGCTGACTTTGGTGTGGCCATGGCTTGCGCCGAAGCGGTGGGGATCATGGATCGCACCGTGCGCATGACCGCCGAATACCTCAACACGCGCAAACAATTTGGTGTGGTGATCGCCAGCTTCCAGGCCTTGCGTCACCGCTTGGCTGACATGAAGATGCAGTTGGAGCTGGGTCGCTCCATGAGCTTTTATGCCACGCTCAAGTTGGGCGAAGCGCCCCGTGAGCGGCGTCAAGCCATGGCGCGTGCCAAGCATCAACTGAGCCAGTCCATGCGTTGCGTGGGTCAACAAGCCATTCAGTTGCATGGCGGCATTGGGGTCACCGACGAATACATGGTGGGTCATTGCTTCAAGCGACTCACCCAGCTGGAATTGAGCTGGGGTGATGGGCTTCACCACTTGGGCGTGGTCTCTGACCACATGCAAGACACCGCTGGCGTTTTTTGAAGCGCGCTGCACGTCCCCCTGCGGGGCCAGAAGCTTGGGTGCTGGCCGCCCAAGCCCTGGAACGGATTCAGGCGGGCAGCACCGCCGATCAGGCCCTGTCTGAGGCTGCCCAAGCGCTTCAAGGCAAGCGCCTGGGTTCGCACGACCGGGCGGCCTTGGGCGACTGCGTCTACCAAGCCTTGCGTCACCGTCGGTATGCCCAGGCCTTGGGCGGTGAGGCCTCGCTCACGCCACGGCAAGAAGTCCTGTTGCAAGTGATGCACGCGTCTTGGCCCGATGCCCAGCCACGTCGTTTCCGAGCCCAGTGGCGAGAGCGCGTGTTGGGGCAATTGAGCGCGGCGGAGCACGCCTGGTTGGCCGCTTGCGAGCATCGGGCAAACCAGTTGTCCAACTTGCCCGAAGCCATTCGGTGGAGCGTGCCCGATTGGCTCATGACCCAGGTTCAACACGACCACCCCGATTTGGAGGCTGGGTTTTGGCCGGCTTTGCTCGAACAAGCGCCTGTGGACCTGCGGGTGAACGTCCAGTGGGGGCGACGTGCCGCTGCCCAAGCGGCTTTGGGCGAGTTGGGCATTGCGACGGAGCCCACCCCCTTTTCTCCTTGGGGCTTGCGCTTGCAGCAACGCGCCGCATTGGCCTCGTCGGCCTTGTTTCAGCAAGGCGCTGTCGACATTCAAGACGAAGCTTCGCAATTGCTGGCTGGACTTGCTGGCGTGAAGCGTGGTCAGGTGGTGGTTGATTTTTGTGCTGGGGCTGGGGGCAAAACACTCGCCATGGGTGCGCTCATGCGCAACTCGGGTCAGATTTTTGCCATGGACATTTCGGCCTCTCGCTTGCAGGCCATGGCCCCTCGCGTGTCCCGCGCCGGCCTCACCAACGTCAGCACTTGGGTGTTGCAGTCCGAGCACGATGAACGCCTCAAGCGGCTCAGGGGCAAGGCCGATGTGGTGCTGGTGGATGCCCCCTGCTCGGGGTTGGGCACCCTCAGGCGTTCGCCCGAACTGAAGTGGCGGGTGACCCCCGAGGCCCTGCAGGCCATGGCAGAACTGCAAAGCCGCATCCTGAATTCGGCGGCCGAATTGGTCAAACCCGGAGGGCGTTTGGTCTACGCCACCTGCTCCTTCATGCGCGAAGAGGATGAAGGGGTGGCTTTGGCCTTTGATGCCAGCCACAGCGGTTTTGAGCCGGTCGCGGCGCAGCCTGTCTTGGACGCCTTGGTGGGCCATGCGGATCACGGCCTGTGTGACGCCACCGGTCGCTGGATGCGCGCTTGGCCCCATCGGCACCAAACCGACGGTTTTTTTGCTTCAATTTGGCGCGCTCGTTAGAATCCAAAGCATCAAGAAACTCATTGAACCTGGCGTGGCGCCAGGGGTTGATTGCTCGGGAGACTTTGCATGCACGTAATGGATTGGCCTGTTTGGATGTGGTTGCTTCAAGCCTTGGATCAAGGCTTGCTGGACGCCAGCTTCTGGCAAATGGTGATCTTCACCTTGGTGGTCACTCACATCACCATCGCATCGGTCACCATTTACTTGCACCGCCACCAAGCCCATCGCGCGTTGGACTTGCACCCCATTCCTGCCCACTTTTTCCGCTTTTGGCTCTGGCTGACCACGGGCATGCAAACCAAGGCCTGGGCGGCCATTCACCGCAAGCACCACGCCAAGTGTGAAACCGAAGAAGATCCCCACAGCCCTCAAACCCGTGGTTTGCGTACCGTGTTCTGGCATGGGGCTGAGCTCTATCGCGCCGAAGCCAAAAATGCGGAAACGCTGGCCAAATATGGCCATGGCACCCCCGACGACTGGATCGAGCGCCACCTCTACTCGGGCTTGCCTTGGCAGGGAGTGGGCCTGATGTTGGTCATCGATTTGTTGCTCTTCGGCATTTCGGGGCTGTCCATTTGGGCCGTTCAAATGCTGTGGATTCCCGTCACGGCCGCGGGCATCATCAATGGCGTGGGTCATTTTTGGGGCTACCGCAATTTCGAAGCCGCCGATGCCAGCACCAACATTTCACCCTGGGGCATCGTGATTGGTGGCGAAGAGTTGCACAACAACCACCACACCTATCCCACCTCGGCCAAGTTGTCGGTCAAGCCGGGTGAATTCGACATCGGCTGGCTCTACATCCGCCTGTTGGAAATCGTCGGCTTGGCCCGTGCCAAAAAGACGCCCCCCCGGGCGCAGTTTGTGGCCAAACCCCAGCCTGCGGATGAGCAAACCCTGGAGGCCATGATCACCAACCGCTACGAGCTCATGGCCAGCTACGCCCGAGCCTTGAAGCAAACCCTCAAAGCCGAAATTCAAGCCTTGCCCAAACGGCCCTCGGCCTCGGTGTTGGCCACCGCCAAGCGTTGGATGCACCGAGAGGATGAAAAAATTCCTTCAGCCATTCAATCCCTGCTGTCTGAAGCCAAAGGGGCGCTGCCTTTGAGCTCCACCATGGTGGCCATGCGCGAGGAATTGAAGTCCCTCTGGCTCAACACCCACCGCAATCGCGAGCAACTCACCCAAGACTTGCAAGCCTGGTGCCAGCGGGCCGAAGCCAGCGGCATTGAAGCCCTCAAGGAGTTCTCAACCCGTTTGCGCGCGGTTCGCGCCTGAACACCAGGCGCCCCTGGGGCGCTGGGCCCAAGTTTGCGGCCCAACAACGACAAACCCCGCGCGAGGCGGGGTTTGTTTTGGGGAGACTCAAAAAACTAAGCAATCACTTGAGCTTGGTTTCTTTGTATTCCACGTGCTTGCGAGCTTTGGGATCAAATTTCATGATCGCCATTTTCTCGGGCATGGTCTTTTTGTTTTTGCTGGTGGTGTAGAAGTGACCGGTTCCAGCCGTGGATTCGAGTTTGATTTTTTCGCGAGCGCCTTTGGTGGCCATGATGAATTCCTTTCAGATGGTTCAGGCTTGGCCACGGGCACGCATGTCGGCGAGCACGGCGTCGATGCCTTTTTTGTCGATCAGACGCAAAGCGGCGCTGGAAACGCGCAGACGAACCCAACGGTTCTCGCTCTCCACCCAAAAGCGGCGGTATTGAAGGTTGGGCATGAAGCGGCGCTTGGTCTTGTTGTTGGCGTGCGAAACGTTGTTGCCAACCATGGGACCTTTGCCGGTGACTTCACAAAACTTGGACATGTGAACACTCCAGACAAACAGGCCAGGCGTTTGAATTCACCTGAGCCTTCACCTCGCCAATTGTTGCCACGGGGTGGCGGTGACCCCAAGAGCACGCGGCGGCCGCAAGGCCTGAACGCACTCAGCGAAAGACGAAACCGGCAATTGTAGCGGATTCAGCCTGGCTTTCATTGCTCCAAGAAGCGCTGCGCATCCAGCGCGGCCATGCAACCCGTGCCAGCCGAGGTGATGGCCTGGCGGTAGATGTTGTCTTGCACATCTCCTGCCGCAAAGACGCCGTCCACGCTGGTCATGGTGGCCATGCCCTGAGACCCGCTGCGGGTGAGGATGTAGCCGTCCTTCATGTCGAGCTGGCCTTGGAAGATGTCGGTATTGGGGTGGTGGCCAATGGCAATGAAGCAGCCTTGAACCGCCAAATCCTGGGTGGGTTCGCCTTGCGTGGATTGGATGCGAACGCCAGTCACGCCACTGGCATCACCCAGCACTTCTTGGAGCTGGCGGTGCAGGTGCAGTTCAATCTTGCCGGCTTTGACCTTGTCCATCAGGTGATCAATCATGATGGCTTCGGCGCGGAAGGTGTCGCGGCGGTGGATCAAGTGCACCTTGGACGCAATGTTGGACAAATACAAGGCTTCTTCCACGGCGGTATTGCCGCCGCCCACCACACACACGGGCTGGTCGCGATAGAAAAAGCCATCGCAAGTGGCGCAACCTGAAACACCCCGGCCCATGAAGGCCGACTCGGAATCCAAGCCCAAATACTTGGCCGAGGCGCCCGTGGCGATGATCAGGGCGTCGCAGGTGTAGGTGCCGCTGTCGCCCGTGAGGGTGAAGGGCCGTTGGTCGAGTTTGACGCTGTGAATGTGGTCAAACACCACTTGGGTGTTGAAGCGCTCGGCATGCGACAAAAAGCGCTGCATGAGATCGGGGCCCATGACGCCATTGACATCGGCAGGCCAGTTGTCCACCTCGGTGGTGGTCATGAGTTGCCCGCCTTGGGCCATGCCGGTGATCAGCAAGGGCTTGAGGTTGGCTCGGGCGGCGTAAATGGCTGCGGTGTAACCGGCAGGGCCTGAACCCAGAATGAGAACGCGGGCATGGGTCGTCGACATGGCAATGCTTTCCAGAAATCGTGAATGGATGGATTCTAAAAGTCCCGGATTGATGGGCCGGGGCTCGACCCCATTCACGGCCCGGCCTGAGGGAGAATGCACGCTTGAACCTGATGGACACCGATTGCTGACCTGCCCATGTCTTTTTCGTTGAAAACCCTTGAATCGCCCTCAGACGACCTGCCGACCCCCACGGGTTGGCGCCGCCTTTACCAAGAGTTGAGCCTGACCTTGGGCTTTTTGGCGCTGGTGTTCTGGTTGCTGGCCCTGCTCACGCATTCGCCTGGCGACACGGCGTGGACCACCTCGGCGGGCCGTTTGGAAACGGTCAACTGGGGGGGGCGATTGGGCGCGTGGCTGTCAGACCTCAGCTACCTGTTGTTTGGGTATTCGGTGTTTTGGGCTTATGGGTGCGCGGTGGGCATTTGGTTGCGGCATTTGATTCAGCGCTTGCAACCCGAGACCGAGGACACCGCGTCTTCCTCCGACTGGTTCCATTCCCCTTGGTCGTTTTGGGCGGGCCTGACCTTGCTGCTCATGGCCAGCACGGGTCTGGAGTGGACCCGCTTGTATCGGTTCGAATGGGCCTTGCCAGGCCATCACAGTGGGGGCATTTTGGGATTTGTGGTGGGCACACTGGGCGCCAAGTGGCTGGGCTTCAATGGCTCTGCGCTGTTGTTCATCGTGTTTTTGCTGGTGGGGGTGTCGTGGGTCTTCCGTTTTTCCTGGCTGGCCGTGGCTGAAGCCTTGGGCGAGCGGGTGGAGGGCTTGTTCCTGCAATGGCAACAGCGGCGCGAAATGGCCAAGGACTTGGCCTTGGGGCAGGCCGCCGCCCTGGAGCGTGGCCAGGAGGCCGAGCCCGTCGCTGAGGGCACTGGCGCCCTGTGGGATGCTGAACCCGAAGGGGAGGCGGTGCGCCCTGTGGTGAGCAAGCCGTTGGTCGAACCCGAGCCCGTGAAAATTGTGTTGGATCCAGAGCCCAAAGTGTTCACCAGCAATCGCGTGGCTCGCGAACGTCAAAAGCCCTTGTTCTCCGACATGCCAGATTCGCGGCTGCCGCAAGTGGACCTGTTGGACGAGGCGACAACCCGTTCCGACACCGTGGATCCCGAAGCCCTGGAGATCACCTCCCGCTTGATCGAACGCCGGCTCAAGGAGTTTGGGGTGGAGGTGCGGGTGGTGGCGGCCTATCCCGGCCCGGTGGTTACCCGTTTCGAAATCGAGCCCGCCACGGGCGTCAAAGGCTCGCAAATCGTGAACCTCGCCAAAGACTTGGCGCGCTCACTCAGCTTGGTGTCCATTCGTGTGGTGGAAACCATCCCCGGCAAAAACTACATGGCCTTGGAGTTGCCCAACACCAAGCGGCAGTCCATTCGTTTGAGCGAGATTTTGGGCTCCAACATTTACAACGAAGCCAAATCCATCTTGACGCTGGGCTTGGGCAAGGACATCGTGGGCAACCCCGTGGTGGCCGATTTGGCCAAGATGCCCCACGTGCTGGTGGCCGGCACCACCGGCTCGGGCAAGTCGGTGGGGATCAACGCCATGATCCTGAGCCTGCTCTACAAAGCCGAGGCTCGCGATGTGCGCTTGCTCATGATTGACCCCAAGATGCTGGAAATGTCGGTCTACGAAGGCATTCCCCATCTGCTGGCGCCGGTGGTCACCGACATGAAGCAAGCCGCGCACGGTTTGAATTGGTGCGTGGCCGAAATGGAACGCCGCTACAAGCTCATGAGCAAGCTGGGCGTGCGCAACCTCTCGGGCTACAACCACAAAATCGAAGAAGCCAAAGAAAAGGGCGAGTCCATTGGCAACCCCTTTAGCCTGACCCCAGAGGCCCCAGAACCCCTGGAGCGCTTGCCGCACATTGTGGTGGTGATTGACGAGTTGGCCGACCTGATGATGGTGGTGGGCAAAAAGATCGAAGAGCTGATTGCGCGCTTGGCGCAAAAAGCGCGAGCCGCTGGCATCCACCTCATTTTGGCGACGCAACGGCCCAGCGTGGACGTCATCACGGGCCTGATCAAAGCCAACATCCCCACGCGCATTGCGTTTCAGGTGAGCAGCAAAATCGACAGCCGCACCATCCTCGACCAAATGGGTGCCGAGGCTTTGTTGGGCATGGGGGACATGTTGTATTTGCCCAGCGGCACCGGGCTGCCGGTGCGGGTGCATGGTGCCTTCGTGAGCGACGATGAGGTGCACCGCGTGGTCAACTACCTCAAGTCCCAAGGCGAACCCGATTACATCGAAGGCGTGCTCGAAGGCGGCACCGTGGATGGCGAGGCCAACGGCCCCGATTTGTTCGGCGAGCAAATGGGCGAGAAAGACCCCTTGTATGACCAGGCCGTTGAGGTGGTGCTCAAAAATCGCAAAGCCAGCATTTCGCTGGTGCAACGCCACCTGAAAATTGGCTACAACCGCGCCGCACGGCTGGTTGAAGACATGGAAAAGGCCGGCTTGGTGAGCGCCATGAGCAGCAATGGTCAGCGCGACATTCTGGTGCCCAACCGCAGCGAGGACTCGGCATGAGCCTGAGTCGGCGCATCGTCTGCGCCGCGGCAGGGGCTTGGGCGCTGCTCGGCCTGAGCTTCAGCACGCAAGCCCAGGAGGCTTCCGCCTTGGCCGAGTTGGAGCGTTTGATCACCCAGGTGAAGTCGGCCCGTGCGGATTTTGTGCAGCGCGTGCAGGAGCCCGCGCGACCCGATCGCCCAAGCCGCGTCAAAACCTCCAGCGGCCGATTGGCCTTTGAGCGTCCCAACCGATTTCGCTGGACTTATGTCAAACCCTTCGAGCAAACGCTGCTGGCCGATGGGCGCCAATTTTGGTTGCACGACCCCGACTTGGCTCAAGTGACGGTCAAGCCGCAGTCAGCCGATTTGCGGCAAACCGCATTGGGCGCAATTGCCAGCGTCAGCGACATGGCCAGCCTCAAGCAAAGTTATGCCATCCAAACGTTGCCACCAGCCGATGGCCTGGTGAGCCTGGTGCTCACGCCCCATGCCGCCGATGGCCAGGTGCGTGAATTGCGATTGGCTTGGCGCGAGGGCCAGTTGGCCCGCATGGTGATGCTGGACGCCATGGGCCAACGCACCGAGTGGCAACTGTCGAATTGGCAAGACAACCCGCGCCTGCCTGAATCCACCTTTCGTTGGGTGACCCCGCCAGGCACCGAGGTCATTCGAAGCCGCTGAGCCCCATGCGCGAAGCCGACGCCCAACAACCGCCCCACGTGCCCTTGGCCGAGCGCTTGCGGCCGCGCGTCTGGGACGAGGTGATTGGGCAGGCGCACCTGCTCGCGCCTGGCAAACCCCTTCGGCTGGCCCTGGAAAGGGGTCAGGTGCACAGCTGCATTTTGTGGGGTCCACCCGGCGTGGGCAAAACCACCCTGGCACGCCTCATGGCTCAAACTGCCGATGCGCAATTTTTTAGCCTCAGCGCCGTGTTGGCGGGGGTCAAAGACATCCGCGAGGTGGTCGAGCAAGCCCAGGCCGCAGCCGAAGGCCTCTTGCCACGCCGCAGCTTGGTGTTTGTTGATGAAGTGCATCGATTCAACAAAGTCCAGCAGGACGCGTTTTTGCCGCACGTGGAGTCGGGCTTGCTCACTTTCATTGGTGCCACCACCGAGAACCCCTCGTTTGAGGTCAATTCGGCCTTGCTGTCACGTGCCACGGTGCATGTGCTCAAGAGTTTGTCGGAGCCCGAACTCCAGCAACTGATGGATCGGGCCTTGGCCACCGGCGAGGTGGTGGCCCTGGAAGACCAGGCCCGACAACGCCTGGCTGAATTTGCCGATGGCGATGCGCGTCGCCTCATCAACACCTTGGAGATGGTTTCTCAAAGCGCCCAACAACTGGGGCTCAAAACCGTGGATGCGCCAGCCTTGGATCAGTTGTTGGGCGAACAACTGCGGCGCTACGACAAAGGTGGCGACCACTTCTACGACACCATCAGCGCCTTGCACAAATCGGTGCGCGGCTCCAACCCCGATGCGGCCCTGTATTGGTTGGTGCGCATGCTCGACGGAGGGGCCGATCCCCGCTACATTGCCCGGCGCCTCATTCGCATGGCGACCGAAGACATTGGCCTGGCCGACCCCCGCGCCTTGCAGTTGGCCCTCGATGCGGCCCAGGTCTATGAGCGCTTGGGCTCACCCGAGGGCGAGCTGGCTTTGGCTGAATGCGTGGTGTATTTGGCCATCGCGGCCAAATCCAATGCGGTTTACAAGGCCTACAAGGCCGCCCGCACCTTGGTGAAAACCCAAGGCAGCCTGCCGGTGCCCATGGCTTTGCGCAATGCCCCTACGGCACTCATGAAACAGCTGGGCCATGGCGAGGGCTATCGTTACGATCACGACGAGCCCGATGCCGTCTCGACGGGACAGCGCCATTGGCCCGATGCCATGGTGGATGACCCGGTCTTGTATGAACCCGTGGCACGGGGCTTGGAAATCAAGATCGCCGAGAAGTTGCGAGAACTGCGGGCAAACCGGGGCAATCCCCAACAGACGTGAAATTGTTGAGCGTTAAGCTTTCAAAAACAGTGGGAATCCAACGCGATGGACATATTTTTTCAACAAGTCATCAATGGCCTGGTGCTGGGCAGCATGTATGCCCTGGTCGCTTTGGGCTACACCATGGTGTATGGAATCGTGAACCTCATCAACTTCGCCCACGGTGAGGTGTTGATGGTGGGTGCACTCACCAGTTGGACCGTGATTGGCGTGCTGCAAACGGTGGCCCCTGGGCTACCGGGCCCGTTGTTGCTCTTGTTGGCCCTGACCGCTGCGTGCGTGGCGGCAGCGGTCCTCAACGTCGTCATCGAGCGCGTGGCCTACCGCCGATTGCGAACCGCCCCCAAGCTGGCCACACTGATCACCGCCATCGGCATGTCGATCTTGTTGCAAACCTTGGCCATGATCGTCTGGAAGCCCAACTACAAGCCCTATCCCACTCTGTTGTCGGCCGAACCCATTCATTTGGGCGGTGTGGTGATCACGCCCACGCAAGTGGCCATTCTGGTGGTCACCGTGTGTGCCTTGTTGGTGCTCAGTTACATCGTCAACGCCACCCGTTTGGGCCGCGCCATGCGCGCCACCGCTGAAAACCCCCGCGTGGCCAGCCTCATGGGCGTGAACCCCGATCAGGTCATCGCCGCCACCTTTGCCTTGGGGGCTGTGCTGGCTGCCATCGCCGGGGTGATGTGGGCTTCCAATTACGGCACGGTGCAGCACGCCATGGGCTTTTTGCCTGGGCTCAAGGCCTTCACGGCGGCCGTGTTTGGTGGCATTGGCAACCTCGCAGGCGCTGTTGTGGGTGGGGTGTTGTTGGGCCTCATCGAAGCCATTGGCTCGGGCTACATCGGTGAACTCACGGGCGGGGTGCTGGGCAGCCACTACGCCGACATTTTTGCCTTTGTGGTGCTCATCGCCATGCTGACCCTGCGCCCCTCGGGCTTGCTGGGCGAGCGCGTGGCCGACCGGGCTTAAGGGGGCAACATGAATCTCTGGTTGCAACGCCTTCAATCTCGCCCAGCGCTGGTGGTCATGCTGCTGGTGCTGCCCTTGGTGCTTCAGCTCTTTGGCAACGCCTGGGTGCGCATTGCCGATATTTCTTTGCTGTATGTGATGTTGGCCTTGGGCCTGAATGTGGTGGTGGGCTACGCCGGCTTGCTCGATTTGGGCTATGTGGCCTTTTATGCCATTGGCGCTTATTTGTTCGGCTTGTTGGCTTCGCCGCATTTGCTCGAAGCCTTTCCGATCCTGATGGCCACTTTCCCCGGCGGCTTGCATTTGCCGTTGTGGGCCGTCATTCCCATTGCAGCCGTGTTGGCGGGTTTGTTTGGCGTGTTGTTGGGCGCGCCCACCTTGAAACTGCGGGGCGACTACCTGGCCATCGTCACCTTGGGCTTTGGTGAAATCATTCGTGTGTTCCTCAACAACCTCGACCAGCCCTACAACATCACCAACGGCCCCAAAGGTTTGGGCAGCATCGACCCCGTTACGGTGATGGGCCATCCCTTGAGCAAAACCTTGCAGTGGGGCCCCATCGAGCTGCCATCGGTCACCCAGTATTACTACCTGTTTTTGTTGCTGGTGTGGGTCAGCTCAGTGGTGTGTTTCCGTCTCGAACGCTCTCGGATTGGTCGCGCCTGGATGGCCATTCGCGAAGACGAGGTGGCGGCCAAGGCCATGGGCATCAACACCCGCAACATGAAGCTCTTGGCGTTTGCCATGGGCGCCACCTTCGGCGGGGTGTCCGGTGCCATGTTCTCGGCCTTCCAAGGGTTTGTGTCGCCCGAGTCCTTCACCCTGATGGAGTCGGTCATGATCGTCGCCATGGTGGTGCTGGGGGGTTCGGGCCACTTGCCTGGCGTGATTCTGGGTGCGGTGCTGTTGTCGGCCTTGCCTGAAGTCTTGCGCTATGTGGCTGGCCCCTTGCAAGCCCTCACCGATGGCCGGTTGGATGCGGCCATCTTGCGCCAACTGCTCATCGCCTTGGCCATGATCCTCATCATGTTGCTCAGGCCTCGGGGCCTGTGGCCGTCGCCCGAGCATGGCTTGGGACTTCCTCCCACCAGCAAGGGAGGTCGCTCATGAGTGCGGATCTGGTGTTGGAGGTCTCTGCCGTCTCCAAGCGCTTTGGCGGCTTGCAAGCGCTCAGCAATGTGGGTTTGTCGATTGAGCGGGGCCAGGTCTATGGCCTCATTGGCCCCAATGGCGCGGGCAAGACCACTTTCTTTAATGTCATCACTGGCCTTTACACCCCCGATGAAGGCCGCTTTGTGCTCAACCACAAGCCTTACGAGCCCAGTGCGGTTCACGAGGTGGCCAAGGCGGGCATTGCGAGAACCTTTCAAAACATCCGCCTGTTTCCCGACATGACCGCCTTAGAGAATGTGATGGTGGGTCGCCACGTTCGCACCCACTCGGGCTTGCTGGGGGCGGTGTTCCAAACCCAGTCTTTCAAGGATGAAGAAGCCCAAATTGCGCAACGCGCCCACGAGTTGCTGGCCTATGTGGGCATCGATCAATACGCCGCCTATCGCGCCAAGACCCTCAGCTATGGCGACCAGCGCCGCTTGGAAATTGCGCGTGCTTTGGCCACCGACCCTCAACTCATCGCCCTCGATGAGCCGGCGGCAGGCATGAACGCCACCGAGAAGTTGCAACTGCGTGAACTCATTGCGCGCATTCGGGCCGATCACAAAACCGTGTTGCTCATCGAGCACGATGTGAAGCTGGTCATGGGCTTGTGCGACCAAGTCACCGTTTTAGACAACGGTCGCGTGATTGCCAGTGGTGCACCCGCCCAGGTGCAGCGCGACCCCCAAGTCATCGAGGCTTATTTGGGAACGGGGGGACACTGACATGACCCAAGCTTTCATGCTCGAAATCGACCAACTGCAAGTGGCCTATGGCGGCATTCAGGCCGTCAAGGGCGTCAGCCTCAAGGTGCGTGCGGGGGAATGGGTGAGCCTCATTGGTTCCAATGGCGCGGGTAAAACCACCACCATGAAGGCCATCACCGGCTTGCTCAAACCCAACGGCGGCCAGGTGCGTTACCAAGGGCAAGACATCGCCGGCGTGGGGCCCTGGGACTTGTTGCGCCAAGGCCTGGCCATGGTGCCCGAGGGCCGAGGCGTGTTTGCCCGCATGACCATCGATGAAAACCTGCTCATGGGGGCATATTCGCGCAACGATGGCGAAATCACCGCCGACACCGAGCGGGTCTTTGAAACCTTCCCGCGCCTCAAGGAGCGACGCAAGCAATTGGCCGGGACGCTGTCGGGGGGAGAGCAGCAAATGTTGGCCATGGGTCGAGCCCTGATGTCACGCCCCCGCCTGTTGTTGCTCGATGAGCCCTCAATGGGTTTGGCGCCCATCATGGTCGATCGCATTTTTGAAGTCATTCAAACCGTGGCCAAACAGGGCGTGACCTTGTTGTTGGTCGAGCAAAACGCCAGCCGCGCCTTGCAACTGGCCGACCGGGCCTATGTGATGGATTCGGGCGAAATCACCATGGAAGGCCCTGCGCGCCAGATGCTCAACGACCCCAAAGTGCGCGAGGCGTATTTGGGCGAGTGACTCGCCCCGGCGGCGTCAAGCTTGGGCTTGGTCTGCTGCCGAGGTGAAGGCGTCGGCGTAAAAGGCATCGGCATCCAGGCGGGCTTCGCTCACGAAATCGCGTTGGGCAGCGTTGATCACCACGGGCGCGCCACAGGCATACACCTCATGCCCCGACAAAGCGGCGTGGTCAGCCAAAACGGCTCGGTGCACAAAGCCGGTGCGGCCGCTCCAAGCGTCTTCGGGCAAGGCGTCGGAGATCACGGGCACATAGCTCAGCCACGGGTGGGCTTGGGCAAAGGCCTGCACCCAGTCGTTCAAATACAAGTCTTGGGGGCGACGGCCGCCCCAATAAAGGTGAGCCGACCGGTTGATGCCCTTGTGGGCCATGTGTTCCAGCAGGGCTTTGATGGGCGCGAAACCGGTGCCAGAGGCCAGCAAGATGATGGGTTTGTTGCTGTCTTCGCGCAAGAAAAACGAGCCAAACGGGCCCTCGATGCGCATGATTTCTTTTTCCTTCATGGCACCAAACACGTGGTCGGTGAACTGCCCGCCCGGCATGTGGCGAATGTGCAGCTCAATGGCTTTTTGCTCGTCGCCCACGGTGTGGGGGGCATTGCCCATGGAGTAGCTGCGGCGCTCGCCCGAGCGCAGCAACACATCCATGTATTGGCCAGCGTGGTATTGCACCGCCTCGGTGGCAGGCAGTTGCAGCTTCACCCGCATCACATCGGGGGCCAAACGCTCCAGGCTGGCCACGCGGGCAGGCATTTTGCGAATGGGGAACGCCCCGGCTTCCACCACTTGGCGGGATTCCAGCACCAGTGGCGATTGCGCGTGGGCGCGGCAAGTGAGGATGAACCCATCGGCCAATTCGGCCTCGCTCAAGGCTTTGGCCTGGTATGCGTCAAGACGAACCTCGCCCGAGATTTTTTTGCATTTGCAGGAGCCGCAGGCGCCATCCTTGCAGCCATAGGGCAAACCAATGCCTTGGCGAATGGCCGCCATGAGCACGGTTTCATCGGCCTCGGCAGTGAATTCGCGGTTGCTGGGCAAGACGGTGATGGCGTGGCTCATTCTTGGTTATCCTCGGGGCGTAGTCGTCAGCAAACCTCACATTTTGCCTTCAAACCAATCTCCTCTTGGCGCTTTGCCTTCGCGCTTTCGCAAGCCGCGCGTCTTGCTCATTGGCTATGGCGACGTGGCCCAGCGCATGGCCCAACTCACCTCAGGGCGATGGCGCGTGGCGGCCTTGATCAGGCGCACCGACCAGCTGCAGGCGGTGCGCGACCAAGGCGTCACCCCCTTGTGGGGCGACTTGGACCAGGGGCCCAGCTTGAAGCGTTTGGCCGGCTGGGCGCAGCGGGTGGTGCATTTGGCGCCGCCCCCCGGAGAAGGCCTCAACGACCCGCGCACCGTTCGCCTGTTGCAAGCCCTCAGTGGGCGAACCCGACCCACCCAACTGGTGTATGTGTCCACCACCGGGGTGTATGGCGACGCCCAAGGCGAATGGGTGCGTGAAACCCGAGCCTTGAATCCGCAAACCGAACGGGCCCAGCGCCGGGTGCATGCCGAGCAGGCGGTGCGGTCGTGGGGCCGACGCACGGGCGTGCGGGTGTCGGTCTTTCGCGTGCCCGGCATCCACGCGGCCGATCGCCCGGGCAACCTCAAAGACCGCTTGTTGCGTGCCGCCCCGGTGCTGGTGCCCGAGCAAGACATCTACACCAACCACATCCACGCCGACGACCTCGCGCGCCTGTTGCATTGGGCGGTGTGGGGGGCGCTGGCGCAGCGGGCCTACAACGTCAACGATGCCACCCAGGCCCGCTTGGGAGAGGCTTTGGGCAAGTTGGCCGATGCCCTGGGCTTGCCCCATCCGCCCACCCTCACGTGGGAACAGGCCCAGGCAACCCTCAGCCCCCTGGTGTTGAGCTTTTGGCGGGAGTCGCGCCGCATCGATGCCCAGCGCTTGCATCGCGAATGGCCTTGGACCTTGCAACACCCGCACCTGTGGTCGGCGTATTGAAACCCTGACGAGGCCTCAGCGCATGCCGATGCGCGACTCCACAAAGGCATTGGCGGCTTCGCGCGGCAGGCTGCGCCAGTAAGGCGGGCTGGCGTGCACTTGGCCGCCCAAGGCGGCGGCGGCCGTCCAGCCCCAGCGTGGGTTGAACAGCAGGCCGCGTCCAATGGCCACGGCATCGGCCTGGCCTTCGGTGAGGATGGCTTGGGCTTGCTCTGGCTGGGTGATCAACCCCACCGCAAAGGTGGGCACCGACACGGCTTGTTTCACCTGTTGGGCAAAAGGCACTTGATAGCCCGGCCCGATGGGAATTTTTTGCTGCGGGGACACGCCACCGCTGGAAATGTGCAGGAAGTTGGCCCCGGCTTTGTCCAGCCATTCACACAAGGCCACGGTTTCCTCTGGGGTCCAGCCGCCGTCCACCCAGTCGGTGGCCGAAAGGCGCACCCCCAAGGCGCCGGGAAACACAGCGCGCACGGCGTCGAAAACCTCGCGCACAAAGCGGGTGCGGCCTTCGAAATCGCCGCCATAGGCGTCGGTGCGCTGGTTGGACAGGGGCGACAAGAACTCGTGCAACAAATACCCGTGAGCGCCATGCAACTCCACCGCATCGATGCCCATGGCATGGGCGCGTTGGGCGGCCTCAACAAAGGCCTGAAGAATGCGTGCGAGTCCATCGGCATCCAGCGCCAAGGGCGGGATTTCACCCGGCAATTGCGGCAGAGGAGAGGGCGCCAGCGGCATCCAGCCGCCCTCGGCTTCGTTCAGGAGTTGGCCCCCTTTCCAGGGTTGCGCGCTCGAACCTTTGCGGCCCGAGTGGGCCAGCTGGATGCACACCGGCAGGGGCGGGGCCAATCGGCGGGCCCGGGCCAGGTGATCAGACAAGGCCTGGGCGGTGGCGTCGTCCCACAGGCCCAGACACTGCGGGGTGATGCGCCCTTCGGGGGTCACCGCTGTGGCTTCCAGAATCAGCAGGCCAGAACCGGAATTGAGCAAGTTGGCCCAATGGAACAGGTGCCAGTCGTTGGCTTGTCCCTCATGGGCGCTGTATTGGCACATGGGCGCCACCACGATGCGATTGGGCAAGGTCAGCGGGCCTTGCGGTGTGTTCAGGGTCAGGGGTGAAAAAAGCAGGCTCATGGCAGGCAAGAAATGAGGCAATGAAGGGCGCATCCTAGCCAAGCCCTGGCATTCAAGTCGTCGCCTCTGTGTCCGATTCTTCATCGCCACCGGGTTCATGCCTGTGGCTTGCCTATGAACGCCCTGTTTTGCCGCCTGTCACTGCCCTTGGTTTGCACCTCGCCCACGAACTGGGTCAGGTGCTGGGCCGGCTTGTTGACCACGCTCAGCTTGGTTGCTTGTGGGGGTGGCGGCGGTGGCGGGGTGGCCAGCGTGGCCAATGCGGTGGGCGAGGCCCGTCGAGGCGTGTTTCTGGACAGTGCCGTTCAGGGCCTGACCTACATCACCCCCACCCGATCCGGGGTCACGGCGGCCGATGGCGGTTTCGATTACCGACAAGGCGAGTCGGTGGTTTTTAAATTTGGGGCCATCGAGTTTCCGCCTGCCCTGGCCTTTGCCACCATCACACCGGTGGACATGAGTGAAACCAAATCGCTCAACGACCCGGTGGTGGCCAATGTCGCCTACTTGCTGCAGTCGCTGGACGCCGACTTGAACCCCAACAATGGCATCCAATTGCCAGCGGCCATCGCCGGCAGCATGCCCGCCATCACCCCCGAAGACTTTGCACTGCCCACAGCCCAGTTTGTGGTCTTGCCTGCCGTGGAGTCGGCGGCCGAAGAGGCTGGTAACTTGAGGGCTGACCCCACCCTGCGGCGCACCCCCACGCAAGCCACCACCCACCTGAACACCACCTTGCAGGGCTTGCTCGATGCCAACCCCATCCCACCGGTGGGCTGTGAGGCCAACCCGGTCATCAACCAAGCGATTCGCTCGCCCTTGAATGCCAACCTCTGGGCCGATGAATACATCAAGCCCAACAATGCCTTCGGCTGGGCCTATGGCAATGACTTTCGGGTGCGCATGGGGGCCACCAGTGGGGTGATGGTCCGTTACCAGCCCGAAGCCGATGCCCCCGAGGTGCAAGTCGCCAAAACCAGCACCGAATGGTCAGACGACTACTCCCTGACCAATGACGTGTGGCTCAAACACCGCAACGACACCAGCGTGATTTTGCGCATCGCCGTGCGGGCCTCAGCTCAGGAGACGGCCTTTCAGCCCCAGTATTACGGGGCGGCGCTCTACCTCATTTACACCGGTGCACCGGGGCGTTTGTTGGAATTTGCCTTCGACGAAAAGGTGGAGCCGCAGGTGTTTTTCAGCTTCATTGGCGACCCCACCAACAACACCTATGTGGGAACGGGCGGCCGAGACGGCATCGTGAACTCGGGCGACGATGGGGTCTTGCCTGTGGGCCTGAATCAGTGGGACCAGCACCAGCCGGGTGACGTGAACTTCCCGCCCAATTTGCGCAAAGGCGGTACCACCCCATTGGGGCGTCGTTTGGATTCGCGCGCCTGTGCCCTGAGGCCCATGGGCTCGGTGCTGCTCTGGAATAACCCCAGCGTGAGGGCGGACTTGATTTACAGCCCGGCCACCAAATTCAACCGTTGGGGGGTGGAAGCGCCCATCTACACCGATGCCTTGGGCTATGAGGCGTCGGTGGGCATTCGCAAGGGCGTCAAGGCCATCAGCGTGCTGGCGCCCTGAGGGCACAAAGAAAAAGGCCCACTGACGTGGGCCTTTTTGCATCCGTGGTGCCGGAAGCCGGAATCGAACCGGCACGGTGTTTTGCACCGGCAGATTTTGAATCTGCTGCGTCTACCAATTTCGCCACTCCGGCAGCGAAGTAGAGGCGCATTATGGCACAGTAAGGGCCATGAATTTCCCAACACTCGAAAACATCATTGGCCGAACCCCCTTGGTTCGTTTGCAGCGCGTGGGCCAGACCACGGCCCAGTCCCAGGGCAATGTCATTTTGGGCAAGCTCGAAGGCAACAACCCCGCGGGCTCGGTGAAAGACCGCCCCGCCTTGTCCATGATCCAGCGTGCCGAAGAGCGGGGCGACATCCGGCCCGGCGACACTTTGATTGAGGCCACTTCGGGCAACACCGGCATTGCTTTGGCCATGGCCGCGGCCATCAAGGGCTATCGCATGGTGCTGATCATGCCCGAGGACTTGTCCATCGAGCGCGCACAAACCATGAAGGCCTATGGCGCCGAATTGATCCTCACGCCCAAAGCCGGCGGCATGGAACACGCCCGGGATTTGGCCGATGCCATGGCCCAGCGCGGCGAAGGGGTGGTGCTCGATCAATTCGCCAATGCCGATAACCCCCGCATCCACTTCGAAACCACCGGGCCTGAGATTTGGAACGACACCCAAGGGCGAATCACGCATTTCGTCTCGGCCATGGGCACCACCGGCACCATCACCGGGGTGGGGCGTTACTTGAAATCCCAAAACCCCAACATCCGCATCGTGGGTGCGCAGCCCCAAGAGGGCTCTCGCATTCCGGGCATTCGCAAATGGCCGCAAGAATATTTGCCCAAGATTTACGACCCCAGCATCGTCGATGAAATGGTCTACGTGAGCCAAGCCGATGCCGAAGACACCGCTCGCCAAATGGCCCGCGAAGAGGGGTTGTTTGCGGGCATCTCGGCAGCTGGCGCTTGCTGGGTGGCCCAGCGCATCAGCGAGCGTGAGCGCAATGCCGTCATCGTCTTCATCGTCTGTGATCGGGGCGACCGCTACCTCTCAACTGGGGTGTTCCCGGCATGAGCGATCCCCAATACTGCCCCCAGTGCGCCACCCCGTTGCAGTGGGTGACCCAAGCCGAAGATGGTGGCGAGGTCACTCGCCTGCGGTGTGTGGCCTGTCAGTGGACCCATTGGAACAACCCCACCCCCGTGTTGGCCGCGATTGTGGAGTGGGAGGGGCGCATCCTGTTGGCGCGCAATGCCGCTTGGCCAGGGCGCCGCTTTGCCCTCATCACGGGCTTCATGGAGGCGGGTGAAACCCCAGAGGCTGGCGTGGCACGCGAGATCAAGGAAGAAACCCAGCTTGACACCCAAGCCCTCAAGCTCGTGGGGGTCTATGACTTTCAGCGCATGAATCAAGTCATCATCGCCTACCATGCACAAGTCACCGGTCAGGTGCAGTTGTCACCGGAGCTGGTTGAATACAAGCTGTATGCGCCGGCCGACATCATCTGCTGGCCGGCGGGCACGGGGCGTGCAGTGGCCGATTGGCAGCGCACCCTGGGCATCGAGCCTCGTTTCATGGACTGGGCCGAACGCGAACGAATGAACCTGGAGTAATGGCATGAACGTTGACCTCGAAGTGGACACCTGTGGCTTGAATTGCCCCTTGCCCATTCTCAAAGCCAAGAAGGCCTTGTCGGGCCTGAACTCGGGTCAACTGGTGCTGGTCAAAGCCACGGACCCAGGGGCTTTGCGTGACTTCGCCGCCTTCGCCAAACAAACCGGCAACGAGCTGGTGTCCCAAGAAACGGTGGACAACGTCCACCGCTTCATCTTGCGTCGCCGTTGAGCGGCCCTGGCCTCAGCCCAGCTTCTGGCGCTGGGCTTGCAACTTTTCGACCGTGGCCTGAAAGTCGGCCAAGCGCTGGCGCTCTTGATCGATCACCGCTGCGGGCGCTTTGGCCACAAAGGCCTGGTTGTTCAGCTTGCCTTGCGCCTTGTTCACTTCGCCGCTCAGGCGTGCAATTTCTTTGTCCAAGCGTGCCCGTTCGGCATCGACATCGATGGCCATGAACAGGCACAAACGCATGTTGCCCACCACAGCCACGGGTGCGGCTTGTGCGGCTTGACTCCAAGCAGCTTCGTCGTCGAATACCTGCACTTCGCTCAGCTTGGCCAGGGCCTTGAGCTCTGCCGCTTGTGAGCGGGCAAACTCGGCTTCGCCCAGCACCAGCAAGGGCAAACGCTGGGCGGGGGAGACGCTCATTTCGCCCCGCAAGGTGCGGCAGGCATCGACCACCGCCTTGAGCTGGGCCACATGCGCCATGGCAGCGGGATCAATTTTTTCGGGCTGAGCCACAGGGTAGGGCGCCACCGCCAACAAGGCCGGACCATCGCCTGGGGGCAGGGTGCCAGCGACCGGGGCCACCACTTGCCACAGCTGCTCGGTGATGAACGGAATGATGGGGTGGGCCAATCGCAAAATCGTTTCCAAGACCCGAATCAAGGTGCGGCGGGTCGCACGTTGCACAGCGGGTTCGGGGTTTTGCAGTTGGACCTTGGCAATCTCCAAATACCAGTCGCAGTATTCGTTCCAAACGAACTCATAGAGGTGCTGGGCCACCAAGTCCAAGCGGTGGTCGTCGAAGGACTTGGCCACTTGGGCCTCCACCTCTTGCAGCACCGAAACGATCCAGCGATCGGCTTGGCTAAATTGCATGTAGCCCGCCATGGGGCCACCGGCACTGCATTCGGCCTTGGTGTGGGGCTTGAGCCCGCAATCGTGGCCTTCGCAGTTCATCAACACAAAACGCGAGGCATTCCAGAGCTTGTTGCAAAAGTTGCGATAACCCTCGCAGCGTTTGCTGTCGAAGTTGATGCTGCGACCCAGCGAGGCCAAAGCCGCAAACGTGAAGCGCAAGGCGTCGGCGCCGTAGGCGGGGATGCCGTCGGGGAATTCTTTCTCGGTGTTTTTGCGCACCTGAGGTGCGGTCTCGGGTTTGCGCAAACCCTGGGTGCGTTTGTCGAGCAAGCTGGGCAAGTCGATGCCGTCGATGAGGTCCACCGGGTCCAGCACATTGCCTTCGGATTTGCTCATCTTTTGGCCGTGGGCGTCTCTGACCAGGCCGTGGATGTAGACCCGATGGAAGGGCACCTTGCCGGTGAAGTGGGTGGTCATCATGATCATCCGGGCCACCCAGAAGAAGATGATGTCGTAGCCCGTCACCAACACGCTGCTGGGCAAATACAAATCTTGATCGCTCAGCGGCGCGGATGCAGCCGGCCAGCCGGTGGTGCTAAAGGGCACCAGGGCCGAGGAATACCAGGTGTCGAGCACGTCTTCGTCGCGGCGCAATGTTTTGCCGGGGGCCTTGGCCTGTGCCTCGGCTTCGGTGCGCGCCACATGCACCTGGCCGTCTTCGTCATACCAAGCGGGAATTTGATGGCCCCACCACAGCTGGCGGGAAATGCACCAGTCTTGGATGTTGTTCATCCATTGGTTGTAGGTGTTGACCCAGTTTTCAGGCACGAACTGCACCTGGCCGCTGGCCACCGCATCGATGGCTTTTTGCGCGATGCTTTTGCCGGTGGGGTCTTGGGGGCTGACTTTCGTCATGGCCACAAACCATTGGTCGGTGAGCATGGGCTCCACCACTTGGCCGGTGCGCGCACAAATGGGCAACATCATTTTGTGCGGCTTGATCTCCAGCAAAAAGCCCTGGGCTTGCAAGTCTTGAATCACGGCTTTGCGGGCCTCGAACCGATCCAGCCCCTGATAGGGCTGAGGGCCGTTTTCGTTGACCTTGGCGTCGAGCGTGAACAGGGTGATGAGGGGGATTTGGTGACGTTGCGCGCAGGCGTAATCGTTGAAGTCGTGGGCGCCGGTGATCTTCACGCAGCCCGAGCCAAACTCGCGATCGACGAAGTCGTCGGCAATGATGGGAATGGTGCGATTGCACAAGGGCAACTCCACTTGCTTGCCCACCAGGTGGCGATAGCGCTCGTCTTCAGGGTGCACCGCCAAGGCGCCGTCGGCCAACATGGTCTCGGGTCGAGTGGTGGCAATCGTCATGCCGCGTTGGGGCTGGCCATCGATGACTTGAGGTCCATCGGCGAAGGGGTAGCAGATGTAGTGCATCTTGCCTTCGCTCTCGGTGGGCTCCACCTCCAAATCCGACACCGCACTCATGAGCACCGGGTCCCAGTTCACCAAGCGCTTGCCGCGGTAAATGAGGCCTTGCTCGTAAAGACGGACAAAAGTCTCGGTCACCACTTCGGAGAGGCGCTCATCCATGGTGAAGTATTCGCGCGACCAGTCCACGCTGTCGCCCATGCGGCGCATTTGCCGGGTGATGGTGTTGCCCGACTCCTGTTTCCATTCCCAGACCTTGGCCACGAAATTTTTGCGGGCCTCTGCTGGGTTGGTGCCCATGTCGTGGCGCGAAATGCCTTTGGCTTGCAGTTGACGCTCCACCACGATTTGGGTGGCGATGCCGGCGTGGTCGGTGCCAGGAATCCACACGGTGTTGTCGCCGCGCATGCGGTGCATGCGGGTGAAGCTGTCCATGATGGTTTGATTGAACGCATGCCCCATGTGCAAGGTGCCGGTGACGTTGGGGGGCGGCAGCTGAATGGCAAAGCTGGCTTGCCCAGCCAGGGGTTGGCCCGTGCCCCGGTGGCCCGCACGCCCAATGCCATGCTGTTCCCAGCTGGGTCCCCATTGGGCCTCAACCTGAGCGGGTTCAAACGATTTGGACAGGCTCTCAAGCCCAGGTTGCGATGGCGTGGTGGTCATGGTGATGGCGGGCGGGTCAAAGGGCGGCCAAATGCAGCGCAGTCGCAGCAGTCAGGCCGCCATACAAAGAAGCGACGCATTTTATCGGGGCGAACCCCAAACCCTGGGGCGTGCCCCGGGTCTGGCATGGGCCGATGCGTCGCGCAGCGGTTGGATCAGGCGTCGGTGGTTTCGGCTTGAATTTGACGCAAGGCTTGTTCGAACACCTCGGGGGGCTGGCCACCACTGATGAGGTATTGGTCGTTGATGATGAACGCGGGCACGGAGTGAATGCCAGCGCGTTGGTAAAAGCTTTCGCGCTCGCGCACCTCGTGGGCATAGCGCGTGGCGTCGTCGAGCACCGCTTGCGCCTCGGCCTCGGGCAGCCCCGCCTCAGCCACACAAGCGAGCAGCACGGGGTGGGTGTTGATGTTTTCGGCACGCCCTTGGTAGGCGCGCAGCAGGGCGAGTTTCAAGCGATGCTGGGCCTGGCCATCGGGCAAGGTCCCCGCCCAGTGCAGCAAGCGATGGGCCTGGAAGGTGTTGTGGATGCGCCCACGCCCGTCGGGGTGAAAGGCAAAGCCCACTTCCGCCCCCCGGTCGGTGATGCGTTGCCGGTTCACCGCTTGTTCGGCCGGGGTGGAGCCATACTTTTGGGTCAGGTATTCGATGGCATCGACCCCCTCGGGGCCCATGTCGGGGTTGAGCTCAAAGGGTTGGAAATGCAGGACCACGTCCTGGGGTCGACCCAGGTTGTCCAAGGCGCGCTCCAAGCTGGCGATGCCCACCGCACACCAGGGGCAGGCCACGTCCGAAACGATGTCGATTTTGAGGGTCATGTCTTATCCCATGAAGGCCATGGCTTGACCCATGGCTCGAACCAAAGACCCATCCAGCCGTTGGCCAGTTGCGGCCACATAGCTGTCGGGACGAATGAGGGCCCAGCGGGCCGCCTGTGCATGAGCCGCTTGGCGCAACAGGCCTTTCGGGTCGGCAATCGCTTCCACCGCTTGCGCTTGATCGGCCTGAGTCACCACTTGCACCACTCGCGCATCGGCGCTGGTGCTCAGGGCGCGCAAACGCGTCAGCTCGGCGGGGTTCAGTGGGCCAAAGGCCAGCAACACCATTCGGCCCTGGGCCCACGCTTGCAGGTCGTGCCATTGGCCGGCCCGCCCATTGAGCCAGCGCAAGGGCGCGTTGGGCATGGACACGCCACCGCCCTCGCCACAAATGGACGACTGGGTGTAACGGTTGGCCTCGGCCATGCGGCCGGTGTTGATCAAGGTGCGGGCAAAAGGCAGGCGTTTGGCCAGCTCGATGGTGGCCGAGCGAAACACGCGCTCCATGCCCGCCTTCGGGCGCAGAAAGTGGGCGGTGCGCCGGGTGACGCGAATGTTTTGTTCGGCGGCCTGGTGGCGCTCTTGGTGGTAGCTCGCCAGCAGCGATTCATTGGCGCGGCCATGGTGAATGGCGGCCAGTTTCCAAGCCAGGTTGTCGGCGTCGGCAATGCCCGTGTTGCCGCCCCGCGCGCCAAAGGGGCTCACGATCTTGGCGGTGTCGCCCATGAAGAACACGCGGCCCACTTGCAGCCGATCCAGGTAGACGCTGCGGTAGGCGTAGGGGCCAACCCACACGATGTCACAGGCCACGTCGTGACCAAACTGGCGCTGTAGGCGCTCGCGCACCACCGATTCCTTGCTGACTTCAGCGGGGTCGGCATCGGGTTCCATTTGGTAATCGATGCGCCAGACTTCATCGCCCATGAGGTGTTGCCACACGGCGCGGTTGTCATTGAACGGCGCCTCAATCCAGGTGTGGCGTTCGGTGGGCGGGGTGTCTTTGAATTTCACGTCGGCGATGCACCAGCGGTCGTCCCCGCGCTCGCCCTTCATGCTCACCCCCAGCCATTCGTGAAAGGGGGTGTGAGAGCCCGAGGCATCCACCACCCATTGGGCTTTGAGCGCGTAGCTGCCCTCGGGGGTTTGCACACGCAAGCCCACGTGCTGGGCCGAGGGCTGGCAAGCCACCACCCGGCTGCTCCAGCGCAAATCCACGGGTGCACCGGCTTGCTTCAAGGCCATGAGGCGTTCCACCAAATAGCCCTCGATGTAGAACTGCTGAATGTTGATGAAGCTGGGCTGCTGGCTCAGGGCAAAGCCATTCTGTTGTTTGAGGTCGAATGAAAACACCTCGTCATGGCCAGCAAAGGTGCGCCCCACATGCCATTCGATGCCTTTGCGCGCGATGGGTTCAAACACCCCCAAGCGGTCCAAGATTTCCAGTGACTTTTGCGTGTAGCAAATGCCCCGGGAAGAAGCGCCTTTCACGCCCACGGTGTTGTCTTCATCCACCATCACCACTGGCACACCGTGCACGGCCAAGGCGCACGCCAGGGTGAGGCCGGTGATGCCGCCACCCACCACCACCACCGGGTAGAGGGGGCTGGGCTGGCCTTGCAGCTCGGGTGGCGTTTCGAAGGGGTATTCGGGCAATTGATAGCCCGTGCCTTGGGTGTGTTCGTAACCGTTGGTGAAGATGGGGGCTTGATACACCGATGCAGTCATGGCGGCCGTCTCCTGGATAGCGTTCAAATCAGTGTAACGAACTCACTGCGTCAGCGGAGCGGGGGCGAGGTGGCCGTTGTCCAGCCACAAGGTGCGTGCGCACAAGGCTTGGGCAAAGGCATGGTTTTGTTCAGCCAAGACGATGGCCACCCCACTTTGGCTCAGCACCTGGAGGGCGTGTTGCAAGTCGTCGATCACTTTGGGGGCCAGGCCTTCGGTGGGCTCATCCATGAGCAACACCTGCGGATGACCCATGAGCGCACGGCCAATGGCCAGCATTTGTTGTTCACCGCCACTGAGCGCATTGCCCCAGTGGTTCAGCCGGGGCTTGAGTGAAGGAAACAGTTGCAACACCTCGTCTTCGCCAAATTGCGGCACGCCGCTGGGGCGAGGCCCTCGAGCATGGGAGCCCATGGCGAGGTTTTCGCGCACGGTGAGGTCGGTGAAGATGCGACGCTCTTGGGGCACCAAGCCCAAGCCGGCGCGGGCGCGCTCGTGGGCCGGCCAATCCAGGCTGTCTAGGCCGCACCAGCGCAGGGCTTGTGCCGAGTGGGTGGTCCAGCCGGCCAAGCCCAACAGCAAGCTGGATTTGCCCGCCCCATTGCGACCCAGCAAGGCCACGGATTCACCCGCTTGCACGGCCAAGTCGAGATCGAACACCACCTGCAGGGGGCCCCACCACACCTTCAGGCCAGAGGCCAACAAAGGGGTTGTGCTCATGCTCGACTCCCAAAGTAAAGCGCTTGGGCCTCGGGGTGTTGGCGCACCTCGTCCGGATGGCCTTGCGCCACCAATTGGCCTTGCGCCATCAGCACCATGCGATCGGCATAGCCAAACACGGCATCCAAGCTGTGTTCGGTGAAGATCACCCCCAAGCCTTGGGCTTGGGCCAGGTCTCGGGTGAGCTGCATCAGCTGTTGGCGCTCCTCGGGCGCCAGGCCCGCCGTGGGTTCGTCCATCAGCACCACGCGGGGTTCCTGGCAGAGGCACAAGGCCAGCTCCAAGCGCTTGACCCAGCCATAAGGCATGGCTTGGGGGCAGCAGTGGGCGTCTTGTTCCAAGCCCAAGCGAGCCAACCAGGCCCAAGCCGCTTCGACCTCGAAGTGGGCCAATGGGGTGAGCAATTGACGCCACCAACGCCCCGACTGGCGTCGGGCTCGGGCTTGCAGGGCCAGTTGCACCTGAGCCAGTGCCGTCATGGCCCCAAACACCTGCGCCACCTGAAAGCTGCGGCCCACGCCCAGTCGCCACAGGTGCAAGGGGTGATGTTGCGTCACCCGTTGGCCTTGCACCCACAAGTCGCCAGCATCGGGGGTGAGCTGCCCATTGAGCAAATTGAAGGTGGTGGATTTGCCGGCGCCATTGGGGCCCATGAGGGCCAGCAGTTCACCGGCCCGCACCTTCAGGCTCAGCCCACGAACGGCTTGCACGCCACCAAACGACTTGCTCAGCCCCGAGGCCTCCAACAACACGGGTGCACTCATGCGGCCCCCCCTGAGGGTCGCGTCAGTTGGGGGGCTGGGCGCGGCCACAAACCCGCCAAGCCTTCGGGCAAGCGCAACACCAGCAACCACAACAACACGCCCATGGCGGCGCGCCAATGTTCAACCGAGCGCAGCAAGGCGTCGTGCAAGCCCACCCATGCCACAGCACCCATCAGGGCACCCAGGGCCTGATGCCAGCCGCCCAGCATCACCATGAGCAAACCATCCACCGATTGCGCCACGCTCAGGGCTTGTGGCGACACGCTGCCTTTGGCAAACACGAACAAGGCCCCAGAGGCGCCGGCCAAACCACCGGCGACCACAAAGCTGGCCCAGCGCAAGCCGCTCACGGGGATGCCCAGTGCCAAAGCGCGTTGGGGCGACTGCTGGCTGGCTTGCAATGCCCAGCCCGTGGGCGATTGCAGCATCCGGTGCAAGCCCCAGGTGACGACGAGGTTCAAGCCCAGGCCCAGGGCCAGCAGGGCCCAGGGCTGATCCCAAGGGGCTTGGGTCCACACACCAGTGATCCCATTGCTGCCGCCCGTCACGCCTTCCCATTGCTGGGCAATGGCCCACATCACTTGCGCCATGGACAGGGTGAGCATGGCCAGGTAAACGCCCAGGTGGTTCACGCACAAGGCGCCAAGCACCCAAGCCGCCGCCATGCCCACCGCTGCACCACCGAGCAAGCCGGGCAACAGTCCCCAGCCCGCGTGCAGGTGCAACAGGGCGGCGGCATACGCCCCCAACCCAAAATAGGCGGCATGGCCAAAGCTGTGCAAGCCAGCTGGCCCAACCAGCAAGCGCAAACCCGTGGCATACAACATGGCGATGGCCACATCGATGCCCAAAATCCAGAAGTAGCTGCCATGCGGTTGCAACCAAGGCAGGGCCACCAACAGCCACAAGCCCAAGGCCCACAGGTGGCTGGCCCCAAACCGGCTGGGGCCCGCCCGGATGGCTGCGGGCGAGGCGGCTGTCCGCACTTCGCCCAAGGGACGGCCCATCAAGCCCCAGGGCCGCCACACCAGCACCGCGGCCATGAGCGCAAAGGTGAAGGCTTGCGTCCATTGCGACCACACCACCTCCACGCCGCCAATGTGGCTGGTGCCCAAGGCCACACACAAAGACTGCACGGCCGTGATCAGCAAGGCCGCCCAAGCGGCCCCGTGAATGGAACCCATGCCCCCCACAATGACCACCGCAAAGGCGTCGCCGATGCGTTGCAAGTCCAGCGCCAGCGAAGCGGGCTCGCGGGGCAGTTGCAACGCACCGCCCAAGCCCGCCAAGGCACAGCCCAAGGCCATCACCGAGAGGAACAAGCGGTCGGCGCGCACCCCCACGGCGGCCGTCATGGCGGGGTCTTGGGTGGCGGCGCGCACCAGTCGGCCCCAGGTCGAGCCTTGAACCAAGCGGTGCAAGGCCCACCAGCAACAGGGGGCCAGCAGCAACAAAAACACGTCGTAGGTGGGCACTCGGTGCCCCCACAGGTTGAGGGCCCCCTCCAAACCGGGTGCCCGCATGCCCAACAAGTCTTCGGCTCCCCACACCCAAAGGGCGGCGTCTTGAATCACCAGCAACACCGCGAAGGTGGCCAGCAACTGCAACAACTCATTGCGGCCTTGCAAGGGCTGCAAGACCCAACGGTGCATGAGCGCACCCAGGGCGGCGGTGACCAGTGCCGACAGCGGCACGGCCAGCCAAAACCCCAGCCCCCCGAGCACGGGCGTGAGGGCCTCGCTGAGGGAATACGCCACATACAGCCCGAGCATGAAAAAGGAGCCATGGGCAAAGTTCAGCACCCGGGTGACCCCAAAAATCAAGGACAGCCCGCTGGCCAGCAAAAACAAGGAGGCGGCGCTGGCCAACCCGTTGATCAGGTGCAAGGCCAAGGGGGTGGCGTTCATGGGCCCAGGTGTTGGCCGGTGGAATCAGGAGCCTGGACGCAAGCGCTTGACCTGGGCATCGCTGGGCTGGTGTTGGGCGCCGTCGCGGTAGACAAAGTCCACCATCACGCCCTGGCCATTGACTTGGCGCGTGCGGCCCACGAATGCGCCCATGGTGGATTGGTGATCCAACGCACGGAACTGAATGGGGCCAAAGGGTGAGCTCAGGCTCAGGCCTTGAAAGGCCTTGACCAGCGCAGGCGTGCCGGTTTGGCCCGCCCGGCGAAGCCCGGCGGCGATGGCCTGAATGGTGGTGTAGCCCACGACCGAACCCAGGCGGGGGTGGTCGCGGTAAGCCTGTTGGTAGGCCTTCAAAAAGGCGGTGTGCTCGGGGGTTTGAATGCCGCTCCAGGGGTAGCCGGTCACGATCCAGCCGTTGGGCGTTTCGCGCTTGAGGGTGTCCAGGTATTCGGGCTCGCCCGTGAGCAAGCTCACCACCGTGCGGCCTTCAAACAAGCCTCGGGTGTTGCCCTCGCGCACAAACTTGGCCAGGTCGGAGCCAAACAGCACATTGAAGATGGCGTCAGGCCGCGCATCCAGCAAGGCCTGGGTCACGGCACCGGCATCCACTTTGCCCAAGGCCGGGGCTTGCTCGGCCACAAATTCCACGTTGGGCTGTGCGGCCTTGAGCAGTTGCTTGAAGGTCTCGGCGGCAGACTGGCCATATTCGTAATTGGGATAGACCAAAGCCCAGCGTTGCTTCTTGGCTTTGACCGCTTCGGGCACCAGCATGGACGCTTGCATGTAGGTCGAGGCCCGCAAACGGAAGGTGTAGGGGTTGCCTTTTTCCCAAGTGATTTTGTTGGTCAAGGGTTCACTGGCCAGAAAAAACACCTGGTTGCGGGCCGACCAATCGGCCACGGCCAAGCCCACATGGGACAAAAAGGTGCCCGCCAGCACATCGACCTTTTCCCGGCGCACCAGCTCCTCGGCGGCGCGCACCGCTTCCGACGGGTTGGCGTTGTCGTCACGGGTGATGAGTTTCAGGGGCCGCCCCAGCACCCCGCCCTGGGCATTGATTTCCTGAATCGCCAACTCCATGCCTTTGAGGTAGGGGCCCAAAAACGCGGCTTGGGCCTTGTAGCTGTTGATTTCCCCGATGACGATGGGTTGCGCAGCCAGGGCATGCCCTGAGGACCAAGCCAGGGTGAGGGCCATCAGGCTGCGCCAAAGCAAAGCGGGGTAAAAACGCATGGTGCTGTTCCTTGTGGGGGTCAGTGGGGAAGCGTGAATCATGACATGAATCGATGGGCGGTCATTGTTTCTGTCTATGACCCACATTGATAAACACCATTAGCAAAGGTGATTCACCTTGGTTAACCTTGGTTTGTCCTTGACAAAACGTCGAGGCCATTCTTTCAACTCAAGGAGATCATCACATGGCAGCACTCAAAGGCTCCAAAACGGAAGAGAACCTGAAAGCCGCATTTGCTGGCGAATCCCAGGCCAACCGCCGTTACCTGTATTTCGCAAACAAGGCCGACGTGGAAGGCCAGAACGATGTGGCTGCATTGTTCCGCTCCACCGCTGAAGGTGAAACGGGTCACGCCCACGGTCACCTCGAGTGGCTGGAACAGTGCGGTGACCCCGCCACGGGCATGCCCATTGGCTCCACCCGCGACAACCTGGCCGCCGCCGTGGCCGGTGAAACCCACGAATACACCGACATGTATCCCGGCATGGCCAAAACCGCTCGCGATGAAGGCTTTGACGAAATCGCCGATTGGTTCGAGACGCTGGCCAAGGCCGAGCGCTCACACGCCAACCGCTACGCCAAGGCGTTGCAAGAGCTGGTCGACTGATCTCGTTGCTGAGATCTGGGCGTTGCTGTTCCCTTCGCAGGCCGGCAGCGCCTTTTTCTGAACATCGAAACCACAACCGAGGAAGACACCATGGCCAGAGAAGGTAGCTTGGAAGCGCCCACCCGTCACCCCATCGACTGGAAGAGCGACGCCTTTTGGGACGAGCAAGCCTGCTTGACCGAAATGGAACGCATCTTTGACATCTGCCACGGCTGCCGGCGCTGTGTGAGCCTGTGCGGCTCCTTTCCCACGCTGTTCGATTTGGTGGACGAAAGCCCCACCATGGAAATGGATGGGGTCAACAAGGCCGACTACTGGAAGGTGGTGGACCAGTGCTACTTGTGCGACCTGTGTTACCTCACCAAGTGCCCGTATGTGCCGCCCCACGAGTGGAACCTGGATTTCCCCCACACCATGTTGCGCGCCAAGGCCATCAAGTTCAAAAAAGGCGAGGTGGGTGCGGGCGAAAAGTTCTTGGCCAGCACCGATGTGCATGGCCAGTTCGCAGGCATCCCCATCGTGGTGCAAGCGGTCAATGCCGTGAACCAAACCCAGCCGGCACGCCAGCTGATGGAAAAAACCTTGGGTGTGGATGCCCAGGCCTGGTTGCCGGCGCTGGCCACGCGCAAATTCCGCTCGCAAGCTCCGAAAGCGCAGGCGAAAACCGTGGTGCAGGGCGAGCGCACGCCGGGCAAGGTGGTCATTTATTCCACTTGCTACATCAACTACAACGAGCCCGGCATTGGCATGGACTTGCTGCAAATCCTCGACCACAACGACATTCCCTACGAGCTGGTCTCCAAAGAAAAATGTTGCGGCATGCCCAAGCTGGAGTTGGGTGACCTGGATTCGGTGGATGCCAACAAGCAGGTGAACATTCCGGTGTTGGCGCGTTATGCCCGCGAGGGGTATGCGATTTTGAGCGCTGTGCCCAGTTGCACCCTGATGTTCAAGCAGGAATTGCCGCTGATGTATCCCGATTGCGAGGACACGCAACGGGTCAAGGAAGCCATGTGGGACCCCTTCGAATACCTCATGGCACGCCAGCGCGATGGCTTGCTCAAAACCGACTTCAAGCAAGGCTTGGGCAAGGTGAGCTACCAGGTGCCTTGCCACGGCCGCGTGCAAAACATCGGCAAGAAAACCGAAGAAATGTTCAAGATGTTGCCCGACACCTCGGTGCACACCATCGAGCGTTGCTCGGGCCATGCCGGCACCTTTGGCGTGAAGAAAAGCACCCACCAACAGGCCATGAAGATTGGCAAACCGGTCTTCAAACAAATGGCCAGCCACAAAGACGGCGGCTTGCCCGACTACATCTCATCGGACTGCCCCCTGGGCGGTCATCACATCGCCCAAGGCTTTGAAGTCAATGGCTTGGGCGCCCCGGAGTTGCAACACCCCATCAGCCTGATGGCCAAGGCCTACGGCCTGAAATGAACGAGGAGCCTTTCCATGCAAACCACTGGACACATTGCTGCTGACAACCTCATGACCCTGGAGGCCTATGCCAAATACCGCAAGGCCCACCATGCCGACATCATTGCTCACCGCCGCTTGCGCACCGTGCAATTGGGCGAGCACATGACCTTGCAGTTCGAGAGCGAGTTGTCGGTTCGCTATCAAATTCAAGAGATGTTGCGCATCGAAAAAATCTTTGAGGAAGAGGGCATTCAATCGGAAATCGAAGCCTATGCCCCCTTGGTGCCCGATGGCCAAAACTGGAAGGCCACGCAGCTGATCGAATACCCCGATGTCAACGAGCGTCGCCGCGAACTGGCGCGCCTCATTGGTGTGGAAGACCGCACCTTTGTGGAAGTGGAAGGCCATGACCGGGTCTATGCCATTGCCGACGAAGACCTGGACCGCGAGAACGACGAAAAAACATCGTCGGTTCACTTTTTGCGCTTTGAACTCACCCCCGCCATGTGCGCCAGCGTCAAGGCCGGCGCCTCGGTGAAAGTGGGCTGTGACCACACCCATTACCCGGTGCACGTCACGGTGAGCCCTGAGACCTTGTCCAGCCTGGCGGCCGACTTGCGCCCTTGAGCGGGGCGGGGCCCCGGCGGGCGGGGGGCTTGATTGGATAATCACCGTCGAAAGGTTGGCCTGCATGTTGTTTTTGTTATCCCCCGCCAAGTCCCTCGATCTGGAGCCGGTGGTCGAGCGGGTGCCGCACACCCTGCCCGAATTCGCCCCTCAGGCTCAGCAGCTCATTGCGGTGCTGCGCAAAAAAAAGCCTGCCGAGATTGCCGAGCTCATGGATTTGAGCGATGCGCTGGTTCAGCTCAACGTGGCACGCTACCGGGCTTGGAGCCCCACCTTCACGGCTGACAACGCCAAACCTGCGGTGTTGGCTTTCAATGGCGACGTGTATGAAGGCCTGCAAGCGGCCACCCTCACCGCGCGCCAATTGAGCTGGGCGCAGGCCCATGTGTGCATCCTCAGCGGCCTCTATGGGGTGTTGCGCCCCCTCGATTGGATGCAGCCCTATCGCCTCGAAATGGGCACCGCGTTGAACACGCCTCAAGGCAAAAACCTCTATCAATTTTGGGGCCAGCAAATTGCCCATTACCTGAATGACCGATTGGCCGATTCGGCCCAACCGGTGGTGGTCAATTTGGCCTCGCAAGAGTATTTCAAGGCCGTCGATCGCAAGGCCTTGAAGGCCCGGGTGATCAATTGCGAGTTTGAAGACTTCAAGTCGGGTCGCTACAAGGTCATCAGTTTTTATGCCAAGCGTGCACGTGGCCTCATGGCCCGATACGCGATTCAAAAGCAGGCCAAAACCCCCCAAGACTTGTTGAGCTTCGATGCCGAAGGCTATGCCTTTGACCCCAGCGTGTCGACGGACGACCGGCTGGTGTTTCGACGCCAACAGGCCGAGGCCTGAGCCATGTTCGTGCAGGTCCGGGGCCTCAGCTTGGCGGTCGAAGACACGGGCGAGACCGATCGTTTCCCCGTGTTGCTGGTGTCGGGCATGGGCATGCAACTGGTGGGATGGCCGCCGCCCTTCCTGCGCGGCCTGCGCCAGGCTGGCTTTCGCGTCATTCGTTACGACCACCGCGACATAGGCCTGTCGACGCCACTCGACCATTTGGGTCAACCCAGCGTGCTGTGGAACTTGCTCAAACAGAAGGTGGGACTCCACCTGCATCCCCCCTACAGCTTGCAAGACCTGGCCGAAGATGCCCTGGCCTTGATGGATCAGCTGGGCGTGGCGCGGGCGCATGTGATTGGCGTCAGCATGGGGTCCATGGTGGCCCAGCGCATGGCCTTGCACGCCCCCGACCGCCTCATCAGCCTGGGGTTGCTCATGACCACTTCGGGCGCTCCGGGCTTGCCGGGGCCCACGCCGGCGGTGCTCAAGGCCTTGATGGCGCCGCAGGCAGAGCCTGGCAGCGCGCAGAGTCGAGCCAACAGCTTGGCCTTTTTGCAGGCGTTGGCCAGCCCCGGCTACCCCTATCCGCCCCAAGTGTTGGAAGATTTTTTAGACGAATGCATGGCCCGCAGTGACCGGCCCCAAGCGGCCCTGCGCCAGTCCATGGCCGTGGTCGCCGATGTCGAACGCCACCGCTTGTTGGGTCAGATCCGAACCCCCACCCTGGTGCTGCATGGGCGCGAAGACCCCATCTTGCCTTGGCCCTGCGGCCTCGACGCCGCCCAGCGCATTCCCCTGGCCGACTGGCACCTCATCGATGGCATGGGCCACGACTTTCCGCCTGGGGTGGTCCAGATCCTGCTGCAACACCTGTTGCCTTTTTTGCACCAACACACCTGATGAACACCCCCAACCAATCCCAACTGGGCAAAGCCACGGCCTATGCCGACCACTACGACCCGCAATTGCTGTTTCCGATCGCCCGCGCCCAGCAACGCCAGCAACTGGGCTTGGGCGAGGCCTTGCCTTTTCTGGGCGCTGACCTGTGGACGGCTTACGAACTGAGCTGGCTCAACCCCAAGGGCAAGCCGGTGGTGGCCATGGCCCGCTTCACCGTGCCTTGTGAGAGCACCCACCTCATCGAGAGCAAGTCGCTCAAGCTCTACCTCAACAGTTTCAACAACAGCGTCTTCCCCGATGCGCAAGCGGTGCGCGAGCATTTGCGCCAGGATTTGGGCGCAGCGATTTGGCAAGGCGGGCCGGTGCGCGCGGGCGTGGGGGTGCAGTTGATCGAAGCGGATCAGTTCGATGCCGAGCCCATCCACGAAATGGATGGCGTGAACCTCGACCGCTTGGATTTGGAATGCACCGACTACCAGCCCAACCCCGAATGGCTGGTGGCCAACACCGACGAGCAGCCCGTGAGCGAAACCCTGGTGAGCCGCTTGCTCAAGAGCAATTGCTTGGTGACCGGCCAGCCCGATTGGGGCAGCGTTCAAATTCGTTACAGCGGCCCGCAAATCGATCAGGCGGGTTTGTTGCGCTACATCGTGAGCTTTCGCAACCACAACGAGTTTCACGAGCATTGCGTCGAGCGCATCTTCACCGACATTTGGGCCAAGTGTCAGCCCACGCAACTGCAGGTTTATGCCCGCTACACCCGACGCGGGGGCTTGGACATCAACCCGTGGCGCAGCAGCTACCCCGACGCCTTGCCCCGATCGGTGCGAACCGCGCGCCAGTGAATCAAAACAGCCAGCCTTGTGCGTCCTCGGCTTCGGACTCGGCGGCTTGAACAGGCAGCGACTGGGCGGCTTGCACCGTCATCAACTGGCTCACGCGAACCCCCAGCAAGCGAATGCGGCGGTCGAGGTCCACGCGCTTGAGGCACTGGCCTGCCTGGGCGCGGATGTCGCTGGCGGCTGACACGGGGTGATCCAAGGTGCGGTCGCGCGTGACCACCTGGAAGTTGTCGTAGCGCAGCTTGATGCCTACGGTCTTGCCCACATAGCCTTTTCGCCGCAGGTCTTCGGCCACGCGCTCGCACAGTTGCGTGAAGGTTTGGCCCAGTTGTGCCCGGTCTCGGCTCACCAGCAAGTCGCGCTCGAAGGTGGTTTCGCGGCTCAGGCTCACCGGCTCGCTGCTCGTTTCCACGGGCCGATCGTCGCGGCCCCAGGCCGCGTCGTGCAACCAAGCCCCGTGGGTTTTGCCAAAGGTTTGCATGAGCCAAGCCCGGTCTTGCGCGGCCAGCTCGCCAATGGTGTGGATGCCATGCTCGGCCAGACGGGCTTGGGCTTTGGGGCCAATGCCATTGATTTTTCGGCAAGGCAAGGGCCAGATCAGGGTGGCCAAGTCGCCCTCGTGGACCACGGCAATGCCATTGGGTTTGTTGAACTCGCTGGCCATCTTGGCCAGCAGTTTGTTGGGCGCCACGCCAATGGAGCAGGTGAGGGCGGTGGCGTCGGCAATGCTTTTTTGAATCAGCCGGGCCAGCACGCGCCCGCCTTCGCGTTGACCACCGGGCACCTCGGTGAAGTCGATGTAGACCTCATCCACGCCCCGATCCTCCATCACCGGGGCGATGTCGGTGATGATGGCCTTGAACTGGCGTGACAAGGCGCGGTAGCGCTCGAAATCCACCGGCAACAAAATCGCATCGGGACACAGCCGGGCGGCTTTCATCAAGCCCATGGCCGAGCCCACGCCAAATTGGCGGGCGGCATACGTGGCCGTGGTGATCACGCCGCGCCCGGTGTAGCCCGAGAGGCGGGGGAAAGCCTGCAAGGGCAGGGTGTGCAGGCGGCTGCTCAGGTTGTCGGCTTGCCAGTCGCCATCGGGGTCCCTGGCCTGCATGACCGCCAGCCAGTCGTCTTCGCGACGACGACCGCCACCGATCACGACGGGCAGGCCTTGCAGTTGGGGATAGCGCAGCAGCTCCACCGAGGCGTAAAACGCATCCATGTCGAGGTGGGCAATGCGGCGAATGGGTGGGTTCTGGGTCACATCGAAAGCATAGCGGTTGCGCGTAAAGTGACGGGGTTGCGGAACCGGACCGAAACCGGGATCAAGAGAGGGCTTGCCATGAAATGGTTGAAACGGGGTTTGTGGACGGTGCTGGCTTTGTTGGTGCTGGCCGCAGGTGTGGTGGCTTATGGCGTGATTCGGGGCTTGCCCAAGCTCGATGGCGAATGGACCTTGCCCGGCCTCAAAGCCCAGGTGCGGGTCACGCGGGATGTCAACGACCTCACCCACATTCAGGCCGATCGGCCCCTCGACGCTTGGCGCGCCCTGGGCTTTGTGCACGCCCAAGAGCGCGGCTGGCAAATGGAATTCAACCGCCGGCTCATGCGGGGCGAACTCTCCGAGGTGTTGGGCACGCCCACCTTGGAGGTCGACAAATTGATTCGCACCCTGGGCATCTTGCCAGCGGCCCGGCGCCAATTGGCCCAACTCGATGCCCCCACCCGCGAGGCCTTGCAGGCCTACAGCGACGGGGTGACTGCGGCCCATGCCTCGGGTGCGGCCGGGGCATCGCCCGAATTTCAAATCTTGCGCGTCAAGGCCGGTGGCGAGTCGGGGCAGCCCTGGACCCCCGAAGACTCGGTGGCCTGGGCGCTGATGATGGCCTTGGATCTGGGCGGCAATTGGGGCAATGAATTCGCGCGCTTTGCCTTGTCGCGACGCCTCACCAACGATCAAATTTGGGACCTCATGCCCCCTTACCCGGGCGACTTCCCCCTGACCGATGTCGACTTGCCGCGCTTTTACCGCGAGTTGGGGGCCCTCAAAGCCCCCACGGCGGCGGCTCCCACCCCAGTGGCCGAGGCACGTGAGCCATCGTGGTCACAGGCCTGGGTGCGTGACGTGGGCATTCTGGAGGGCAAGGGCAGCAACAACTGGGTGGTGCCCGGCAGCCGAACCGCCTCGGGCAAGCCCTTGTTGGCCAATGACCCGCACCTGGCCTTGTCGGCCCCCGCCATTTGGTATTTCGCCCACTTGCAAGCGGGTGCTTCAGACCAGCGTCCGGCCTTGGACGTGATGGGCGCCACCTTGCCCGGTTTGCCTTTTGTGGTGTTGGGTCGAACGCGGGGCGTGGCTTGGGGCTTCACCAACACCGGCCCCGATGTGCAAGACCTCTACCTTGAAGCCATCGATCCCGCCCGGCCTGGCCAATACCTCACCCCCCAAGGGTGGCAAGCCTTTGAGCAACGCCAGGAGGTGATCCGCGTGAAAGGCCAGCCCGATGTGCACCTCACGGTGCGCAGCACCCGCCATGGCCCGGTGGTCAGCGATGTGCAGCCCCAATACGCCGAAGTGATGGACACCGATCGCTACGTCATGGCCTTGCGCTGGGCGGCCCTTGATGGGGACAACCGGACCGTGATGGCCGGCTTTGCTTCCAACCAAGCCCAGACGGTGGCCGAGCTGACCGATGCCTATGCCTTGCACCACAGCCCCATGCAAAGCGTGGTGATGGCCGACACGCAGGGCGAAGTGGGTTTCCATGCGATTGGCAAGTTCCCCATCCGCTCCGAGCTCAACCCCATGCGCGGTGTGGCGCCCGTGCCGGGCTGGTTGCCTGACTACGATTGGGTGGGCTGGGTCGACTACGCCGAAAACCCGCAGCGCGACCGCGCCGCCATCGAGGCCAGAGGCTGGCATGCCACGGCCAACCAGAAAATTGTGGACCGCCAATACCCCCATTTGCTCACCGGCGACTGGCACAGCCCCGAGCGCATGCAGCGCATCACGCAGTTGCTCGATGCCCGGCCCACCCACGACCTCGCCTCCCTGCAAGCCATTCAGCAAGACGTGCTCTCGTTGGGGGCGCTGAGTTTGTTGCCCCAGGCCCTCAAGGCCCAGCCCACCCATGTGTTGGGTGAGCAAGTCATGGCCCTGCTGAAAAACTTCGACGGCCGCATGACGCAGGCCAGCGCGGCGGCAGCCGTGTTCAATGTGTGGTCCGACGAAATCACACGCGGCTTGCTGATGCGCCCCCTGGGCACCAAGACCTTCGAGGCCTTGTATGGCAAGCGCCATTTCCGTTCGGGCGTGACCTTCATCCTGGAGCACCCCAGCGAGGCGTGGTGTCCGGGCGCCGACTGCACGCCCCTCATCAGTCAAGCCATGGATCGCGCCATCGAGCGCATGGTGCAATGGCAAGGGGCCATGCCCGTGAAATGGCGTTGGGGGGATTTGCACCCGGCGCTGAGTTCGCACCGCCCGTTTGCCAAGGTGCCCGTGCTCAATCGGTTTTTCAATGTCAGCACCCCGAGTGCAGGCGATCACTTCACGATCAACGTGGGGCAATACTGGGCCAACGACCCCAACCTGCCGTTTGCCAATCGTCACGCCGCCTCCCTGCGCAGCATTTACGACTTGTCGGGCAGCGATCGCAACGTCTTCATTTACCAAACGGGGCAAAGCGGCCACCCGGCCTCATTCCGCAGCCAAGACATGGCTTTGGACTGGGCCAATGGCCGCTACCGTCAGTTGTCCTTTGAGTCTTTGCGCAACACCCACGTGCTGGCGCTCAAGCCCGCCCCTTGAGGCGGGCCAGCTTCAGCGGCACTGGAAGCTGCTGGCCGCCTCGGGGTCGCCGCTCACGTAGCGGGCCACCTGAGGCCAGGGGCACAAAGGTCGGCTGCGTTGGGCCGACCAGCCCGCCGGCAGCTCGTTGTTGACGCCGCCCGCATGGCCGGCACCCCGCACATGGGCCACCACCTGTTGTGGCGCTTGGCCTTGCTCCACCCATTTCACCAAGGGGGTGATCATGTCGAACTGGTCGGTGCTGGGGCCGCCACGGCAGTGGTCCATGCCAGGCACGCGGAAAAAGCGCGCAAAGTCGGCGGTGCTCGCACCGTGGGTGGCTTGCAATTGCTCGTACCAGCGCTGGGTGTCGTTGGCAGAAAAAATCGCATCGCTGTTGCCGTGATAGGCCATGACCTTGCCCCCGCGTTGTTGCACCGCGCGCAGGTTTTCGGGGTTCACCGGCATCATGAAACTCAGCGCGCTTTCACGGTAAGTGTCGTTGGTGGCTTGCACCGAAGCCAGCAACTGGCTGATGGGGGTGTTCAGGACGTAATCCGTGGGCTTGAAGGTTTTGGGGTTTTGCGGTGGCACGCTCCAAATGAGGCCAATGGCGCCGGAGTCGAGCTTCAAGGGCGCGGTGAATTCCCAGTTCTTCACCCCGGCACCGGCCAAGCCAGCATCCACCGGGAAGCTGGCGTAAAACGCTTGGCCGTTTTCGGTGGTGGCCCCCGAGAAGATGGGGGCGATGGCCGCCTTCTGAGCGGCACTCAGGCAGGAGCCATCGCGCGCACCGGTGCAGGTGGGCACATCCCGTTGGAAGTTGAAGGCTTGGGCACAGGCTGCCGTGTCTTGAATCATGCCGTCTGCGAGGCCGTCGAGGGCATCGCAAGCCTTGAGGGCCGCATTGGCCACCGTGCGGCGCTCGGCGTCGGTGAAGGCCGTGGACAGGTCTTTGGGGTCGGTCGCCACTCGGGCGTATTGCTGTGCGCCAAACACGTTCGCAATCGCAGCCAGGGGCAAGCGGTAGCCGGGCGCGCCCACCAAGAAGCCGTCGTATTGATCGGCGTAGCGGGTGGCCGCCACCATGGCGTGTCGACCGCCGTTGGAGCAACCGCCGAAATAGGAGCGATCGGGGGCCTTGCCATAGGCGCGCTGGATCAGCGCCTTGGCCATGGGCGTGAGGCTGCCCACTGCCTGATAGCCGTAGTCGAGTCGCGATTGCGGATCGATGCCAAAACCCGGGCCCCGGGTGATGCGGTTGTTGTGTCCGGCATCCGAGCTGATCACGGCAAACCCTTGGGCCAAGGCCGAGGTGAGGGGGCCGCCGCCCAAGGCACCCACGGCCGGATGAACCGTGCCATCGATGCCGCCATTGGCCTGATACCAGAAGCGGCCGTTCCAGGCCTTGGGCAAGCGCATTTCAAAACCAATGGCATAGCTCAGGCCATCGAGGGGGCCTTTGCGTTCCTGCATGGCCCCTTGCACCCAGCAGTGCTCGGGCAGGGTTTGGCCAGGGACTTTCAAGGCGCCAGCGGCCACGGTGGTCACCGAGGCAATGCGGGTTTGAGGTAAACCGGCCAGGCGAGCTGCGAGGTCTTCACAAGCCATGCCCAAGGTGGCCGGTTGTGCGGGAGCCAGTTGGGCCTTGGGGGTGGCGGGTGGCAAGGCGCAGGCGCTCAAGCCAGCCGCCAGGGACAAAACCAGGGGCAGGGCGCGTTGGGTGAATAAGGGTTTCATGGTGAGGGGGAATGAATGAAAAAGATCGCCGAAATGACCAATTCATTGTGCGATGTCGGACGACTGGGTGCCTAGGGGCTTACCCGAGGCCCTGCGGAGCCTGCTTATCATGCGCAGCTGTTACATCGCGAGAGGAGCCCGTCATGCCCACGATTCGAGTCGAAATGTTTGAAGGTCGAACCCCCGAACAAAAACAAGCCTTGGTGAAGGCCATCACCGAGGCTTGTGTACAAACGCTGGGCAGCCCGCCCGAGAGCGTCGACATCTTGTTGTTCGACGTGCCCCGCCAGCACTGGGCGACAGGGGGGCAGCTCTGGAGTGAGCGCAGTTAGGCGGTGGGGAAGGTGCCCGGCAGCAAGATGCTGTTGTCGACTTGATCGATGCGGGTGCGGCCGCAAAACGCCATCGACAAGTCCAGTTCTTTGTGGATGATTTCCAGGGCCTTGGTCACGCCGGCTTGGCCCATGGCGCCCAAACCGTAAAGGAAGGGGCGGCCAATGTAGACGCCTTTGGCGCCCAAGGCCACAGCGCGCAACACGTCTTGGCCGCTGCGCACGCCGCCATCCATGTGCACCTCAATGGATTTGCCCACGGCTTGCACCACCGCTGGCAAGGCTTCGATGCTGCTTTGCGCGCCATCGAGCTGGCGTCCGCCGTGGTTGGACACGATGAGCGCATCGGCGCCGGATTCAACGGCCAATCGGGCGTCCTCGACGTCTTGGATGCCCTTGAGGATGAGCTTGCCGCCCCATTGTTTTTTGATCCATTCCACGTCGCCCCAGTTCAAGGCGGGGTCGAATTGTTTGGCCGTCCATTCGCTCAGGGAGCCCATGTTGTCCACACCGGAGACGTGACCCACGATGTTGCCAAATTGACGGCGTGGCGTGCCCAGCATGCCCAAGCACCAGCGGGGCTTGGTGGCCATGTTGATGAGGTTGGCCAAGGTGAGCTTCGGGGGGGCCGACAAGCCGTTTTTCAGGTCTTTGTGGCGTTGCCCCAGGATTTGCAAATCCAGCGTGAGCACCAAGGCCGAGCAACCCGCATCTTTGGCGCGACCAATCAGGCGCTCGATGAAGGCACGGTCTTTCATCACGTAGAGCTGAAACCAAAACCCGGGACCCGCATGCTTGGCCACGTCTTCAATCGAGCAAATGCTCATGGTGGACAAGGTGAAGGGAATGCCAAATTGGCGCGCGGCGCGGGCGGCCAAAATTTCGCCATCGGCGTGTTGCATGCCGGTGAGGCCCGTGGGGGCAATGGCCACGGGCATGGCCACGTCTTGACCAATCATTTGGCTGGCGGTGCTGCGGCCTTCCATGTTGACGGCCACGCGTTGCTTGAACTTGATGCGCTGGAAATCGCTTTCGTTGGCGCGGTAGGTGCTTTCGGTCCAGCTGCCGGAGTCGGCGTAGTCATAGAACATGCGGGGCACGCGGCATTCGGCCAAGCGGCGCAAGTCTTCAATGTTGGTGATGACGGTCATGGTGGGCTTCCTTTGAAGGCGATGTTAAGGCTTGGGCTGACCTGGCGCTTGGCTCAGGCGTCGCCCGCGCATCCGCTGAAAGGCTGGACTTCGATGCGAGGGAGCAGTTCGCGCACATCGGCCGCTTCGCACAACGCCGTGCCCGGGTTGAGCAAGGCAGCGCCGCCGCAGGCCATGGCCCAGCGCAGCACCTCTGGGGGTGGGCAAGCCTGGAGCCAGCCCCAAACCAAACCCGCCACAAAGCTGTCGCCAGCGCCAATGGTGGTGCGGGGCGACACCTGCACAGCCGGCGCGCGCCAGGCGCCTGTGGCGCCCACCATCAAGGCGCCGCGTTCGGCGAGCGACACGGCCACCCATTGGGCATGGCCTTGCTGCACCAACTCACGAGCGGCTTGGTGCAGGGCGTGGTCGTCGGGCAGGGGGCGGCCCATCAATTCGCCCAACTCTTTTTCATTGGGCTTGAAGCAAAACACCCCTTGGGCCAAGGCGGCTTCGAGCAAGGGGCCGTGGCTGTCCACCACCACCTTCAGACCGCGATCTTTCGCGCTGCGGGTCAAGTCGGCGTAGGCGGTGTCCGGGACGCCGGGTGGGTTGCCGCCACTGAGCACCAGAAATTGGAGGGGCCAATGCCCCGTCACCCAGTCGTGGCAGGCTTGCCATTCGTGGGCCTGCACCTGAGGCCCCGGCAACACGAAGCGGAAGTCTTGGGCCGAGCTGAGTTCATGGACCGAAAAGCTCTCGTGCATTTCAGCGGCGATGGGGATGGCCTGCATGCGCACCCCTTCGGCTTGCAGCAACTGGGCATGGTGTGCGCCGGTGACGCCACCACTGAGGTGGCACGAACGGACCGACGCCCCCAGTCGATGCAGCACGCGGGCCACGTTCACACCGCCACCCCCGGGATGGGTGAGGACGGGGCCGCAGCGCAGCTTGTCGACGGGCCGAACGCGATCGAGCGTGGTGAGCAAATCCAACGCGGGGTTGAGGGTCAGGCTCAGCACATCCATGGGCAGTCGGCGCCGGTGGTGGGGCTTAGGCCAGTCGCTGGCGATGGCGCGCGATTTGTTGACGCACCTGAGCGGGTGCGGTGCCGCCCAAGGTGTTGCGCGCGTGCAAGGAGCCTTGCAGGCTTAGGCAGTCGTAGACGTCTTGGCCAATGCTGGGGTGAAAGCCTTGCAAGACTTGCAAGGGCAGGTCACACAAATCGCAGTCGTGGCTGGTGGCGGCCTTCACCGCGTGGGCCACGGTTTCGTGGGCATCGCGGAATGGCAAGCCTTTTTTCACCAGGTAGTCGGCCAAATCGGTGGCCGTGGCATAGCCCTTTTGCGCGGCCGCTTGCATGAGGGCCGCGTTGACTTGAATGCCGCCTTCTTTTTGGCCGGTGGCGGGGTTGATTTGCCCGCCAATCATTTCGGCAAAGATGCGCAAGGTGTCCTTGAGGGTGTCGACGGTGTCGAACAGCGGCTCTTTGTCTTCTTGGTTGTCTTTGTTGTAGGCCAGGGGTTGGCCTTTCATGAG
>JAYPFZ010000004.1:0-8420 GCA_038126555.1 Betaproteobacteria bacterium
ATGTCCTTGAACAAGAAGGGCAGGTCGAACACCGCCAATTGCTTGGTGAAGCGGTCGAACTTGGAGAGGGAGGGCGCAATGATTTGCACGTCACCCAGCAACAGGGCTTCCATTTCCTTGCCGTCGCCAAACAGCTGAGAGTTAGGGAACACCTGAACCTCGACTTTGCCGGGCAGGTATTTCTCAGCCAGTTCCTTGAACTTCATCGCCGATTGGCCTTTGGGGGTGTTGTTGGACACCACGTGGCTGTATTTGATGACGATGGGGGCCGCCAACAATTGAGCGGAAAACAAACCTGCGGCAATCAGCAACAGAGGACGCTTGAGAAATTTCATGGATGGACCTTCAAGTAGTAAACAAACGGTCATCATTCTCCAAACTTACAACCGCCTTCCCCATCGGGGAATGCCCCTAGAGAAGACCTTGAACTGGTCAGGGTGATCAGCTTTCAGTTAAGCGGTTGGGTTGTGGCTTGTTGCCAAGGCAGGATCGGGTGCCTATACTTTGAGCATGACCCAAACCACCGCTTCCTCCCGTGTTTTGCCCCTGTCTGGCATCACCGTGCTGTCGCTTGAGCACGCCATTGCCGCACCCTTTTGCTCCCGCCAGCTGGCCGACATGGGCGCTCGGGTGATCAAGGTCGAGCGCCCCCGGGTGGGCGACTTTGCGCGCAAATACGACGAACGCGTGAACGGAGAGGCCTCGCATTTTGTGTGGACCAACCGCTCCAAGGAAAGCCTCACCCTGGACTTGAAACACCCCGATGCCCAGCCCCTGCTGCGCCAGTTGCTGGCCCAATCCGATGTGTTGCTGCAAAACCTGGCTCCCGGGGCTGCGGCCCGCATGGGCTTGTCCTACGACGACCTGAAGGACGAGTTTCCTCGCCTCATCGTGTGCGACATCTCGGGCTATGGCGCCGACGGCCCGCACCGGGATCGCAAGGCCTACGACTTGTTGATTCAAAGCGAGGCCGGCTTCTTGTCGGTGACCGGCACGCCAGAGGTGCCCAGCAAAGCGGGCTGTTCGATTGCCGACATTGCGGCGGGCATGTATGCCTACACCAGCATCTTGAATGCGCTGCTGCTGCGCAATGCCACCGGTCAAGGCAGTGCCATTGATGTGTCCATGCTCGAGTCGTTGGCCGAGTGGATGAACTTTCCTTTGTATTACGCCTACGAGGGGGCACCTGCGCCTTCGCGCACCGGGGCTTCGCACGCCACCATCTTTCCCTACGGGCCCTTCAAGGCGGGGGATGGCCGCACGGTGATGTTGGGTTTGCAAAACGAGCGCGAATGGGCCTTGTTTTGTGAGCACGTGTTGTTGCAGCCCGAGTTGACCCAAGACCCACGCTTTGCCAGCAACAGCTTGCGCAACCAGCAGCGCGAAGCCCTTCGCGCCCTCATTGAATCGGCGTTTGCCTCCCTCACCGCCGAGGACCTGGTGGCCCGACTGGATCAGGCCGGCATTGCCAACGCCAACATGAACGACATGGCCGATGTGTGGGCGCACCCGCAGCTGCGTGCGCGGGATCGTTGGGTCACGGTGGGTTCGCCCGGCGGCCCGATTCCGGCACTCAAGCCGCCGGGCCGCAATTCAGCCTTTGAGCCCCGCATGCAAGCGGTGCCACGCCTGGGCGAGCACACCGAGGAAATTCTGAGTGGGTTGGGCCTGACGGCCGAGCAAATCGAAGGCTTGCGAGCACAAGGCGCCATTTGAGCGCCTTCGCCCTCACTGGCTCACAAACGCACGCTCAATGACGAAGTCACCGGGGGTCGTGGTGTTGCCTTCTTTGAAGCCACGCTCTTCCGCCATGGTTTTGAGGCTGGCCAGCATGGCTGGGCTGCCGCAAATCATGATGCGGTCGGTCTCGGGGTTGAGATCGGGCAAGCCAAAGGTTTGATTGAGTTTGCCGCTGGCAATGTGATCGGTGATGCGGCCTTGGGTTTCAAAGGGCTCACGGGTGACGGTGGGAAAGTAATGCAGTTGCTGACTCACCAGCTCGCCCAAAAACTCATGCTGGGGGAGGGTTTGGGTGATGTAGTCGCGGTAGGCCAGCTCGTTCACTTGCCGCACGCCATGCACCAACACCACATGCTCGAACTTTTCGTAGGTTTCAGGGTCGCGGATGATGCTCATGAAGGGCGCCAAGCCCGTTCCGGTGCCAAACAAATACAGGTTTTTGGCGGGCAACAAATAATCGATGAGCAAGGTGCCAGTGGGTTTGCGACCCACGATCACCGAGTCGCCCACTTGAATGTGTTGCAGGCGAGAAGTGAGGGGGCCATCTTGCACCTTGATGCTCAGAAATTCCAGGTGCTCTTCGTAATTGGCGCTGACGATGGAATAAGCCCGCAACAAAGGTTTGTCGTTCACCATCAGGCCAATCATGGTGAAGTGGCCGTTGGAAAACCGCAGGGCGGTGTCGCGGGTGGTGGTGAAGCTGAAGAGGCGATCGGTCCAATGGTGGACCGACAAAACGGTTTCGGAGTGGGGATGGCTCATGGGCTGAGATTCTAAGTGGGCCTAGGGTTCACCCTGATGATTCAAGTCAAAGTGGGGGACAGGGTCATTTGAACTTTGTATGCTTGACCTCCAAGGAGAACGGAATGGCAATGTCTTGGCTCACTGCACTCAAAGTGATTCCCTGGTCGGAGGTGATTGAACATGGCCCCAAGGTCGTGGACAAAGCCAAGGAAATGCTGAACAAGCGCAAAGCGGCGCAGACCCCACCCGCTGACGAAGCGGCCGAGGGCACACCGGGTGATGAGTTGTCGCAACTTCGCCTGCAAGTCATGCAATGGCAAGGTCGGGCGGCTCAAATGCAAAGCGACTTGGAGCAGCAAGCCCAAACCACGGCCGAGTTGGCTGAGCAAACCCTGGCCTGTGTGCAGGCCATTGTTCGGCTCAAGCGTTGGGTGGTGGTGGGAGGGGTGTTGTGGGCCCTGACTGTGGCCGCTCTGGTGGCCTTGGCCCTCAAGATCGGGGTTTGATGGCCATGACGGCGGCCAAGGCCCAGGCCACCAGCCAGACCGACCAAAAGGCAAACACCACGTCACTCAGGTAGTGGTCGCCCTGCACGATGCGAGCCAGACCCACCACAGAGCCGGTCAGCAAGCCAGCGACCAGCCACCGGCGTCGCCCACTGGCAAAAAACCCGGCCACCATGAAAAACCCCATGGCAGCGTGGCCGCTCACGAACGAGCAGTTGCCTTGACACTGGTTGGTGGGGGTGAGGGCATCGCTGTGCACCTGGGTGCCGCCAAACGCCGTCACCTGATGCGGGCGAGCGCGACCCCAATGCTCTTTGAAGCCTGAGTTCACGAGCAAGCCCGGCCCCAGCAGCAAAACCAACAACAAATAAATGGCTTGACGCCGCAGGCGCAGGCGCAGGGCGCTTTGTTGCCATTGCGGAAAAAATAGAATCGTCATCAGGCCGCCCAAAATCACCCAATGCACTTGAGCAAAGAGGTCATAGAGTCGGACGGCCCAAGTTTGATTTTTCAGGAAAAAGCCCGCAGAGGGGTCGTAAAACCACCCGCTGACGCGCAAGTCCACATCGGGCCACAAGGCAAACAGCAAAACACACAACAGCAAGGCAATCAACGAATGGACAGGGCGCATCAAGAAATTATAGAAAGCCACCTGCAATGAGCGCGGGCGAATTAACCCCTAGGTCTCGCCTGCGTTGGGTGCTCTCGGCCCTGGTGAGTGTGGGGTTCTTGGCTTGGTGGTGGCAATCCGGGGCCTGGTCGGAAGTGGGGGCTTTGTTTCAGGTGCTCACGGCCCCGCAATGGGTGCTGCTGACCGTGGGCCTGTGGCTCTCTTATGCGGTGCGTGCTTGGCGTTTGCATGCCGAGTTTCAAGGTCGTTGTGCGCTGCGCTGGGCCGATTGGCTGCGCATCACCCTGATGCACAACGCATTGGTCAATTGGCTGCCTTTCCGTTCGGGCGAGCTCGCTTTCCCTTTGTTGTTGCGCCGCGAGGCCCAATTGCCCGTGGCGCAATCGGTGAGCGCCTTGATTTGGTTGCGGGTGCAAGATGCCCTGATGCTGCTGGCCTTGGCGGCTTGGTTCTGGCCCCGCGAAGGCCACCTGCTACAAGCGGCCGCTTTGGCCTTGCTGGCTGCTGGCATTTGGGGCCTGCCCTGGGTGTTGCAGCGGGGCGGGGCTTGGACGATGCGCCCCCGTTGGGCCGCTTGGCGCGATGCCTTCACCAGCCGACACCGGCATGCCGCCCCCATTTGGGGGCTCACTGCCCTGAACTGGGGCCTCAAGCTGGCCATTCAGGCGCAATTGTTGATGTGGCTCAGCGGCGGCGCCTGGGCTTGGGGATGGGCTGGCGCCGTGGGGGCAGAGTTGGCGGTGTTTTCCCCCGTTCAAGGTTGGGCGGGGGTGGGCACCTACGAAGCGGGTGCCGCTTGGGCCATGAGTTGGCATGGGGTGAGCTTGGCCCAAGGGGCGCAGTGGGCCTTGGTGCTCCATGCCTGGGTTCTGCTCAACGCCACGCTGGCCGGTGCGCTGGCGGGATTGGTTACAGTCCGTGCTGGCCACCAACGGCCTGATGTTTCGCCATGAAAGACCCTTTGCCCATGACCGCCCCTGAAGCGCTTGCACCCCACCGTTTGTCTCTGGTGGTGCCCCTGTTCAATGAGCGCGACAACGTCACGCCCTTGCTCGAGCGGGTGCATGAGGTGTTGGGCGATTACCCCCACCCCTGGGAAGTGGTGCTGGTCGACGACGGCTCCACCGACGGCACCACGGCGGCCTTGCAGGCGGCGGCCCTACATTGGGGCGAGCACGTCCGTGTGGTGGTGTTGTCCACGAATTTCAAACAAACGGCGGCCATGCAAGCGGGGATCGATGCCGCACGCGGCGATGTCATTGCCACGCTCGATGGCGACTTGCAAAACGACCCCATCGACATTCCGCGCATGGTGGCGCGCTTGCTCAACGAAGATTTGGATTTGGTGGCGGGCTGGCGGAAAAATCGCCAAGATGGCTGGCTGCTGCGCAAAATCCCGTCGCGCATCGCCAACCGCCTGATTGCCCGCGCCACGGGCGTTCGCTTCAAAGACTACGGTTGCAGCCTCAAGGTGTTTCGCGCGCAGTGCCTCAAGCAAATTCGGCTGTATGGCGAAATGCACCGGTTCATTCCGGCTTGGCTGGCCACCGTCACCTCACCCCAGCGCATGGCGCAAGAAGTGGTGCAACACCACCCCCGCATTCATGGGCAGTCCAAGTACGGCATTTCACGCACCCTGCGGGTGGTGCTCGATTTGTTGTTCGTTTATTACTACCTGCAGTTTCGCTCCCGTCCTGGCCATTTTTTTGGCGGATTGGGCTTGATGCTGGGTGCGGTGGGTTCGGCCATCCTGGCTTATTTGCTGGGCCTCAAATGGATCATGGGCGAAAACATCGGGGGTCGCCCCTTGTTGTTGGGCGGTTTTTTCTTGTTGATTGCGGGTTTGCAGTTGGTCACCACGGGGGTGGTGGCTGAGGTGTTGACCCGGGTGTTTTTTGAGTCAGGCCATTCGCGACCCTATCGCACGCGCAGCACGCCGCAAGCCCAAAGCCTGCCCGATGACCAGGGGTGGCGACATGCCCGGTGAGGCCACGACGCCCGCACGACTGGGCTTCGCATCGATGGGGCTGGTGGTGTTGCTGGGGGCCTTGGCCTTGATGCGCTGGCTGGTTTCGTCGCAATTGCCGTTGTCGGAAGACGAGGCCTACTACACCGCCTGGAGCTTGACCCCCGATTGGGGCTATTGGACCAAGCCGCCCCTGATCGCCTGGGTGATAGGGGCCTTTCGTGAAGTGCTGGGCCCCACCGTCGATGCCGTGCGTGCGGTGCCCGCTGTGGCCTTTTTCTTGTCCAGCCTGGTCTTTCATCGGCTCATGCACGACCTGGGTGCGCCAGCCCGCATGGCCTTGGTGGCCACGCTGCTGTTTGCCACCATGCCCCTGGTCAGTTTTTATGGCCTGATCGCCACCACCGATGGCTTGCTGATGCTGTGTTGGCTGCTGGCCATGCGCAGCGCCTGGTTGGCCCTGGAAGGGGCGCCCCGTCAATGGCTGTTCACTGGCTTGTGGGTGGGCTTGGGCCTGTTGTCCAAATACTCCATGGTGGTGTTCCTGGGCAGCTTGGGGCTGGCTTTATTGCAGCCCCGCTGGCGTGCGCACTGGCGCAGCCCCTGGTTGTATGTCGGGGCTGGTGTGGCCGCTTTGATTTTTGCCCCCAACCTGTGGTGGAACTGGACACAGGGTTCGCCCACCTTGCACCACACGGCGCAAATTTCGGGGGGTGGCATCGCCTATGGCTGGCATTGGTCGAGCTTGCTGGAGTTCTGGCTGGCGCAATGGGCCATCACGGGGGTGGTGCTCATGCTGGGGTTTGTCTTGTGGCTCAAGCGCAAGCCTTGGCAAAACGCCCCCGCCGTGGCTTGGGTGCTCACGGCGTGTGTGCCCTTGATGCTGGTCATCAGTGTGCAGGCCTTGTCCACGCGCGCCCATGCCAATTGGGCGGCCCCGGCCTTGGTGGGCGTGGTGTTTGGCGGGGCCTGGTGGCTGGAACAAGGCCGACGGGTGGCTTGGCTGAATGTGGCTTTGGGTTTGCATGTGGCGTTCATGGCGGCGCTGTATGGCTACGACCCGCTGGCCCAACGCTTGAACATTCGACCCTCGGTCTTCACCGACCCTTTTTGGACATTGCGCAGTTGGCCGCATTTGAACCAAGCCGTGGTGAACACCTGGTGGACCCAGGCCAGCGAGGTGCCTCGCACCGAATGGCGCATTGCCTCGGAGGACCGTGGCATCTTGGCTCAGGTGCAAGCCACCTTGAATTTGCCTGCTGGTAACGCCATGGGTTGGGTCATCCGGGGCGTGGCCGATAACCACTTCGACCAGCGATTCCCTTTGCCCAGCCAACCGGCGCAACCGGTGCTGTTGATCACCCGCCAAAGCGCCAGCACGGTGAAGGCCCAGTTTGCCCATGCCCAACCGGCTCAGCACGTGATCATTCGGCGCATTCCCGATGCCCCTCTGGATGTCCAATTCTGGTGGCTCAAGCCCTGAGTCCAACGGGGGGGTCGATAGAATCCCCCGACTTGACGCACTGACTTAGAAAGCGACTTCGCATGGGTGACCCCACAACGCGAGTGCCCTCGGCCAGCCAACCTCTCGAGCTGGCGGTCGTGGTGCCCACCTTCAATGAATCGGCCAATGTCCACGAGTTGGTGTCGCGACTGGATCGCGTGCTCGATGGCATCGCTTGGGAGGTGATCTTTGTGGACGACGATTCGCCCGATGGCACGGCCGAATTGGTGCGCCAATTGGGTCAGCATCACCCGCGCGTTCGGGTGGTGCATCGCATCCAGCGGCGTGGCCTGTCTTCCGCTTGCGTCGAAGGCATGTTGGCGACCGCCGCCCCCTACTTGGCGGTGATGGACGCCGACTTGCAACACGACGAAACCCTGTTGCCGAACATGTTGACGGCCTTGCGCGCACCCGATTGCGACCTGGTGGTTGGCACCCGCTACATGGAAGGGGGAGGCGTGGGGGAATGGGATGAATCCCGTCAACTCAGCAGCCGCTTGGCCACGGGGCTGAGCCAGCGTTTGTTGGGTGTGAAATTGCGTGACCCCATGAGCGGGTTTTTCATGATTCGGCGAGAAGCCTTCATGGGCGCTGTGCATCACCTCTCCACCATGGGCTTCAAGATTTTGCTCGACATCGTGGTGTCCTCGCCGCGCAGCTTGCGCTTTGTCGAGTTGCCCTACACCTTTGGCTTGCGCCACGCCGGCGAAAGCAAGCTCGACGCCCGGGTGGCTTGGGACTACCTGATGATGCTGGTCGACAAAACCCTGGGCCGATACGTGCCCACGTCCTTGCTCTCCTTTGGCGCTGTGGGCGGCTTGGGCGTTGGGGTGCACCTGATGGTGCTCACCACCAGCCTCAAATTGGCGGGTGCATCGTTCACCCACGCCCAGACCCTGGCCGTGGTGGTGGCCATGGTGTTTAACTTTTACCTGAACAACGTCCTCACCTATCGCGACAAACAACTCAAGGGTTGGTCGTGGTGGTGGGGCCTGGCCAAATTCATGGCCGCCTGTGCCTTGGGTGCCGTAGCCAATGTGGGCGTCGCTTCCTGGATGCATGGCGGTGGCGAGTATTGGCTGTGGTCCAGCCTGGTGGGCATTTTGGTGGGGCTCATGTGGAACTATGGCGCCACAGCCATCTTGGTGTGGCCGCAGCGCCGCAAGGTCTGATCGCCCATGACGGCCTGGTCCTTGCTGGTCAGCGCCCCCTGGCAAGAGCCGGGGACCCGACGGGCCTTTGTGCTGGCTTTGTTGCTGCATGGGGTTTGGGCCTGCACCTTGGGCTTGTCGCCCGATGAAGCCCATTACGCCCTCTATGGCACCCACT
>JAYPFZ010000004.1:8430-59954 GCA_038126555.1 Betaproteobacteria bacterium
CACTTGGCGTGGAGCTATTTCGATCACCCACCCTTGGTGGGCTGGCTGCAGGCCTTGGTCTTGCCGTGGTCGCAGTCGGAGTGGGCCTTGCGGCTGTGGCCCTTGGCCACGTGGTGGATGACGGGCAGTCTGTTGTTGAGCTTGAACCAGCTGTGGTTTCCCCAAGTGGCCCAAACGCAGTGGCTGGGGGTGCGCATCGATGCCTGGTTGTGGCTGACCAGCCTCTTGCCCCACCTGATGGGATTGGCCTGGGTGCCCGATGCACTGCTCTTGCCGCTGACGCTGGGGCTCATGGCCCTCACTTGGCGCTTGGGCCAGCCCCACGCCAATTGGCGGCATTGGCTCGGGTTGGGCGTGTTGCTGGGCTTGGCGGGTTTGTCCAAATACACCGCGGTGTTGTTGGCGGTGAGTGTGGGGCTGGGGCTGCAAGCTCAGCTGGGTTGGTCGCTCTGGCGCCAGCGGGGCTGGTGGCTGGCGCTGGTCATCGCCTTGTTGCTGGTGGCCCCGGTGGTGCTTTGGAATGCCCAAAACGACTGGATCTCTTTCCGATACCAAATCGCCCATGCCCAAGGCGGGGCGGAGTGGCACGCGCACATTGCCTTGCGCTATGGCGTGGTGGTGCTCTTGGGCCTGGGTCTGATTTGGCCGGCCGTGGCCTGGGCACGCGCTCGCGAGCCGAAAGCCTCGGGGGGCCGCGCTTGGCGTTGGCCCAGCGCACGCGATCCCGTCACGCTGGTTGGGCTGTTTGCGTTGCCCATGCTGGTGGTGCTGCTGAAAGCCTCGGGTCGGGGCAGTGCCTTGCCACACTGGGCCACCCCCTTGGGTGTGGCCTTGCTCCCTTGGGTGTGCGCGTGCATGGCCCAAGGTGTGGGCGCTTTGCGGGCTTGGGTGAAGCTGGGTTTGGTGCTGCAGGCCGCCGTGGTGTTGGGCTTTGCTGGCGTCATGGTTTGGGGCGGATTGCCCGCCGAGTCGGCCACGTCTGTGGCTCGATCTGCAGGGGATCGCAACGGGTTTGCCGGCATGAATCCCGTGGCCGACCTGCACGGTTGGGATGAGGCCGCAGCGCGCGCCAAGGCCTTGGCCCAGGCTCAGGGTTTGTCGGGTTTGGCCGTCACCAATTGGACCTTGGGCAGTCGCTTGGCCTGGTATGCCCGGCCCCTGTCGGTTCGCATCGTGGACGACCATGGCGATCAGTTCAACCTGTGGTTTGGTCGTTTTCGCGCAGGCGAATCGGTGTTGTGGGTGGATTGGTCGCAAATGACCTTTGCCCCGCCCGTAGGCCCGCAACGCTTTGCACGTTGCGAACGATTGGGAGGGCACGTGGTGACCCGCGCGGGTCGAACCCTGTCGCATTTCCACTTCTACCGTTGTGACGACTGGCAAGGCAAGCATGGCTGAGCTCCAACCGCCCATGTTGAGCCCCCGTGGCCTCAAGCAACTCGTGGGGCTGGGGCTGGCTTTGCTCGTGACTGCCGCGTTGCTGAAGCTGGTTGTGGGGGTGCCAGAGCCTGGCTTTTTCAGCTTCAACCGATGGGGTCAATCGGCCCCCACGCTTTGGGCCAACCTCACCCAGCTGGGGGACACCAGCGTGGTGTTTGCCTTGCTGGCCCCTGTGCTGTTCCGTCATCCACGCGTTTATTTCGCCTGGCTATCGGCCGTGCCCGTGGGTGGGGCCATGTCGTTGATGTTGAAGCGGTCGCTGGACTGGCCGCGTCCGGCCGATGTGCTGACGCTGGATCAATTTCACGTCGTGGGCTGGGTGCTCAATGGCCGCAGTTTCCCTTCGGGCCACACCATCACAGCGGTTGCCTTGGCGGTCATGGTGGGCCTGTATTGGCGAAGCCTGCCATCGGCTGCGCGGGTGAAGCCCCTGTGGGTGGGGATCGCCCTGGGGCTACTCGCCTTGGGTGCTGCGGTGTCTCGCATGGCGGTGGGCGCGCATTGGCCCACCGATTTGTTGGCGGGCACGGGCGTTGGCCTGATGGCAGCGGCCTTTGCCGCCTGGGTGCTCACGCGCTGGTCTTGGCAGCCCGGCCCATGGGCCCAAGCTTGCGCCGCCTTCGCGCTGCTGGTCACCAGCTGGGCCTTGATGGATCGGGCTTGGGGTGAACAAGAACCCGGAGCGCTGGTGCTCACCCTGTCGGCGATGACGGTCTGGGTGTCCTTGGCCCATTGGGCCTGGCAATGGGGGCGAGGGCGGCTTGGACAAACTTAGTTTGTCTAGGTCAATGAATCAATAAATAAATACTTTAAGACTCATTAAATTTAAATATTCGCTGGAAGCTCTTTTTTTGTTAATATTTGTCCAAGATAAAAGGAGCCTCACATGTTTTCTAAGCGAACCTTCAGTGCCGTAGATGCCACCGTCGTGATTGCCTCTCAACAGCAGGGGCAAACCGTGAGCACCCAAGACATCGCCGAAACCCTGGGCATGTCGGTGTCTTACCTCGAGAGCATTCTGAAAGTGCTCAAGAGCAAAGGCATCATTCGCTCCTATCGGGGCCCCGGTGGCGGCTACCAACTCGACGCCGATCCGGCGCAACTGAGCATTTGGGACATTGTGCAGGTGTTTCAAGCCGAAGGCCCTGAGGCTGGCGAAGGCGTTGAAGCCGACGCCATTCGCGGCGTGAGCGCCTGCTTTGATGGCTTGTTTGACTTGGCCCACAGTTACCTGAAGGAACAAAAATTGGCCGACTGGGCCCATGTGGAGTTGCCGGTCAAGTCGAATGCACCGGTGCTGCAAGGCCGCTTCAAGCTCAAGCCCCTGCCCACCATGAGCCTGCCCCGCGTGCCCAACTCGGTGTTTCAGCTGCCCATCCACGAACTCCCCATGAGCCGCGTGGCCTGAACAGGGCGGGGGTTAATGCCCCTGAATCCGGGCGTGTGCCACCCCAGCCACGCCCTCGCGCATCAACACGGGCTGAATGCCCGCACCCAGCGCCTTGAACCCCCAGCGCCGCAGGCCGGCGCCCATGGTGGATTGGCTGGGCAGGTTGATCCAAGGCTTGGCCCAATCGGGCAGCAAGTCCACCGATAACTGCACCAATTGCCCCATGAGCACCGGCTGAGGGCTGGCTTGGGGCAATTCGGCGATCCAGTGGTGGGTGGTTTCGGTGCGTTCGTCCCGTCGCAACTCACCCAAGCGCTGGTGGAGTTGGTCCGTCAACTCGGCTTCGGTGAGGGGCAACTGCCTCGCCCCCAATGCCTGTCCCACCACGGCCATTTCCCGCAGGTATTGATTCACTTGAGTAGGGCTCATGGGGTGCAAGCTCAGGTGCTGATAGGCCCGGATGAAGCTCAGGACTTCGCCCAAATGCACCCACTCGATGAGTTCGGGGTCGCGGGCGTGGTAGGGCGTGCCATCGGGCAGGGTGCCGCTGATGCGGTCGTGAATCTGGTTGACCCGATCCACCACCGATTGGGCCAGCGCACGGGAGCCGTAGGTGGTGGCTGCGATGAAATACGCGGTTCGTCCCAACCGGCCCATCAGGTCTTGTCGAAAATTGGAATGGTCCCAAACCGCCCCCAAGGCGCGGGGGTGCAGCGATTGGATGAGCAAAGAACCTAAGCCCCCAGCCATCATGGCCACAAAATGGGCATGCACCTGCCAGCACATGGCGTCGGGGCCAAACCAGCCAGGGTCACCCAAGGGCTCACGAAACGCATCCGGGCTGCCCTCATGACCGGTCAACGCGCGAATGCGTTGCAACAGCCAGCGCTGGGGATTCAGGTGTCCAACCATTGGCAAATGGGGCGCCACTGCGCCAGGTCTTGGGCGTAGCGGGCCGCGGTGACGTCGAAAAAGCTCAGGCCATGGGCGGCAAATTGCACGTAGTTTTGGGTGTCGCGCAGCATGCCGCGAACGGGGATGTGCAAGGCCTGCATGAAGGACTCCAGGTGCCGGGCCGACAAGGTTCTCGGGACCACCCGCATGCCCACCACACCCAAATCATCGTCTGAGCGCCGCAAGGGCCCTCGCAGCTGGGTCAAGAATGCTCGCGAGGCCTCCATGTCGAACGCACTGGGCTGCATGGGAATCACGATTTTGTGTGCCCGCTCCACCAATCGCTCCAAACGCCAACCGGCCACACTGCCGGCGGTGTCAATCACCACGTGGGTGGTGCCGGGCAGGGGCTGGGCATTGATGGTGAGGTCGGCGGCCAAGTCCCAGGTCTGGATGGCGGGCACGGTGTCGGGGCGCACCCGCAGCCAATTGCGCGCTGAGCCCTGCACATCGGTGTCGCCCAACATCACGGCGTGACCCTGGCTGGCGAAATAGCCAGCGATTTGGGTGGACAGTGTGGATTTGCCAGCCCCACCCTTGGGGTTCATGACGACAATGACTTTCATGGCAACGGACGAACGACAGACAGCTCGAATGCGAAAACCCGCCATTCTACGAAGCTCACTGTCCCCTGCGATCCCCGAGGAGGGATGACCCGCCAGGAGGGCGTGCTAGGCTATCCCTTGGAGTTGTTCATGCAATCGTTTCAATCCAAGTCCCAGGCTTTCCGTCGTGGCTTTCAGGAAGCCATGGGCGCACCGGTCTGGGTCTTGTTTGCCAGCATGGTCGGGTTTGGCGCCATCGGCAAAACCCACGACGTTTCCCTGGTTTGGATGGGCCTCACCACCTTGCTGGTGTTCGCTTTGCCCGGTCAAATCATCATGATGGAAATGATGCTGGCGGGGGTGTCTTGGGTCACCACGGGTTTGGTCGTGGCCCTGAGTTCGTCTCGTTTCATCACCATGGCGGTGACCCTGTTCCCGCAACTCGACCGCAAAGACCACACGCCGCGTTTGTATGCCACGGTGCACATCATGGCCATGACGGCTTGGGCGGTGTGCATGAACCGATTCCGAGACATGGCGCCCGAACACCGATTGCCTTTTTTTGTGGGGTTTGGCTTGCCGTGTTGGCTGCTGTCGGTGCCAGCGACCTTGTTGGGCCATGTGGCGGCGGGCTGGGTGCCACAGGCCTTCACCTTGGCGCTGGTGATGCTCAACCCTTTGTTCTTTTTGCTGTCTTTCGCAGGGGCGCGGCCTTTGCCGAATCGCGCTGCGGTGATTTTGGGCTTGCTGCTGGGGCCGTGGTTTTTCCTCTGGGACGCCGACACCAGCTTGTTGACCACCGGCTTGGTGGGCGGCACCTTGGCCTACTTCGGGGCCAAAGCCTGGTCCGCCCGCTCAGCCCGTCTGGCTGCTAATGCGCAGGAGCCCAAGCCATGATGGCCGATTGGCAACAACCCGCATTGATTCTGATGGCGGGGGCCTTGGGCACTTTCCTGTGCCGGGGTTTGGGGGTGTTTTTTGCCGGTCGGATTGATCCGAACGGTGAGTTTTTCCAGTGGGTGTCGTGCGTCACCTACGCCATGATCGCGGGCCTGACGGTGCGGCTGATTGTGTTTCCGCAGGGCTTGCTGGAAACCATGCCCTTGGGGTTGAGGTTGGCCATCAGCCTCGCGGGCATGGTCTATGTGTGGATGCGCCCCTTCAACAGCTTGTTGCCCGCTTTGTTTGCGGGCGTGATGGTCACCTTGGCCTATGGCGCCATTTGGGGCGGCTAACCCGGCAACCCGCCGGGCAAGGCTTACAACAGCAGGCCGCCTTGGGGCTGCAAGCCCAGCGCACTTTGGCCATAGGCCGCGGCGTGCACATCCCAGGTGAGGGCAATGTGGGCGCTGGCCGCATGCAGGTCGCGGAACTGGCGCTGCAAGGGCAAGCTGGTGAGCAGGCCAGAGGCTCCAGCTGCCGGCATGATGGTGTCGATGGCCTTGACCGCCAAAGTGGTGGCATAGGCCGCATTGCGTTTCCAGCGCAATTTGGTTTCCATGCTGGGGTATTCGCCACGCATCACGCCTTCTTCCAGGGTGGTCCAGTCGCGGCGCAGCACGGCCTCGGCAAACTCCACACAGGCTGAGGCTTCGGCGATGCGGGCTTGAACGGTGGACAGCTCGGCCACACGAGCGCCGGTGTAGGTGCTGGCGCGATTGCGCATGGTTTCGGTGAAGGCTTCCACCGCGCCTTTGGCTGTGCCCAAAGGAATGGAGGCCAGCACATAGGCAAACGCGGCAAAGGTGGGCATTTTGAAGAGCGGGTTGCTGTAGAGCTGACCACCCGGCAAGTTTTGTCCAGCGGCAAACACTTCAGCGGAGACGGAGCGGTGCTCGGGCACAAACACGTCGTCGATCACCACATCGTGGCTGCCGGTGGCGGCCAGCCCAAAGGCATGCCAGTTGTCTTGGGGCGTGAAATCAGGGGCTTTCACCACAAAGAAACGACGCTCGGGGGCGCCGCCCGTGCGCTCGGTCATGGCGCCCACAAACATCCAGGTGCTGGCATTGACGCCACTGCCAAACGGCCATTTGCCGGTTAACCGGTAGCCACCGTCGACGGGCACGGCTTTGCCGCAGGGGAAGGCCAGACCGGTGGCGCCCATGGCGTTGGGGTCTTCGTCCCAGATGTCGTGCTGAGCTTGGGCACTGAGCTGGCCCAGATTCCAGGAATGGGAGGCCAGGTTGGAGTAGACCCAGGCGGTGGATGCGCAGCCCTTGGCCAATTCCACCACCACGTCCATGAGGGCGCACAGCCCCAGCTCCGAACCCCCAAACGCCGCGGGTTGCATGAGCCGCATGAGCCCGGATTCGTGCAATTCGGTCACGGTCTCATCGGGCAGTCGACGCAGGGCTTCGGCTTGCGCGGCACGCTCGGCCAGTCGCGGTCGCAGGGCTTTGGCAGCGGCCACGGCTTGCTCATGGGTGAGCTGCTTGGCCGGCTTGGCGGCCTGGGTGCGTTGAGGAAAGTGGGCAACGGTCATGATGCTTCTCCTGTCGTTCATCCATTGATCTTGAGGTAGATGGCGTAAAGCGAGGTGGTGCCGCAAATGAACAAGCGGTTGCGCTGAGCGCCACCAAAACACACGTTGGACACCATTTCGGGGACGTGCACCTTGCCCAGCAACTGGCCGTCGGCACGGTAGCAATGCACCCCTTCGGCGGAGCTGGTCCACAAGCGGCCGGCTTGGTCCACGCGAAAGCCATCAAAAAAACCGGCGGTGCAGGTCATGAGTGCTTCGCCGCCCGACAAACTGTTGCCAGCGTCGCTCACGGCAAAGCGGCGAATGTGACGCGGGGCGGCTGGGTCTTCGGTGAACCCACTGTCGGCAATGTAGAGCCAGCGTTCGTCGGGTGAAAACGCCAAGCCATTGGGGTGGTGAAAGTCATTGGCCACCTGGGTGACGCTCCCGTTCTGGGGGTCGATGCGGTAGACGTGGCAGCCCGATTGCTCGCGCGTGGCCCGGGCACCTTCGTAGTCGGCGATGATGCCGTAGTCGGGGTCGGTGAACCAGATGCTGCCATCGGACTTCACCACCACGTCGTTGGGCGAATTCAGGCGTTTGCCGTCGAAGCGGTCGGCCAAGACCGTGATGCGGCCATCGTGCTCGGTGCGGGTGATGCGTCGGTGTTGGTGCTCGCAGGTGATGAGTCGGCCCTGGCCATCCACGGTGTTGCCGTTGGCATAGCCACTGGGGTGACGAAACACCGAGACCGAACCGTCGGTTTCATCCCAGCGCAGGAGGCGGTCGTTGGGCAAGTCGCTCCAGATGAGGTAGCGGCCACCGCCAAACCACGCAGGCCCTTCGGCCCAGCGGCAACCGGTCCACAAGCGATCCAAGCGGGCATGCCCCACAAAACACCCGGCAAATTCAGGGTCAATGACCTCAAAACCACTGCCTTCGATTTGTCCGTAAAACATGGCCGTTCCTTTGAAGCGATCAGAGCAAGCGACAGGCGTCCTCGAAGCTCAGGCGCGGATTGCGCGGGAAGGTTTTGCTGGTGTCGGCATGGCCCAGGTTGATGAGGAAGTTGGCCTGCCAGCGCCCATCGGGGAAAAACTCGGCGTTCACCTTGGCCGCATCAAACCCGCTCATGGGGCCGCAATCGAGGCCCAGGGCACGAGCAGCAATCATGAAATAAGCGCCGCTCAAAGTGGCGTTGCGCGTGGCGGTGCCTTGGGCCAAGGCTGCATTGCCTTCGAACAAATCTTTGGCGTTGGGCACATGCCAGATGTTGGGCATGTGTTCAAAAAAGCGGGTGTCGTTGGCCACGATCACCGTCACCGGGGCCTCATCGGCTTTGGCCACATTGCCCGGTGACAAGCAGGGCTTGAGTCGCGCTTTGGCTTCGGCGGTGCGCAAAAACACAAAGCGAGCAGGCTGGGTGTTCATGGAGGTGGCCCCCATTTTGGCCACGTCGTAAATGGCCTTGAGTTGGTCATCGCTCACGGGGGTGGGCAAAAAACCATTGGCCGTGCGGGCGTTCAAAAACACTTGGTCGAGAAAGGCGTTGGCGTCAGTCATGGTGGGTCAGTTCAGTGGGAAGAGAGGAGTTGTTCGGCCAGACGGATGAGGCTTCGGTCGCTGCCAGGCGGGCCCATCAAGGACAAGCCAAAGGGGGCGTCGAGTCGCTGGGCCAAGGGCAAATGCAGTTGAGGAAAACCGCTGAGGCCCGACAAGCACAACAGCTGAATGGCCTTGTTGCGGTAGTCCTCTAGGGCTTCGGCAGGCTGGGCAATCAGGGGGGCGACGTCGGGCATGGTGGGCAGGACCCACACCGTGTTGCTGCCCAACCAAGCGCGCAGCTGCTCGGTGAAGGCTTGGCGCACGCGGCGACCTTCGTTGGCTTGCTCGGGGGTGACGTCGCGCGACCAGAAGAACCGTTGCGCCACGTCGGGGCCCAGGGGTGGGCGGTGCGCCTCGATGAAGGGCCCATCGACTTGCCAGGCTTCTTCGCCCTGCACATAACGGAAGGCCCAATACAAAGCCTCGAAATCGAGTGGCGTGTCGTGGGCACCCAGCGGGCCAAAGCGTTGGCTCAAGCGCTGCAACACGGGCTCCAAGGCGGCTCGCGCATCGGCGCCCAGCAGGCCCCAGCAACTGGCGGGCATGACCAGTTGGGGTTGATCGGGCAGGGGGTGAGGATCGGCACCCAGCAACACATCGGCCACGCGGGCAAAGGTGGGCAAGTCGCGGGTGAACCAGCCCAAGGTATCCAAGCTGGGGGCCAAATCCCAAATGCCCGTCAAGGGGATGCGCGCGTGGGTGGGGCGCAGGCCCCAGAGGCCGCAGTGGTTGGCGGGCGCGCGCACCGAGCCGCCGGTGTCGGTGCCCAAGGCGAAGTCGACCAGCCCATGGGACACGGCCGAGGCCGACCCACAAGAGGATCCGCCCGCGATGCGATCGGGGGCCGCACCATTGATGGGGGCCCCAAAGTGGGCATTGCGGCCATTCATGGAAAAGGCCAATTCGTCGGTGACGGTTTTGCCGTCAAAAGCCGCCCCGGCATCCAGCAAGCGTTGCACCACCTCGGCGTGGCGGGTTTTGAGCCCCGAACGGGCCAGCATCAGGGGCTGACCATTGCTGGTGGGGTAGCCCGCCACGTCCATCAAATCTTTCACGCCAAAGCGCAAACCCTGCAAAGGGCCGGTTGGGGCATTCGCCACCGGCACATCGGGGTAGGGCATGAAGGCGCCAGTGGCCAGTCGTTCGGGGGTCATGGTGACAACCAATTCAAGGATCAAAGACGTAGTTTGTCATTTGATCACTTGACCGAACATGGGGATATCACGGGCATGACAGCCCGGACTCAGTCGTTGATGGGGGCTTGGCGCTTGTTGCGGGCGCGAATGTTCAGCGATTCGACGCCGAGCGAGAAGGCCATGGCCACGTAGAGGTAGCCTTTGGGAATGGCGGTGTCAAACGCTTCGGCCACCAAAGCCGTGCCCACCATCACCAAAAAGGCCAAGGCCAGGACCTTGACCGAGGGGTGGCGGTCGACGAAGTCGCCAATGGGCTTGGCGGCCATCAACATGACCATGACGGCTGCGATGACGGCCGCAACCATCACCCCCAAGTTGTCGACCATGCCCACGGCCGTGATCACCGAGTCCAGCGAAAACACGATGTCGATGATGCCAATTTGCAAAATCACCGATGTGAAGGCGGCTTTGGTGGCCGATTGGTTTTCGGCATCCTGCTTGGAACCCGGGGCATCAGGGGCTTCAACCTCGATGAAGATTTCATGCGAGGCCTTGTAGAGCAAGAACAAACCGCCAAACAACAAGACCAGGTCACGCCCGCTGATGGCTTGCCCCCAAACGGTGAACAAATCGGCACGCATGCCCATGATCCAGCTGAGCGAGGCCAGCAGCATCAAACGGGTGATCATGGCAAAGCCCAGACCCAAGCGGCGAGCCAAGTCGCGTTGATGCGCAGGCAAGCGGCCCACCAAAATGGAAATGAAGATGATGTTGTCAATGCCCAGCACAATTTCAAGGGCACTGAGCATCAGAAAAGCAATCCACAAATTGGGGTCGAGCAAAAATTCCATGGGGTGTTACAGCAGTTGGGAGAGGTCGTTGAGGTCTTCAGCAAACATTTCCCCCAACTCAATGCGTTGCAAACGCTGTTGACGGTCAATGACGAAGAGTTGCGGCAAGCCTTTGCGTTGCTTGAAAACGGCTTGCCAGGTGGGGTCGGCCAAGCCGACGGTGAAGGCATAGCCGTGTTGATCGATGTAGCGCTTGACTTCGGCGGGCTGCTTGTTGTCGATGTGAATCGCGTAAACCGACAGGCCTTGGTCTTTGTGGCGACGATAAAAGGCATCGAGCACCGGATTTTGTCGGGCACAAAACGGACACCGGGTGTGCCAAAACTCCAGCATCACGACTTGGCCAGCGGTTTTGTCGAAAGTCTCAATGCCGCCTTGCAGCAAGGGCAAAGGAGGCAGCGTTGCGCGCTGGCCCACCACCCATTGGGGAGCCTTGGGGGTGGGCGCTGCGGCGGCAAGCTGAGGCCAAGCCGAAAGGCCTGCAAACCCGCACAGCGCCGCGCTTTGACGCAAGAATTGTCGCTTGGTGTTCATGGTATTTAACGGTCGGCAATGTATCATGAAGCCATGATTCCCATACACGTTGAGTCGGCTTGGAAAGGCACTTCGGACTGTCGGAGTTGCGGCATTCGACACATGGTGTTGTTTGCCGACCTGAACGAGGAAGATTTCTCGCAGCTGCATACCCCCATCGACGACATGCATTTCGAGGCTGGCCGTCCCATTTACCAAGAAGGGGATCCGGCCAAGAGCGTCTACACCTTGCGCACCGGCATGGTCAAACTGGTGCGCACCATGCTCGATGGGCGCCAGCGCATTGTGCGCGTGTTGAGGCCCGGTGATGTCATTGGCATTGAGGCCTTGGTGCAGTCCAAAACCGATTCGGAGGCCGTGGCCTTGAGCGATGTGGGGGTGTGCCGCATTCCCGTCGATGTGCTCAACCACTTGGCCGATCACTCCCCGCGCTTGCATGTGCGCTTGATGCAAAAGTGGCACCACGCCCTCAAAGAAGCCGACGACTGGCTGGCGCAACTGAACTTTGGCAGTGCCCGCCAGCGGGTGGCCAACATCATCCTGAAAATGCGCAATCCGGAAGACCCCAGTTTCACCACCTTGTTTGCGCGCGAAGACATGGGCGCCATGCTCGACCTCAAGCTCGAAACCGTGAGCCGTGAAGTGAGCCACTGGGTGAAAAGCGGCGCCATTCAGCCGCTGGACAAACAAGGTCGCGCCTACCGCGTGACCAACGCCCTCATCCTCGAAAAAGCCTGAGCGCCGCCTTTACCGAGCCAGTCGTTGGGCTTGGGCCACTTGCAATTGGGTGTGGGCGATGCGCAGCAAATCGCAACCCACGCCGCCGTCCTCGCCCAGCGCAATCAGCTCGCCCAAGATGTGCTCGTGCTCGGTGCGTTGGCCTTGTTCCAAATCGCGCAACATGGATGCGGTGAACGTGGAACCCGCCTGACACAGCATGGCCAGGGCTTGCACTTGAGCCCCTTCGGGAATGGGTCTGCCTTGGGCCGATGCGATGTCGCAGGCTTGGCCATAGAGGCGTCGGGTGAGGCTTTCGCCATGGGTGGTGGCCATCACTTCGCCCACCGTGCCATGACACAGCGTGGTGATGGCCGCCAAGCTGGCCAAAAACACCCACTTGTTCCACAAGGCTTGTTCGATGTCGCTGCTGAGCACCGATTCAAAGCCGCTGCGCTGGCCTGCATCCACAAAGGCTTGCGCCACGGCTTGCTGTTTGGCGTGGCGCACCCCCACGGTGAGGCGGTGCAACTCGTTGAGGCGACGGACCGCGCCAGTCGGCGTGATGGTGGCGCCAATGTGGGCCACGCCACCCAACACGTTGTCGGCACCCAGCCAAGCATCGAGCCGTTGCATGTGGGTGAAGCCATTCAGAAAGGGCAAGACCAAGGCTTGACCCAGCGCGGGCGCCAAATCGGTGAGCACCGATTCGAGGTCGTAGGCCTTGGGAGAGAGCACGATCAAGTCGTAGTCGGGCGTGAGGGCTTCGCGACTCACCACCCGAGGTTGAATGTGAAAGTTGCCATCGGGGGATTCGATGTGCAAGCCCTCGGTGCTCAACTGGTGCAGGCGCTGGCCACGCAAAAGAAAGTGAATGTCTGCGCCGGCGCGGTGCAGGCGCGCGCCAAAGTAGCCGCCGATGCCGCCGGCCCCCACCATCAAAATTTTCATGCCATTTCCTAGGGCGTCAGGCGCCAATTGCTCGGTTCACACGGGGCATGACCTCGGTGGCAAACAATTCCATGGAGCGTTTGGCCAAGGCCGGATCCAGCCAGTCGTGGCAAGCATAGACCAAGTTGCCAAAGTCGCCCACCGATTCGCGGAACGCCAAGATTTGATCGACCACGGAATCCACGGTGCCCGCAATCACCAATTGCTGGGTGATGTGCTCGGGCGTGAGCGTGTCGTCGGACTGATTGGGGTCGGACTTGAACAAATTGCTTCGGCCGCCGCCTTTGATGAGCTTGTAGGACAGCTGCTTGAAGTAGAAGTGGTAGGGCCCACCCGCTTCATAGGCATAGCGCCGGGCCGTGGCCTCGTCGTCGGCGACAAAAATGCTTTTGGCCACGCGCCACTCGCTGGGGTGAGCCACAGCGCCCACCGCCTCACGGCCTTGAACGTAGCTGTCCCAATGGGTTTTGACCCATTGCGGCAACAAGAAGTTGGCCGAAATGGCTTGCCACCCGCGCTTGGCCATTTCGGTCACGCCTTTGGAAAAAGGCGCAACCGCGGTGCCCACGATGGGCGGGTGGGGGGATTGATAGGGCTTCATGATGAAGCCCTGGCCAATCTCGGGGATCATGGTTTGGGCCACCGTGACCTTCCAGAATTCACCGTCGATGTTGTAGGGGGGATCGGACGCCCAGATCTTGAGGATGGTGTTGATGCATTCCACAAACATGGCGTTGCGATCTTTGCCCAGGCTGCCAAAGACTTCGGCGTCGCTCATGAGCCCACCCGGGCTGATGCCCATGATGAGGCGCCCTTTGAGCAGGTGATCGAGCATGGCCACCTGAGCGGCCACCGCCACGGGGTGCGAATTGGGCAAATTCAGTGTGCCCGTGCCCAGCTTGATGTGTTGGGTCTGGTCGACCAGGGTCGACAAAAACATCAGGCAAGAGGTCACGGTCTCGGCTGCGTCCGTGGCGTGTTCGCCCACAAAGGCTTCCTTGAAGCCCAACCGATCGCCCAAGATGATGGCTTGGCGGTCTTCTTGCAAGGTTTCGGTGACGTTGCGCCCAGGCGGGTGCAAGGGCATCATGAATAAGCTGTAGTCCATGGCGAGTGGCGTCGTTCAGACGCTGGGGTTGGGCAGTGGAATGCCTTGTGCATATCGCCCCTGGCAATAGAGCAAGGTGGGCTTGGGCTCAAAGTGAAAGTCGATCACTTCCGCCAAAAACAGCACATGGTCACCCACCACCAGTTGCTGGGTGGTTTGACACTCGAACACCGAAGCACAGCCTTGCAAGACGGGCAAGCCCAATTCTCCCGGTGCGTGATCAACGCCGGCGAATTTATCGCTCACCGGGCTGGCAAAACGCTGCGACAAGTGAACTTGATCGACGCTCAGCACGTTCACCACAAACTGCTGGCGCTGCTCGAAAGCGGCCAGGCTGGGCGAGGTTTTCAACAGACTCCACAAGACGATGAACGGCTCGAGGGAGACCGAGTTGAAAGAATTGGCCGTAACGCCCACCGGCCGGCCATCGGCCGCCAAGGTGGTGACCACGGTGACGCCGGTGCCGAAGTTGCCCAGGGCTTTGCGCATGTCCAGTGGCGAGGCATCTGTCTTGGTGTTCATGTGATCACTTTAGGTCTTGGTGTTCAAGCTCAACTCAGGGATAACCCGAGCGAGCTGTCGCTTAGGCGGCGCGGAGCAACTCGGGCAACACCACCCGCGCACCCGCCATGAAGTGGCGAATGGTCATGCGGATGAGGTCGTCGAGGTTGTCCTCAACGGGGACGTCAAAAATCCATTCCCGCTGGCCAAAATAAAACACGCGGGCGTTGATGCTCCAGACCAACTCCAGTTCTTGAGAACGGAGGGGCACTTGCTCGGGCCCGGGTAGCCCCAGCTCGTGGCGCAACTCGATGGCCATGGGTTCCAGAATGCGTGACTTCAGGATGTTCAGGTATTTGCGGTTGATGTCCTCGCCCCGCAAGCCCGAAAACATGAAGATGCGCACCCAGTCGCGATTGAGGGCTGCCTTGGCGTATTCGATGTAATGGCGGGCCAGCCGCTCTTCCAGCGGAATGCTGCGGTCACGCAGCACGGTTTCCCAAAAAGGGTTCCAACGCCCAATGTAGACCTCTTCAAACACCCGGTTGATGAGGGCATCTTTGTTGGGGAAGTATTTGTAGAGCAGGGATTGGGTCACGCCCAAACGTTGCGCCAATTCGCGGGTGTCGCCGCCAAAACCGACTTCGGCAAAGTATTTCACCGCCTCACGCGCAATGTGCTGCTCGCGCTCGGCCGCAGACAGCCGCTTGGCGGCTGCACGTTTGGCAGGCGGCACAGAGGCAGCGGGTGCTCGGCGGGTGGTGCTCATGGGGTGGGTTGTCTCGGTGGTGTCCGAAGTCGAGTGTCCGGATTTTTAAACTAGTTTATCGGGAAACGAAGCTTGGAGATCACATGACCACCACAAAACGCCAGTCTGCGGCCACGCACCAGCCCCCCCAAGCCGTTGGCGTGTTGGGCCTGGGCATCATGGGTTCCGCCTTGTCGGCCAATTTGGTCAAGGCCGGGTTTGAGGTGCATGGGCATGACCCCGTGGCCGCCTCGCGCCAGCGGCTCAAGCAAGCGGGTGGACGAGTGTGGGCGCAGGCCGCGCAGGTCCTCTCGCGATGTGAGGTGGTGATCACCTCCTTGCCCAGCGCGCAAGCCCTGGAGCAGGTGACCCAAACCCTGTTGGCGCACGGACAAGCCGGCACGGTGGTGATGGAGACCAGCACCTTGGCGGTCGACGACAAACGGCGCGCCCAACAAGCCTTGGCACGCCGAGGGCTGGTGATGCTCGATTGCCCCTTGTCGGGCACCGGCGCGCAGGCCGTGAACAAAGACTTGACCGTTTATGCCAGCGGCCCCAAGGCGTCCATTCGCCGTGTGGTGCCCGTGATGGAAGGGTTTGCCCGCGAACACTTTGATTTGGGCGCCTTTGGCAATGGCATGCGCATGAAGCTCATGGCCAATCTCTTGGTGGCCATCCACAACGTGTCCACGGCCGAGGCTTTGCTGTTGGGTGAGCAGTGGGGCATTCCCATCGAGCAAGCCGTGCGGGTGCTCAGTGGCGGCGCCGGGGGGTCACGCATGCTGCAGGTGCGCGGCCCCATGATGACCGACCGCCAATGGGAGCAAGCCACCATGAAGGTGTCGGTGTGGCAAAAGGACATGCACCTCATTCAGCAAGCGCTGGTGGATGCGAAGGTGGGTGCCCCCTTGTTTGCGGCCACGCAACCCATTTACAACGCCGCCTTGGGCCTGGGGCATGCCGAGCACGACACGGCCAGTGTGATTGAGGTGTTGCGCCGCATGAAGGGCGCTTAAAGCGCACGTGGTGGAGACGAGGAGGATCGAACTCCCGACCTTCGCATTGCGAACGCGACGCTCTCCCAGCTGAGCTACGTCCCCTTTTCATTCAGTTTAAACCCAGACCTGGTGTCAACGCCACAGACACCTGCTGTTGGCATGCGCCTTGCATTCAAGCCCTGCGTCCAACGGTCGATTCCATCGAGATCGACGGCTGGTTTTTGAAAAAAATGAATGCGAAAGCATGATGAATAAGGCGACAGTGACGAAATTGGTGGTGATCATGGGTGTGCTCATGGTCATCAATGTGGCGGTGCTGGTGACGAGTTTTCGTCACGAGCCGGCAGAGCCTGCCTCCACGGTGGCGTCCGAAACCCACGAACCCGCCAAAGCCGACCACGACGCGCCCCCTGCAGGGGATGACCACGCTGCTGCCCAGCACGAATCCGCACCCCAACACGAAGCCGATGCCCAGCCAGTGGTGCAAGACCCCGATTACAAGACGCCGTTTTTCACCGGCTATCGCCCGCCGCTCATGGGCAAGTGCAAGGTGTTGTTCCGCAAGTTCAAGGACGAGCCCTTGGCATCCGGCAGCTACAAGGCGTTTGCCTACAGCTACGACGGGGAGTTTGTGGCCTGTGCCTCGACCGTTTCTGAGCAAAACCAACAGGCCGCCGATCGAGTGGCCATCGACGAATGCGAATCCAACCGCCGCTCGGCGGTGGAGAGCGCGCGTTGCCGCATCTACGCGATTGAGTGAGGCCCAATATGAAGTGCACCCACTGCCAACATGAACTCCCCGTGACGGCGCTGTTTTGCGGCAAGTGCGGCACGCGTGTTCCTGGCTTCGATTCAGAGGTGAAATCGCCCGAGGCCAATGCGCAACCCTCTCCATCGGTCGCCGGCACACCCCCTGCGGGTGCTGACGAGGCGGCAAACACCGCCACGCCGACGGCAACCCCTCCCGCAGAGTCCAATTTGATGGAACGATCCATGGCCGCCCGTGCCGCCCGCTTGTCGGCGGCAGTGGGGGGCGAGACCGATCCGTCACCCGGCTTGGCCACGGCGCAATCGATTCAGGCCCAGCAAGCGGCCGCCCGCATCCAGTCGGCCAAATGGGAAGAGCAGCGCCAGACTTTGCTGCAAATTCAGTCCACGCTGGTGGCTCTGGCCCAAGCCCAAACCGGCTTGCGCGTGGAAGTGCAAGAGCGCCTCAAGGCCCTGACGGCCGATGTGGATCAGCGTTTGGCGCAAGTGAACGACACCATGCAACCTTCGTTGCGCTTGGAAGCCCAGTTGCATCAACTGCAACAAGGCGTTCAGCAAGTGGGCACCGAGTTGCGCGAATGGCCCAAGCCCCCCGAAATGCCGCAGGCCATGGCCTGGGCAGCCGCTGACCGCCAGCATTTGGATGCGCAATTTCAGTCGCAACAGCAAGCGCTGAGTGAACACCTGCAAGCGCGCCTCCAAACGCTGGATGCACAAATCAACGGCCATTTCCAAAGTCTGGATCAACAAATTCAAGACTTGAGCCGTCAGGTCGCGGCGACCGAATCGTCCACGCCCCCTCCAGCTGAACCCCCATCCCCCATGCCGCTCACCCCGGCGCCCACCGTTCCCGCCGAGGACGTGTTGGCCCCGCTGGTGACGCAGTTGCAAGCCTTGCGCGATCAGGTGGGTGAACTCACGCGTGCGGCCGAGGTCTGGACGGCACCGCCGACCACCGCGCCCGAGTCCGCAGCAGTGGCCGAAGCGGAGGCTGAGCCTCCCGCGCCCCAGGTGGATGTGCTCGCTTTGTTCCAGGCGCTCACCCAGCACCTCGACACCGCCTTGGCGCAACATCGCCAAAGCCTGCAAGACGATTGGGCAGCCCTGCCAGCGCCGGTGCTGGAGTGTCCCGCTGCAGCCGCGCCGGCGGCACCGACGGATCAACCCCTGCCCATCGACCTCACGGAGCTCAAGCAAGAGTTCGACCGGATGGACGGCACCTTGGTGCGCTTGGTGACTTTCCAGACCGAACAATCGACGCAAATGACCGAGTGGGTGCAAGCGCGTCTGAACGACATGAGCCAATCGCTGGAGCAGCAATGGCGCCAGCAGTTGCAATCGCAGGTCGAAGCCCTCACCCAATCGTTGGCCGCTTCGCAGCGGGTGGCGATGCAAAACCTGATTCAAACCCTGAGCTCAGAGCAGCAAGCGGTGGCGCAGTTGCTGTTGCAAGCGATTCAAGAAGGGGGATCAACCTCCAAGATGCAACAGCTCGAACCCCGTCTGGAGAAAAAGCTCGAAGCCTTGTTTGCCGAACCGCATGCGGTCGAGGCCGCGCCTGCCAAGCCCGCTGCGGATGAGCCGGCGTCGTCGGGCGAAGAGACGCCCCTGTGGCTCTGGGCGGTGTTGGGTGGGTTCGGGGTCATCACCCTGATTCTGGGTGTGCTCACCACCGTCAACCTGATGGGGCACTGAAGTCACACCGCCATGATCTGTCACGCCTGTCATTACATCAACCCGTCCGACAATGCCTATTGCCAGCATTGCGGCGTGAAGTTGTTTGAGATCGTGACGCACACCGAAGAGCCGTCGCCCACCAAGCCCATGGGGCGGCGCGCCAACACGGTGGACAACATTTCCTTGCGCATCACCCGCTCGGCGTGGTCGTTGCGCTGGAACCTCTGGTTGCCGTTTTTGGTGCTGGCTGCCTTGAGTTGGTGGCGTTGGCACTGGGTTTGGTTGGCCTCGGGCATTGCCACCGCAGGCTTGGTGTGGGCCCTCTACAAAGTTCGCTCGATTCACCGCATCATTGACCAATCCATTCCGGTGGAGCTCATTGGCAAGCAAATCATTGCCTATGGGCCGGCCAACACCCAAGGCGTGTTTCGTGCGCCGCGTGGGGTCTTGTATTTGCTCTCGGAAGGCTTGTATTACAAATCGTTCAGCAACACCGACGAATACGCATTCGTGCACGTGAACCGGCGAATTGCCCTCACGGCCAAACGGGTGGGGGGCATGGGTTTGTTGAGCGATTGGGATCGTTTTCGCATCACCTACGACTCGGGCGAAAGCATCACCTTCACGGTGTTTGGTGCCCAAACCTGGACCTTCCTGATTGCCCTCGTCTGCGACGAGCGCTCGGGCGTGGCCACCCATTTGCATTGAGGGCGCGACACCGCCGAAGGCTGCTCAAGCCTTGAGGTCGAGGCAGTGAAAGCCGTTGGGGCCTTGCTCAAAGTGGCAGCGCAAGGTTTCACGCACGGTTCGAAAAGCCAGTTCGTCCCACGGGATCTCGTGCGCTTTGAATAGCCGCACTTCCTGGGTTTCGTGGCCAGGGTCGAAATCCAGACTCAGCAAGCGCGCTTGGTAAAAGAAGTGCACCTGGCCCACTTTCACCACATTGATCACCGAGAACAAGGGCCCCATTTCAATGTGGGCCCCGGCTTCTTCTTGCGTTTCTCGGGCTGCGCCTTCGGCCAGCGTTTCGCCCAACTCCATGAACCCAGCGGGCAAGGTCCATTTGCCCAGGCGAGGCTCGATGTTGCGCTTGCACAGCAACACCTGGTCTTGCCACACCGGCACGGTGCCCACCACGTTAAGGGGGTTGTCGTAATGCACGGTGTGGCAACTGGGGCAAATGGCCCGCTCCCGCGTGTCGCCATCGTCGGGCAAGCGCCACTGCACGGCCACGCCGCATTGCTTGCAACAACGGGTGGGGGCGCGGCCAAAGGGGTGCATGCTTGCGAGTTGCTGGTTCAGGCCATCTTGACGCGCAATTCGGTCAAGCCGCCCACGTTGCCCACGAGTTCATCGCCGGCCACCACCGAGGCGACGCCTTCCGGGGTGCCGGTGTAAATCAGGTCGCCCGGCTGCAATTCCCAGCCTGCTGACAAGTGCTCGATGATCTCGGCCAGGTTCCAGATGAGCTTGTCGATGCTGCTCGACTGGCGGGGCTGGCCATTGACGGTGAGGGTGATGGGCGCAGTCTCAATGCCGCTCACATCGGCGGCCGGGGTGATGGGGCCAATGGGAGCGCTTTGGTCGTAAGCCTTGCCGATTTCCCAGGGGCGGCCTTGTTTTTTCATTTCGCCTTGCAGGTCGCGGCGCGTCATGTCCAGGCCCACGGCATAACCAAAGATGTGGCTCATGGCTTGGGCCGCAGGGATGTTTTTGCCGCCTTTGCCAATCGCTGCCACCAATTCAATTTCATGGTGCAGGTCTTTGGTGAGGCTGGGGTAGGGGGCCACACCCGTGGTGCCCGCGTTCACCACCACGAGGGCGTCGGTGGGCTTGAGGAAAAAGAAAGGCGCCTCACGACCAGTGAACCCCATTTCCTTCGCGTGCTCGACATAGTTGCGGCCCACGCAATACACGCGTCGGGCGGGAAACAGTTCGGTGCGGCCCACCACGGGAATGCCAGTGACAGCGGGGGGTGCAAAGAGGTAGCTCATGGTTGCCTTTCAATGGGTTGGAAGTGACAAGAATTCGGCGTAGTTTAGGGAAAACCGGGGGATTGACCAGCGACACCTGTCACCCGGGCATGGGGCTATCCTATGCGCATGAAACTGCACAACTACTTCCGATCCTCGTCCTCCTACCGGGTTCGCATCGCTTTGAACCTCAAGGGCTTGCCCTTCGATTACTTGCCGGTGCATCTGGCCAAGGGGGAGCATTTGCAGCCGCCCTTCCAAAGCCTGAGCCCCGATGGCTTGGTGCCTGTCTTGGAAACCGAGGGGCATCGCTTGTCGCAATCGCTGGCCATTGTGGAATTTTTGGAGGAAACCCACCCCAGTCCGGCCTTGTTGCCCACCGACCCTTGGGGCCGTGCCCGGGTGCGTGCCTTGGCGCAAACCATTGCTTGTGAGATTCACCCCATCAACAACTTGCGCATTCTGAAATACCTCACAGGCCCCTTGGGCGTGTCCGAAGCTGACAAGCTGGCGTGGATTCACCACTGGGTGACCACGGGGCTCACCGCGGTGGAGCGCCTGCTCAGCGACCCGCAGACGGGCGACTTTTGTCATGGCAACCAACCGGGCCTGGCCGATTTGTGTCTGGTGCCGCAGGTCTTCAATGCCCAGCGCTTCGATGTGCCCTTGGCGGCCTTCCCAAAGGTGATGCGCATTCACGACCGATGCCAAGACTTGCCGGCGTTTGCCCAGGCCCATCCGTCGCGGTGTCCCGACGCAGGTTAAGGCCGTCATGCCCATCCCCACGCAATGGCTCAGGCCCGAGGGTTTGCCAACGGGTGTCCACGCCGTGTTCACGACCCGCGACGGCGGGGTTTCCGCCGCGCCTTGGCAGAGCCTGAATCTGGGTGACCATGTGGGCGATGACCCACAAGCGGTGGCGCGCAACCGCACACGGGTCGCGCAAGCCGTGGGTGTGCCCCTGGGCTTCGCGAAGCAAGTGCATGGCGTGGCGCTGGCCCCATGTCCTCGGCCGGGCGAGGCTGTGCCCGAGGCCGATGCCCTGTGGACCGACCAACCCGGTTTGGCCTGCGTGATGATGGTGGCCGATTGCTTGCCCGTGCTCTGGAGCGATGACCGGGGCGAGGTGGTGGCCGCCAGCCATGCGGGCTGGCGTGGTTTGCTGGGTCAGGGTGGCGCTGGCATTTTGGAAACCACTTGGGCGGGTTTGCGGGCCTTGCGGCCCCAGGCCCAGTGGCACGCCTGGCTGGGCCCTTGCATTGGACCGCGGGCGTTTGAGGTGGGTGCCGAGGTGCGAGACGCCTTCGTGGCCGATGCGCCCAGTGCCGCTGCCCGCTTTCGCCCCAGCCCTTGGCATGCCCGCCGCTTCTTGGCGGATTTGCCGGGCATGGCCCGCGACCGCTTGGCTCGTCTGGGGGTGCATCAGGTGTGGGGCAACGACGGCAGCGACGACTGGTGCACCGTCACCCAGTCGCAGCGATTTTTTTCGCACCGACGCGAGGGGCAAACCCCTGGCCGACCCGCCGGCACCGGACGCATGGCGGCCATCATCTGGCGTTAATCCTGGGGGGGTGAAGGGGGTGTGGCGGGCGGCTGAGCCCGCTGCTGCTCGGCTTGCAAGGCACGTTTGCGGCGCAAAGGCGTGGCCATCACGTAAATCACCACCGCCAAGGGAATGGCGCCATAAATCAGCAACGTGAAAAAGGCGCCCAGCAAGGTGCCCGCTGGGCTCACGGCCTCGGCCACCGCCATGAGCAGCGCCACGTAAAGCCAGCCAATCACCACCAAATACATGGGAATCCTCGGAAAAGTTGTGCCATGTCAGCCCCTTGAAAGCGCGCTGACCTCATACTGAAGCCTCTGCTGCTCATTATTCCCGGAGTGCGATCACCATGGCCAAAGCCTTCCCCTTTCTCCCTGCGATGCCCGAATGGCCGAATGGGGTCAGCATTGATCCCCAAACCCTGGAAACCCTGCAAACCGATTATTTGCAGTCGCTCAACCAAATTTGGCAGGGCGGTGCGGCCCCCACCGGATTGAGCGATCGCCGCTTCAAAGGCGATGCCTGGTCAAATAACCCCATGGCCAATATGGCCGCCTCGCTGTATTTGCTCAACACACGCACCCTGATGGCCATGGCCAATGCCGTCGATGGCGACGCCAAAACCAAAGCGCGCTTGCAGTTTGCCGTGGAGCAATGGGCCGCCGCTTCGTCGCCCAGCAACTTTTTGGCCTTCAACCCCGAAGCCATGCAAAAGGCCATCGACACCAAGGGTGAAAGCATTGCCCAGGGCGTGGGCAACATGCTGCACGACTTGCGCCAAGGCCATGTCTCCATGACCGATGAGTCGCTGTTTGAGGTGGGCAAAAATGTGGCCACCTCGGAAGGGCAAGTGGTTTACGAAAACGACCTCTTCCAGCTCATCGAATACAAACCCCTCACGGCCAAGGTTCACGAGCGCCCCTTCTTGCTGATTCCCCCGTGCATCAACAAGTTCTACATCCTGGACTTGCAGCCCGAAAACTCCTTCATTCGCTATGCCGTGGCCCAAGGTCACCGCACCTTTGTGGTGAGCTGGCGCAATCCCGATGAGTCCATGGCGCACACCACCTGGGACAACATCGTGGAAGATGGCGCCATCGAGGCCATTCGTGTGACCCGCGAAATTGGCGGCGGTAAAACCGCCATCAACGCCCTGGGTTTTTGCGTGGGCGGCACCATCTTGTCGAATGCGTTGGCGGTTTTGGCCGCGCGCAAGCAAGACTGGGTCAACAGTGCCACCTTTCTCACCACACTCATCGACTTCACCCACACGGGCGTATTGGATGTCTTCATTGACGAGGCCTTTGTCCAATTCCGTGAAATGCAGTTCCAGCAGGGCGGATTGATGGCCGGTCGCGACATGGCGTCCACCTTCAGCTTTTTGCGCCCCAACGACTTGGTCTGGAATTACGTGGTGGGCAACTACCTCAAAGGCGAGACCCCGCCGCCCTTCGACTTGCTGTACTGGAACAGCGACTCCACCAATTTGCCCGGCCCCATGTATGCCTGGTATTTGCGCAACACCTATTTGGAGAACCGCCTGATTCAACCCGGCAAGGCCCATGTGTGTGGCGAAGCCATCGACTTGCGCAAGGTGAAGCTGCCGGTCTACATCTACGGCTCACGCGAAGACCACATCGTGCCCATTGAAGGCGCTTACGCATCGACCCAGCATTTGCCCGGCCCCAAGCGCTTCGTCATGGGGGCATCGGGTCACATTGCTGGGGTGATCAATGCGCCGGCGGCCAACAAGCGCTCGCATTGGTTGAGCACCGCCAAAACCTTTCCGGCCACCCATGCCGAGTGGATGGCCACGGCCAAGGAAAAACCAGGCAGCTGGTGGACGGATTGGAGCCAATGGCTGGCGTCCCATGGCGGCAAGTTGGTGAGTGCCCCGCGCCAATACGGGCGAGGTGCTTTCAAACCCATCGAACCCGCGCCGGGGCGCTACGTCAAGGCCAAGGCCTAAGCCGTTGCGAGGCCACGGCTTGTTATGCTGTCCCCATCCTGTGCAAACTGATTAAAGGTATTCCCATGCAAGACATCGTGATCGTTTCCGCTGCTCGCACCGCCATCGGCAAGTTTGGCGGCAGCCTCGCCAAAATGCCCGCCACGGCCTTGGGCAGTTTGGTGATTCAAGAGGTGCTTCAGCGCGCCAAGGTGGACCCAGCCCAGGTGGGCGAAGTGATCATGGGTCAGGTGCTGGCTGCTGGCGTGGGTCAAAACCCTGCCCGTCAGGCGCTCATGGGGGCAGGGGTGCCCAAAGAAGTGCCCGGCCTCACCATCAACGCCGTTTGTGGCTCGGGCCTCAAGGCGGTCATGCTGGCCGCGCAAGCCGTGGCTTGGGGTGACAGCGACATCGTGGTGGCCGGTGGCCAAGAGAACATGAGCGCCTCGCCGCACGTGCTGCTGGGCTCGCGCGACGGCCAGCGCATGGGCGATTGGAAGATGGTCGACACCATGATCGTCGATGGTTTGTGGGATGTCTACAACCAGTACCACATGGGCATCACCGCCGAGAACGTGGCCAAGGCCCACGGCATCACCCGCGACATGCAAGACGCCCTGGCCTTGGCCAGCCAGCAAAAGGCCTCGGCCGCTCAGGATGCCGGCAAATTCAAGGCCGAAATCGTGGACGTGGCCATTCCCCAGCGCAAGGGGGATCCGGTGGTGTTCAACACCGACGAATTCATCAACAAAAAAACCAGCGCCGAGGCCCTGTCGGGCCTGCGCCCGGCCTTCGACAAGGCCGGCTCGGTCACGGCGGGCAATGCCTCGGGCATCAACGATGGCGCCGCTGCGGTGTTGGTCATGTCTGCTGCCAAGGCCGCCCAGTTGGGCCTCACGCCTTTGGCGCGCATTGCCGCTTTCGGCACCAGCGGCCTGGACCCCGCCACCATGGGCATGGGCCCGGTGCCGGCCTCGCAAAAGGCCTTGGCCCGCGCGGGCTGGAAAGCCGCCGATGTGGATGTGTTTGAACTGAACGAAGCCTTTGCCGCGCAGGCTTGTGCCGTGAACCGAGCTTTGGACATTGATCCGGCCAAGGTCAACGTCAACGGTGGGGCCATTGCCTTGGGCCACCCCATCGGTGCCTCGGGTTGCCGCATTCTGGTGACCTTGCTCCACGAGATGCAACGCTCGGGCGCCAAAAAAGGCTTGGCGGCTTTGTGCATTGGCGGTGGCATGGGCGTGTCCCTGGCCATCGAACGCTGATTTTTTCTTGGTAACGATTTCAACAGGAGACAACATGAGTCAAAAAATTGCATACGTCACAGGCGGCATGGGCGGCATCGGAACCGCCATTTGCCAAAAACTGGCCAAGGCCGGCTTCAAAGTGATCGCCGGTTGCGGCCCCAGCCGTGACTTCGCCAAATGGCTCGATGAGCAAAAAGCCTTGGGTTTCACGTTTTACGCCTCGGTGGGCAACGTGGCCGATTGGGGCTCCACGGTCGACGCCTTTGGCAAAGCCATTGAAGAGCATGGCCAAATCGATGTGCTGGTGAACAACGCCGGCATCACCCGCGACCGCATGTTCCTGAAAATGACGCCTGATGATTGGAAGGCCGTCATCGACACCAACCTCAACTCCATGTTCAACGTCACCAAGCAAGTGGTGCCCGGCATGGTGGAGCGGGGCTGGGGTCGCATCATTCAGATCTCCTCGGTGAACGGTGAAAAGGGTCAGGCCGGACAAACCAACTACTCGGCCGCCAAGGCTGGCATGCACGGCTTCACCATGGCGCTGGCGCAAGAATTGGCCAACAAAGGCATCACCGTGAACACCGTGAGCCCTGGTTACATTGGCACCGACATGGTGCGCGCCATCAAGCCGGAAGTGCTGGAGAAAATCGTGGCCACCATTCCGGTCAAGCGCTTGGGTACGCCCGAAGAAATCGGCTCCATCGTGTCGTGGCTGGCCGGTGACGACGCCGGGTTCACCACCGGTGCCGACTTTGCCTGCAACGGCGGCTTGCACATGGGCTGAGGCCAACGCCTCCTTCCGAACAGCCCGGCCTCGGCCGGGTTTTTTATTGCCCGCTCTTTATAATTCCGCGCTTAGCCTGTGGCCTGTGCCCAGGCACTGACCTGGTCCATTTTCATGAACAAACCCCCTGTCACGGTGGCCGACATTCGGCGCACCTTCCTTGAGTTTTTCGAGCAACGCGGCCACACCGTGGTGGCCTCCAGCCCCTTGGTGCCGGGCAATGACCCCACCCTGATGTTCACCAATTCGGGCATGGTGCAGTTCAAGGACGTGTTCTTGGGCACCGACAAGCGCGCTTACGTGCGCGCGGCATCGGTTCAGGCTTGTTTGCGCGCAGGGGGCAAACACAACGACCTCGAAAACGTGGGCTACACCGCGCGCCACCACACCTTCTTCGAGATGTTGGGTAACTGGTCGTTTGGCGACTACTTCAAGCGCGAATCCCTGAAGTGGGCGTGGGAGCTGCTCACCGAGGTCTATGGTTTGCCCAAAGACAAACTCTTGGCGACGGTCTACCAAGAGGACGACGAGGCCTACAACATCTGGACCCAAGAGATCGGCCTGCCGCCTGAGCGTGTGATCCGCATTGGCGACAACAAGGGCGGGCGCTACAAGTCCGACAACTTCTGGATGATGGCCGACACCGGCCCCTGCGGCCCGTGCTCAGAAATCTTCTACGACCACGGCCCACACATTCCGGGTGGCCCACCCGGTAGCCCCGATGAAGACGGCGACCGTTTCATTGAAATTTGGAACAACGTGTTCATGCAATTCGAGATGCATGAAGATGGCACCGTCACGCCTTTGCCCGCACCTTGCGTGGATACCGGCATGGGGCTGGAGCGCTTGGCCGCCATCTTGCAGCATGTGCACAGCAATTACGAGATCGACCTCTTTCAAAACCTGATTCGTGCAGCGGCCCAAGCCACCGGGTGTGCCGATGTGAACTCGCCATCGTTGCGGGTCATTGCCGACCATTTGCGCGCCACGGCCTTTTTGGTGTCCGACGGCGTCATTCCCAGCAACGAGGGGCGCGGCTACGTGCAACGCCGCATCGTGCGACGCGCCATTCGCCACGGTTACAAGCTGGGTCGCAAAACCCCGTTTTTCTACACCTTGGTGCCCGAGTTGGTGCGACTCATGGGCGATGCCTACCCCAACCTCAAAGCCCAAGCCCAGCGCATTGCCGATGTGCTCAAGGCCGAGGAAGAACGCTTTTACGAAACCCTGGAAAACGGCATGCAGATTCTGGATGCCGCGCTTGCGGGTTCGGTGACCACCTTGCCAGGTGATGTGGCTTTCAAGTTGCACGACACCTACGGCTTTCCGCTCGACCTCACCAACGACGTGTGCCGCGAGCGCAACGTCACCGTCGACGAAGCTGGCTTTGCCCAAGCCATGGACCGTCAAAAAGCCCAGGCGCGTGCCGCGGGCAAATTCAAGATGGACAAGGCCTTGGACTACACCGGCGCGGGCAACACCTTTGTGGGCTACGACGACTTGACTGCGCAGGCGCGTGTGCTGGCTTTGTATGTCGATGGCACACCCGTGCCTCAGCTCTTGGCCGGACAAACCGGCGTGGTGGTGTTGGACACCACCCCGTTCTATGCCGAGTCCGGCGGCCAAGTGGGGGACATGGGGGTGCTGGGCGCCTCCCCCGAGCAAGCTGTTTTTGAGGTGCAAGACACCCAAAAAATCAAGGCCGATGTCTTTGGTCACCACGGGGTGGCTTTGGCCCCCTTGGCGGTGGGCGATGCCGTGGGGGCGTGGGTGAATGCCAACGCCCGGGCGGCGACGGTGCGCAACCACAGCGCCACCCACCTCATGCACAAGGCCTTGCGTGAAGTGCTGGGCGACCACGTGCAACAAAAAGGCTCCTTGGTCACGCCCGAGCGCACCCGTTTTGACTTTGCCCATCAGGGCGCTTTGTCCGATGCGGAAATTGCCCGCATCGAAGCCTTGGTGAACCAGGAAGTCCTGGCCAATGCGGCGACGCAAGCGCGGGTGATGGACATCGAGTCGGCCCAGAAGACCGGCGCCATGATGCTCTTTGGCGAGAAATACGGCGACACCGTGCGCGTGCTCGACATTGGCTCCAGCCGCGAGTTGTGCGGCGGCACCCATGTGCAACGAACCGGCGACATTGGTTTGTTCAAAGTCGTCGACCAATCCAACGTGGCCGCGGGCGTGCGACGCATCGAAGCCGTCACGGGCTTGAACGCCTTGGCGCACGCTCGGGAAACCGAAGCTTTGCTGGGTCGTGCCGCAGGCGCGCTCAAATCACCCGCAAGCGAGTTGCCGACGCGGATTCAATCCGTGCTCGACCAGGTCAAGGCGTTGGAGCGCGATCTGGCCGCGCTCAAGGGCAAGCTGGCCTCGTCGCAGGGCGATGAGCTGGCCACCCAAGCGCAAGACATCGCTGGGGTGAAGGTCTTGGCCGCACGCTTGGATGGCGCCGACGCCAAATCCTTGCGCGAGACGGTCGACAAGCTCAAAGACAAGCTCAAGTCGGCGGTCGTGGTGCTGGCCGCAGTGGACGGCGACAAGGTTCAGATTGCAGCTGGCGTCACGGCCGATGCCATGGGCCGAGTGAAAGCCGGTGAGTTGGCCAATTTCGTCGCCGCACAAGTGGGTGGCAAAGGGGGCGGTAAGCCCGACTTCGCCATGGCCGGCGGCACGCAACCCGCTGGGGTTGGCGCCGCGCTGGATCAGGTGCGCGACTGGGTGGCCCAGCGCCTCACTTGAGCACGTCGCCCACGCAGACGTATTTGATTTCCACGTAGTCGTCCATGCCGTGGTGTGAGCCCTCGCGCCCCAAGCCCGATTGCTTCACCCCACCAAAAGGCACGTGCTCGGTGGCGAGGATGCCCACGTTGACCCCCACCATGCCGTATTCCAGGTTTTCGCTGACCCGGAAGATGCGGCCGATGTCGCGGCTGTAGAAATAGCTGGCCAGCCCGAACTCGGTGTTGTTGGCCAAGGCCACGGCCTCGTCCTCGGTCTCGAAGCGGAACACGGGGGCGAAGGGGCCAAAGGTTTCTTCCCGAGCACAGGCCATGTCGGCGCTGGCGTCGGCAATCACCGTGGGCTCGAAGAAAAGACCACCCAAGCGTTTGCCACCCGTGAGCACCCGGCCGCCCTTGGCCACGGCGTCGTCCACATGGCGTTGCACCTTGTCCACGGCAGCGGGCTCGATCAGCGGCCCCTGGTTCACGCCGTCCTCAAAACCATTGCCTACTTTGGCGGTTTTCACCTTGGCGGCAAATTGTTGGACGAAGTCTTCGTAAACGCCAGACTGGACATAAATGCGGTTGGAGCACACGCAGGTTTGGCCCGCATTGCGGTATTTGCTGGCGAAGGCGCCTTCCACAGCCGATGCGATGTCGGCATCGTCGAACACGATGAAGGGGGCGTTACCACCCAATTCCAGCGACAGTTTTTTCACCGTCGGTGCCGATTGCGCCATCAGGATGCGGCCCACTTCGGTGGAACCCGTGAAGGACAAGTGGCGCACGACATCGCTGGCGCACAAGACTTTGCCCACCGCAATGCTGTTGTCGGTGTCGGCCACGATGACGTTGAGCACACCCGGGGGCATGCCCGCGCGCAAGGCCAACTCGGCAGCCGCCAAGGCCGTGAGCGGGGTGAGTTCGGCGGGTTTGATGACCACGGGGCAACCCGCGGCCAAAGCCGGGGCCACCTTGCGGGTGATCATGGCCAGGGGAAAGTTCCACGGGGTGATGGCCGCGCAGACCCCAATGGGCTGCTTGAACACCAGCAAACGGCGGTTGTTGTCGAAGGTGGGCAAGGTCTCGCCGTAGACGCGTTTGGCTTCCTCGGCAAACCACTCCACAAAGCTGGCGCCGTAGGCCACCTCGCCGCGCGACTCCGCCATGGGCTTGCCCTGTTCGGCGGTCATCAAGCGGGCCAGGTCTTCTTGGTTGGCCATGAGCAGGTCGAACCATTGGCGCAAGATCGCGGCCCGCGCTTTGGCGGTGGTGTTGCGCCAGCCGACCCAGGCGGCATTCGCGGCGGCAATGGCCTGTTCGGCGTGCGCGGGGCCCAGGTTGGCGACATTCACCAGGTGTTGACCCGTGGCCGGGTCGTTCACCGCAAATTGCCCGTTGCCGTCCACCCATTGGCCGTTGATCAGGCCTTGGGTTTTGAGCAGGCTGGGGTCATTGAGCAAAGACAGGGGAGAGGTTTTCATGTCCATAGGGGCCTCGCATCGCGAATGAGAAAAACGCCAGTTTGCAACGGGCGGGAAAACTTGTCAGCCGTGGGGGTGACCGTCTGAGCGCTCGAACACCAAATCCCACACGCCATGACCCAGGCGCAGGCCACGGCGCTCGAATTTGGTCTCGGGGCGGTAGTGGGGTCGGTCGGCATAGCCCGAGGGGTGCGGCGATCGGTTGCGCAGCAAGGGCTGTGACTGGAGCACTTCCAGCATGTGCTCGGCATAGGGCTGCCAGTCGGTGGCGAAATGCACATAGCCGCCGGGCTTGATCAAGGTGCACACCGCAGCCAGCCATTCGGGCTGGACCAGTCGGCGCTTGTGGTGGCGTTTTTTGTGCCAAGGGTCTGGGAAAAACAAATGCAAGCCATCCAGGCTGGCGGGCGCCAGCATGTGGGCCATCACCTCGACGGCATCGTGGGCCATGATGCGGATGTTGGCCAGGGACTGGGTTTGAATGCGCATGAGCAAAGCCCCCACGCCGGGTTCGTGCACTTCGCAGCACAGAAAACGCGTGTGTGGCAACACCGAAGCAATGTGCGCGGTGGCCTCGCCCATGCCAAAGCCGATTTCCAGCACACAGGGTGCATCGGCCAAAGCGGGGTCAAAGGCGGCGTTCCAATCCAGCACATGGGGCTGATAAGGAATCACATGCTGGGGGCCGAGTTGGGCCACGGCGCGTTCTTGCCCCGTGGTCATGCGGCCCGCGCGTCGCACAAAACTGCGGATGCGACGAGGGTGTGCCACCGCCTCCAAGGGATTGGCGGCGGTGGCGGGATCGGGAGAAGGGGTGGATTCGGTCATGGGGCAAGGCGGGGCAGAGGCCGCATTCTAGGGTTGTGGGCTCAGCCAGCGGTCGCGCCACGCCTGCACCCAGCCCGCCAGCGCCTCGGCCCGACTGGCCTTTGGGGAGGCGGGGGGTAAACCCAAACCCAGCGCCGCATCGCGCAGCACCTGCAGGGCTTGGTTGGCCTCGATGGAGACGGCGCCGGTTTGTTTGGACAGCTTTTGGCCATCGCTGGCACGCACCAAGGGGCCATGCCAATACACGGGCGGTGTGACCGACAAAGCCTGGCACAGCAGGCGCTGTCTGGGGGTGTTGTCGGCCAGGTCTTCGCCGCGCACCACATGGGTGATGCCTTGGTCACGATCGTCCACCACCACGGCGAGTTGATAGGCCCAATACCCATCGGACCGACGCACCACAAAGTCGCCCACCTCGCGGGCCACATCTTGGCGTTGTGTGCCGAGGCGGCGATCCGCCCAGGTGTGCAGGCCTGGCGTCACGCGACAGCGCCAAGCCACCCCATCGGCCTTGGGTTTGGCTTCAGGCAGGGAATGGGTGGGCAACGGTGCCGTAGCGGTGTCGGGTCGGCACCAACCGGGATAGACCCGCGGTGCATCGGGCGGTAATCCTTCGCTGACCGCGTGTTGGGCCAAGCGCTGACGTGAACACGTGCAGGGGTAGACCCAGCCACCTGCGTGCAGTTGAGCCAAGGCTTGGGCATAGGCGCTTGAGCGCTGGGATTGCCACCACACCGGTTCATCCGAGATCAGGCCCAAGGCGGCCAGTTGCGCCAGTTGATGCTGCCCCATGTCGGGTGGACAGCGGGGGCCATCGACGTCTTCGATGCGAACCAGCCACGTGCCTTGGTGAGCCCGTGCATCCAGCCAACTGGCCAAGGCCGTGAGCACGGAGCCGGCGTGCAAAGGGCCCGTGGGTGACGGGGCAAAACGACCGCGATAGCTCAGCACACGGACTCGGCCAGGGTGAGCCCACTCAGAAAGGCGTCTTCCACCCGGTGGCCCAGGTGCCAGTCGCCACACGTGCCCAACTGCAAGGCCTCATCCCAAGTGAACGGAGCCCCCAGCGCTTGGGTGGTGAGGGCGTAGCGCCACAAATGGGCTTGGGCCCAGTAGGGGCGGGTGCGAATGCCGGTGAGTTGGGCAAAGGCCTGGGTGAGCTTGACCAGCACCCGCTCGGGGTCATCAGTCAAATGCTCGCGTGACCATTCGGGGTTGGCGTGCACCGTCCAGCGCTCGGTGGCACCGCGCAGGGGTTTGGAGGACTCGCGGGCCAGCCAGCTGATGCGGTGATGGGTGCTTTGGGCGGCGTTCCAGTGCGGACCCCATTGCTTCACTTGGGCTTGACTGGCTTGCGGAAACGCCAACATGGCCGCCCAGCAGGGCTGCAGTTGCACCCGGTCCAAGTCGGCTCGGCTTTGCGGCATGGGCATGTGGGCAGCCGAGGCATCGAGCAATTGGGTGGCTTGAGGGGCGGGCAGGGCCAGGATCACCCCATCGAAGGCTTGCGGCCACGCCTGACCCGCCACGGTCAAGCGCCAGGGGTGAGGCGCTGAGGCCTCGTGGGCCAGCCCTTCCACGCGGGCATGAAGTTTCAAGTGGCCCGCCGCCAACAAGGGTTGAGCCCAGTGGCGCACCAAATGGTTCATGCCCGGGGTGCCGACCCAGCGGTAATCGGGGCTGGCGGTGACTTCAATTTTCCGACCCAAGGCGTCCAGCACCCGCACACCAGCGACGCTCCAGGCCCGGTGGTGATCCAAGGTGCCCGGCACTTGGCCCAAGGCCGTGGCGAAGCGTGAGTCGCGGACCGTGAAAAATTGGGCCCCATGGTCGAAGCTGCCATGGTCACTCTGGCGCGTGGCCATGCGCCCAGAGGCCCCCGCGCTTTTTTCAAACACGGTGACCCGATGGCCCGCTTTCCACAAGGTGCGTGCGGCGGTGATGCCGGCCATGCCCGCGCCCACAATGGCCCAATGGGGAGTGCTCATGTTGGTTCTCCTGGAGGATGTGGCAAGCCCAGCAAGGCCGCCTGGGTGACGGGTTGGTTCAATTGTTGCAGCCACCAATCCAAGGCCAGGCCACGCGCCTGACGCGGGGTGGACATCCAGGCGCAGCTGAGCTGAACGCGGCGGGGGTTGCGGGTGGTTTGCATGAGTCGAAGTTGGCCACGGGCCAGGGCCGACTGGATGTGTGGCAAGGGCAGGTGGCCCACACCCAAGCCACGAATCTGGGCATCGATCTTGTCGGCCATGCTGTCGACCGTCAGCACCGCTTGCCCCGGCAGCAGGCCCACGGTGACTTCCAGCCCCAAGGGGGCGGTGTCGGCCACGGCCACGGCCCGGTGTTGGGCGATGTCTTGGTCGGTGAGCGGCTCGGGACAGGCGGCCAGGGGGTGATGCGGGGCGACTGCAAAACCAAACGCCAGCACGCCCAGCGGCTGGTGGGCCACACGGGTCAGGTCCCCCGTTTCTTGTGACACGCCAATGGCCAAGTCGGCCGTGCCTTGGTGCAGGGCCGCGAGGGTGCCGTGCAGGGTTTCGTGTCGAAAGCGCAAGCGGGTGGGCGCCCCCAGTTCATCGAAGCGCTGACACAAATCGAAGATGACCGATTGGTGAATCACCGAGTCAATGGCCAAGGTCAGCTGGGATTCCCATCCGGTGGCAATTCGGCGCACGCGGCTGGACACGGCGTCGAGGTCACTCAGGATGCGGCGCGCTTCCACGAGCAGGGCTTGGCCGGCTGGCGTCAGGCGGGCCTGCCGGCTGGTTCGGTCGAACAACAGCACGTCCAAGGCCTCTTCGAGTTGTCGAACCCGGTAAGACAGGGCGCTGGGCACCTGACCCAAAGCGCGGGCCGCACCGGCAAAGCTGCCGAACCGGTCGATGGCATCGATCATGGCCAGGGCATCGGGCGTGAGGATGTCGCGGGGCAATTGCATGATCGATCAAAAATTTTGAATGCTGTGGTCGTGGCCATTGTCGCAAGCCTGGGGCACTTGCACCTAGAGTCTCGTTTGGACGCATTGAACCTCAGGAGACCGACATGATGCAACTGCGACGCAGCGATGAGCGCGGGTATGCCGACCACGGCTGGCTCAAGTCTTTTCACACCTTTTCGTTTGCGGGCTATCACGACCCCCGATTCATGGGGTGGGGCAATTTGCGGGTGATCAATGAAGACCGCATTGCGCCGGGCACCGGTTTTGGCACGCATGGCCACCAAAACATGGAAATCATCAGCTATGTGCTCAGCGGTGAATTGGCTCACCGCGACAGCATGGGCCATGTGCAGTCCATTCCGCCGGGTGAGGTTCAGCGCATGAGCGCGGGCTCTGGGGTGACGCACAGCGAGTTCAACCACGCCCAGGGCCAAACCACCCATTTCTTGCAAATCTGGATTCTTCCCGATGTGGCGGGTGTCGAGCCGTCCTACGAGCAAAAACGATTCGACGACGCCCAAAAGCGCGGCCAGCTGTGCCGTGTGGTGGACGGTCAGGGCCGAGACGGGGCCTTGCGCATGCACGCCGATGCCAGCGTGTGGGCCGGGTGTTTCGATGGTGAGGAGTCTGCGGTGCTGACTGATTTGTCATCGCGCCAAGTGTGGGTGCAGGTGGTGCGTGGCAGCTTGCAAGCCAATGGCCACAACTTGGGCACGGGCGACGCGCTCATGATGAAGGATGAGACTCAGCTGTTGCTGGCCAATGGCCAGGACGCTGAAGTCCTGGTGTTTGATTTGAAACCGATGTTGAACTAAGGAGAAACGCATGACATCGATCGTGGTGGTTTATCACTCTGGGTATGGGCACACGGAACGTGTGGCCCAGTTTGTCGCGGATGGTGCGCAGGGCGAATTGATGCCCATCAGCGCGGAAGGCGAATTGAGCGAGGCCGATTGGGCTCGACTCGATGCGGCCGATGCCATCGTGATGGGCTCGCCGACCTACATGGGCAGCGTCTCGTGGCAATTCAAAAAGTTTGCCGACGCCACCTCCAAGCGTTGGTTCACCAGCGCTTGGAAAGACAAACTGGCAGGCGGGTTCACCGTGTCGGCCAACCTGAGTGGCGACAAGCTCTCGACCTTGCAATATTTCATGACCCTGGCCATGCAAAACGGCATGATCTGGGTGGGCCAGCCGTTGATGAACGATGGGCAAGTGAACCGCTTGGGCTCCCACTCTGGGGTCATGGCGCAAGTGGGGCCGACCCAGCCCGCGAGCGACCTGCCCGAAGGCGACTTGGAGACGGCGCGTCGCTACGGCCAACGCCTGCGCGAGATGGCAGAGCGCTTCAAGCGCTGATGGGGTGGGGCGCGAGGTCGACGCCCAAGGCCTCGCGCTCGTCAAACACGAAGCAAGTGCCTTCGTAATGATCGGTGCCGACTTCTTCGAAATACTTCAGGATGCCGCCTTCAATTTGATAGACGTGCTCCAAGCCGAGATCGCGCATGAAGATGGCGGCCTTTTCGCAGCGAATGCCTCCCGTGCAATAGGTGATGACGGTGTGCTGTGACAAAGTTTGGGCGTGGTCGCGCACCGCTTGGGGAAACTCGCTGAATTTGCTCAGGTGCCAATTCACCGCTTGGCGAAATCCGCCATAGCTCACTTCGAAATCGTTGCGGGTGTCCAGCACCATGACCGGACGGCCTGTGTCGTCATGGCCTTGGGTCAGCCAACGTTGCACCACCTCGGGTGCAATGGCGGGGGCCCGACCAGATTGCGGCTGAATGGTGGGTTCGTTCATGCGAATGATTTCTGCCTTGACCTTGACCAACATCTTCCGAAAAGGCACGGCATCGGACCAGCTGTCTTTGGTGGGCAAGTCGGCAAAGCGGGGGTCTTGACGCAACTCAGCCATGAAGGTTTGAACCGCAGGCCCCGGTCCAGCCAAAAACAGGTTGATGCCCTCGTGGGCCAGGAGGATCGTGCCCTTGAGCGCCAAGTCGTCGGCCCGCGCCTTGAGTTGGGTTTTCAAGCCCTCAGGGTCATCGATGGAGACGAAGCGGTAGGTGGAAATGTTGAGGATGTCGGCCATGCCAAGATTGTAAAAACATCGACAGCAGGGAACCCATGAAGCGGGCCTGGGAGGCTCAGGCCTTCCACCATTCTTGGTTGAACCACTTGAAGCCCTGACGCAACATGGCTTCGTGGGCGCTTTCGGGTCCGGTTTCGAAACAATGGCCGGTGTAAAGCCACTTTTCTTCTTCGGTCAGGGCGCCATCGTTTTGCAAATACACAAAGTAGGTGCTGCCGATGCGGTGAACCTTGAAAAACTCAGCGACCAGGGAGTCGGGGTTGGCGCGGGTGTAAATCTCATCTTCGGCCACCGGAGCGTGTTCGGTGGCTTTGCTGCCAGTCTCTGGGGGTTCTTCCATGTGGGGCAGGGCCGATGAGGTGCCCAGCCTTTCAGCGGGCGGGTTGCTGCAGGTTGAAGGAAACCATGGAGGACAAGGTTTCGAAGTGCGCCAAGGCTTTGTCGGTGGGGTGCAAAAACTTGGTTCGGCGGTCGCTGCCCACATGCTGGGTGTCGATCAAACCAGCCTCGCGCAGGGTGTCGAGTTTGCGGTGCAAGGTGGCAGGGGACCCCAAATCGACCAAAGCCATGGCTTCGCTGACGGTCATGGGTTTGTCATCCACCGCGCGCAAGGCGATGATCTCGAGCAAGCGCATGGACACCAGATCCAGCTCGGCCAAGCCCTCTTTTTGGTCCAGCGAATGGATGAGGTTTTTGAGCCGCAAGTAAAACTGAGTGGCATTCATAGCCGGACTCCTGATCGACACGATGTTTGATTTTAGTGGGTTTTGTGTATACCGTTTGAAAAAAACCTGACATCCAGCGACCTTCCTGATTTGAAAGGGGGGTCAGGCCGTTTGTCGCAAATTGAGATTTGTTGGGCGTTTTTTTGAAATTGAAAATATTTTCGACTAGCCTAGCGAAACCGTGAAGCCACACCATCAAGCCCCCTTGACTCGCATGGATGCCCAGACACACAAGCCTACCGATTGGTCTTTTGTGGTCATTGCCACTTTGGCCTCCGGCTTGTTGTTTGTGCTGTTTCACCGGTTCAATGCTTGGCTATTCAGTGCCATCGAGTTCAGCCACCAGGTCAATTGGGTGTTTTTGCCCAGCGGCTTGCGCCTGATCCTGATCCTGTTGCTCGACAAATGGGGGGCTTTGGGCATTGTTTTGGGTGGGTTTTGGCTGTCTGCCGATGCCGAAGACTTCGAATGGGATCAACTCGTCAGCCCCATTTTGTCGGGCGGCGCGCCCTACGTCGCCTTGTTGTGGATGAAAACTTGGCAAGCCCGGCTTGGGGCCAGCCAGACCGAGACCGCTCCGACCGCCCGTTGCCTGGTGGAGGACGATTTATCGGGTTTAACCCCGGCTTGTTTGGTCAAGCTGTCCACGGGTTTTGCTTTGGTGAGTGCCACTGCTCACCAGGTTTGGTTCGCTTTGGATCAAGCCGACTGGGGCTCACTGATGGGCTGGGTGCCCATGTTCGTGGGCGATGTGCTGGGCAATCTCATCATGTTGAGCTTGTTGTGGCTGGCCATTCAGGCTTTGCTCAGACGGGGCAAGCCCTCCCATTGAAACGCCCCACAGGGCTCATCGAATGGTGCGGTGGCATTCGTTGCGGTTGTCCGGATCCTTGATCTGATCGCAGGCCGCCTTGTTGTGCTGCACCACCGCCAGACAAAAATATTTTTGATCTGCCTTGGGAATGCGTTCGCAACGTTTGGGGTCTTTGTCTCGAATCGCTAAGCAGCGGTTGGTGTGCTCGTCATTTTTGAGGCCCTCACAGGGCTTGAGCTGGGCCTGAACAGAACCCGACCACACGCCCAGCAAACCCATCAGGAGCGTGGGCAGCAGCCAGCGATGGACAGAAAGGACGTTTTTCATGAAACCGCACATGAAGTGGACCCGCAAATTGTGCCCAGACTCATGCGCAAAGGGAAGAGGTGACGAGCCTTAACCCCGGCACTGGCTCTGCAGTTAGGGCTGCTGGGTTCCCCCCCTGACCCGGTTGGCTGCTTCACCATGCGGGAAGGCCCGTCAGGACTCATTGTAGGGGAGGGCCAACTGGCGTGCTCAGGTGTTCTTAGAATGTGGGCATGACCCAACTCGTGCTGGCCCGTAAATATCGCCCCAAGGTGTTCTCCGCCTTGGTGGGGCAACCGCATGTGGTCAAGGCCATCACCAATGCCCTGCAGACCCAGCGCCTGCACCATGCGTATTTGTTCACGGGCACGCGCGGCGTTGGCAAAACCACCATCTCCCGCATTTTGGCCAAGTCCCTCAATTGCGAGGTGGGCGTGACGGACCAGCCGTGTGGCGTGTGCGAGGCCTGTGTGGCGATTGATGCGGGCCGCTTTCCCGACTACATCGAGCTCGATGCCGCATCGAATCGAGGCGTGGATGAAATTCAACAGTTGCTCGACCAATCGGTGTATCGACCGGTTCAAGGGCGCTTCAAGGTCTTCATGATCGACGAGGTGCACATGCTGAGCAACCACGCGTTCAACGCGATGCTCAAAACCCTGGAAGAGCCCCCCGAGCACCTGAAGTTTGTGTTGGCCACCACCGACCCGCAAAAGGTGCCGGTGACGGTGTTGTCGCGCTGTTTGCAGTTCAACCTGCGCCCCATGGCGGCCGACACCGTGTTTGATCATTTGCAAAAGGTGCTGGCCGATGAAGGCATGAGCGCCGACGATGAAGCCTTGCGCATCTTGGCCCAAGCCGCGCGCGGCTCCATGCGCGATGCCTTGTCGCTCACGGATCAAGCCATCGCTTATTGCGCCCAGCAGCTCAATGCGGCTGGCGTGCGCGACATGCTGGGCATGGTGAGCCAAGAGCCGGTGTTGGCCCTGTTCAAGTCGCTGTCCCAAGGGCAGGCTGCCGAGATGCTCGAGACCCTCACCGCCTTGCGTCAGCAAGGGGTTTCGGCCTTGTCCATCTTGGATGAAATGGTGGACCTCACCCACCGCATGGCCGTGGCGCAAGCCACAGGCCTGGCCCATGACCCCTCCGACCCTCACCCCTTGGCCGAGCGTTTGCTGGCTTTGGCGGCCGAGTGGCCTGCGGATGACCTGCAGTTGCTCTACAGCCTGTGTTTGCATGCGAGGTCAGAAAACGGTCTGGCGCCCGATGAGCATGCCGCCTTGTCCATGGCCTTGCTCCGGTTTTTGGCGTTTCGACCCGCCGAGGCTGAAAAAAAAAGCCCTGAATTAGCCCAAACCCTGCCGGTGATCGAGGTTCAGGCCCCAGCGCCGGTTGAACCTGAACGCGAAGCGCCAACAGGCTTGGCCAGCAACCCCTTGCCTTCGGGCGATGCTTGGTTTGAACAGGTTGAGCAGTTGCTCAATCGACAAGCCATTCAAGCCCTGACCCGAGAGCTGGCCCTCAATTGCCAGTGGTTGGGCGAGGACGAACAGGCCTGGCTGTTGCGCACCGACAAGTCCGCCCTCAACACCCAGGCCAACCGTGAGCGCCTGCAATCGGCCCTGGCCGAGTTGGGCCACGCCGTCACGCTGCGCATTGAAGTGGGCCCGGTCACCGACACCCCCGCCTTGCGCTTGGCCGCCGAGCAAGCCCGGCGCCTGGCGCAAGCCCAATCGCAGGTCTTGGCAGACCCCTATGTGCAGCGCCTGATGCGAGAATTTGGCGCTCAAATCGTGCCTGGAAGCATTCAACCCCCAAGGAAAGACTTATGTTCAACAAAGGACAACTCGCCGGCCTCATGAAGCAGGCCCAAGCCATGCAGGACAACCTGCGCAAAGCCCAGGACGAGCTCAAAACCATTGAGGTGTCGGGTGAATCCGGCGGTGGCATGGTCAAGGTCACCCTGACCTGTGGTCATGAGGCCCGACGGGTGGAACTGGACCCTTCCGTGATGGATGACAAAGAGTTGTTGGAAGATTTGTTGGTTGCTGCCTTCAACGCCGCCGCCCAACAGGCTGAGCAACTCAGCCAGGAAAAAATGGGCAAATTGACCGGGGGCATGCCTGGCTTGCCCGGTGGCCTCAAGCTGCCGTTCTGAACCGCACCATGAACGCGGCACCTGCGCTGGAGGCCTTGGTGGAGGCCCTCAAAGCCTTGCCCGGCGTGGGCGTGCGCAGTGCCCAGCGCATGGCCTTGCATTTGCTCGAGCGCGATCGCCCCTCGGCCCTTGCTTTGCAGGCTGCCATTGCGCGTGCCCTCGACGAGGTTCGCCATTGCCAGCGGTGCAACACCTTCACCGACCAACCCGTGTGCGCCACCTGTTTGGACGACAGCCGGGACGCCACCCGCTTGTGTGTGGTGGACACCGTGTCGGATTTGTCGGTCATTGAGCGCACGGGCACCTACCAAGGGCACTATTTCGTGCTGATGGGGGCGCTCAACCCCTTGCAGGGGGTGAGCCTGGACGACACGGGGCTCAAGGCCTGCATCGATCGCGCCAGCGATGGTCGGGTGCAAGAGGTGATTGTGGCCACCGGCTTTCATGCCCAAGGCGAGCTCACCGCACATGCCTTGACCACCGCTTTGAAACGGCGCGGGGTGCAAGTGACCCGTCTGGCGCGTGGGGTGCCGGTGGGTAGCGAATTGGAGTTTGTCGACCTGGGCACCATTGCCCATGCGTTGTTGGATCGGCAGGTTCGCTGAGGCGCTGACTGTCGCTCAAGTTCCGTTTTGCGGGAACATCCTAATGGGGTCGGGTTGCGGGCTCTTCTAAGCTTCTGCCATCTAACGAGCAGGAGCATTCGATGTCACAACCCATTCAACGACGCACTTTCAATCAATGGCTGGGGGATTCCACCGCGACCGTGGCAGCCCCTTGGGTGCATGCGGCCCAAAAGCTCGAAAAGCCCACGGTCTCTTTGGCGGTGGGTGGTAAAGGCGCCTTTTACTATTTGCCCCTCACGATTGCCGAGCAACTGGGCTATTTCAAAGACGAAGGCGTGGAGCTGAAGATCAGCGACTTTGCGGGGGGCTCCAAAGCTTTGCAAGCCGTCGTGGGTGGCTCGGCCGATGTGTGCTCTGGCGCCTACGAGCACACCATCAATTTGCAGGCACGCAACCAATTCTTCCAATCCTTTGTGCTGCAAGGCCGCGCACCCGCCATTTCCTTGGGGGTGTCCACTAAAACCTTGCCGAACTACAAAAGTGTGAAAGACCTCAAGGGCAAAAAAATTGGGGTCACCGCGCCGGGCTCATCCACCAACATGGTGGCCAACCTCATCCTGTCGCGGGCTGGCATGAAGCTCACCGATGTGAGCTTCATTGGTGTGGGCACCTCGGCCGGTGCCTTGTCGGCCCTGCGCAGCGGCCAAATTGACGCCATCTGCAACATCGATCCGGTGATCACCATGCTCGAACAAAAGGGCGACATTCGCATCATCACCGACACCCGAACCCTCAAAGGCACCCGCGAGGTGTTTGGCGGCAACATGCCTGCTGGCTGTTTGTATGCCCCCCTGAAGTTCATTCAGGAAAATCCCAACACCACACAGGCCCTCACCAACGCCATGGTGCGAGCGCTCAAGTGGCTGCAAACCGCTGGCCCTTCCGACATCATCAAGACCGTGCCTGAAAACTACCTCTTGGGCGACCGTGCCTTGTATTTGGCGGCCTTCAACAACGTGCGCGAAGCGATTTCACTCGATGGCGTGGTGGCGGCCGACGGCCCCAAAACCGCCTTGAGCGCTTTGTCGAGCTTCAACCCCAAAGTGAAGTCGGCCTCGATTGACTTGTCCAAAACCTACACCAACCAATTTGCGCTGCAGGCGAAGAAGAAATACAAGGCCTGAAAGCAAACATGACGGCAGCTGTGACGTTTGACCGGGTGAGCTGCGCCTTTCGCAGCAACACCGGCGTGGGTTCGTATTTGGCGGTGTCCGACACCTCGTTCGAGGTGGGCGAGGGCGAGTTTGTCTCGGTGGTGGGCCCCACGGGGTGTGGCAAGTCCACCTTGCTCAACGTCGCCGCCGGTTTGTTGGCGCCGTCGTCGGGAGAAATCCGAATCGGTGGACAGGTCTTGAACGGGATCAACACCCGAGCAGGCTACATGTTCCAAAGCGAAGCCCTCATGCCTTGGCGAACCGCCTATGACAACGTCAAGCTGGGTCTGGAATACCGCGGTCTCTCCGATGCCGATGCCCACCCCTTGGTGATGTCGTGGTTGGAACGCGTGGGCTTGGCGGGCTTTGAAGACCGATACGTGCACCAGCTCTCGGGGGGCATGCGCAAGCGCGTGTCCTTGGCGCAGACCTTGGTGCTCGACCCCGACATCATCCTCATGGATGAGCCCTTTTCAGCCTTGGACATTCAAACCCGACAGCTGATGGAAAACGAAGTCCTCGATTTGTGGGCAGCCAAACGCAAAGCGGTGCTGTTCATCACCCACGACCTCGACGAAGCCATCGCCATGAGCGATCGGGTGGTGGTGCTCTCGGCGGGGCCTGGCACCCACCCCATGGGCGACTTCGTCATCGATTTGCCGCGCCCGCGCGATGTGGCTGAAATTCGCACCAACTCGCGTTTCATCGAATTGCATGCCCAAATTTGGGATGTGTTGCGTGAAGAGGTGCTCAAGGGCTACGCCCAGCAACGGCGCAAAGGGGCCGACGCATGAGCGCTACCCCTCACACCACCACCCGCTTGCGCCTGTATCAGTTGGGTTTGTTGTTGATCCTGTTGCTGGGTTGGCAATGGGCTTCGCGCAACGAGCAGGTGGCATTTTTCATTGGTGAGCCCATTCAAGTGATGGGTCGGATTTGGTCTTGGTTTTTGCCCATCGACATTGCCGCCAATGCGCTGTTCCCTGAAGGCTTAACTGGAGCTGCTGACATTTACCCCCATTTGGGTGTGACCTTGCTGGAAACCTTGCTGGCGTTTGGCCTGGGTACGGTGGCGGGCATGGGCTTGGGTTTGTGGCTGGGCTTGTCGCCCACAGCCAGTGCCGTGTTGGACCCCTTCATCAAGGCGGCCAACTCCATGCCTCGGGTGATCTTGGCCCCCATTTTTTCGCTTTGGTTTGGCTTGGGCATTTGGAGCAAGGTGGCCTTGGCGGTGACCCTGGTGTTTTTCATTGTGTTTTTCAACGTCTACCAAGGCATTCGTGAGGTGAGCCCGGTGTTGATTGCCAATGCGCGCATGCTGGGGGCACGCAAAGACCAACTCTTGAAAACCGTTTATCTGCCCAGCGCCACCAGCTGGGTGTTCTCCAGCTTGCACACCTCGGTGGGTTTGGCGTTTGTGGGGGCCGTGGTGGGTGAATACCTGGGCTCAGCCCAAGGCGTGGGCTACTTGATTCTTCAGGCCGAAGGCACTTTCGATGTCAACACCGTGTTTGCCGGCATTGTGGTGCTCACGGTGTTCGCTTTGGTGCTGGATGCAGCCGTGGGCCGGATTGAAAACGGGCTGATGAAGTGGCAGCCCAAGACCAGCCAAACCGAAAAAATCTGAACGACGTTCAGCGTTTGTTGGTCCGCTTTTTGTCGGCGTTTTTCACAGCCTGTTTTTTCGAGGCCACGGCAACGCCGGGGTTGGCCACCAGCAGCTTTTGACCTGCACGCAAAGAACGGGCGTCTTTGAGGTGGTTCCATTGCAGCAATTGCTTGACGCTCACCCGATGACGTCGGGCAATGGCGCCCAGGGTTTCGCCGCGCTGCACCACCACCACCCGATGGCTGGCGTTGTATTCGGGCATGAGGTTGATCTGCCCGGTCTCGGCAATGCGCTCGCTCACGTCGGCAGACTGTTGGGTTCGCGGCACCACCAAGGCTGAGCCTTTGCGAATCACGGTGTTCTTGGGGATGTCGTTGACTTCACGCAGTTGCGCCTCGCTCATGTGGACCAGTTTGGCGGCATCTGCCGTGCGCAGGTTTTTGGGGGCGATCCAGACGGTCCAAGTGGCCAAGGGGCTGGCGTGGGTTTTGAGGTTTTTCTGGAAGATCTCGGCGTTGTCCCAGGGCAGCAGCAGGTTGTCGGTGACAGCCCCCATGAGCAAGGGACGCTTGGCTGAGGGGTTGAGCTGGCGGAACTCCTCCACCGTCAGGCTGGCCAATTCGGCGGCTTTGGCCACGTCGATGTCGAAGTCCAGGGGAATGGTCTGGAAATACGGGTGGTTTTTGATGACCCGCAATTGAATGCCAAAGCGATCGGGATGCGCAATGATGTTTTTGATGGCCTGAAACTTGGGCACGTAATGGCGGGTTTCGTTGGGCATGCGCAAGTCTTCATAGCCCGTGCCTTTGCCGCGCTTGCGGTTGTAGGCCTGAGCGCGCGACACATTGCCTTCGCCCCAGTTGTAGGCCGCCAGGGCCAAATGCCAGTCGCCAAACTGGTTGTAGAGCTTTTGCAGGTAGTCGAGCGCAGCGCGGGTGGAGGCCATCACGTCCAGTCGATCATCCCGGAATGCGTTTTGGGTGAGGTCGAAGTTTTTGCCTGTTTTGGGCATGAACTGCCACATGCCGCTGGCTTTGGCGCGTGACAAGGCTTCCGGGTTGAAAGCGCTTTCGATGAAGGGCAGCAAGGCCAATTCCAAAGGCATCTTGCGCGCTTGCACTTCCTCGACGATGTAGTAGAGGTAGCGGTTGGCGCGGTCCGTCATGCGTTCGATGTAGTCGGGCTGGCGGGCATACCAGCGCTCGCGCTCGCGCACCAAGTTGTTGTCGAGGTCGGGCATGGCAAAGCCTGAGCGCATGCGCACCCAAATGTCAATGGGCAGGGCCACTGAGGTGACGGGCGTCAGGCTGGCCGGGCTGGCCTCGATGGGTTTGAGCGGGCCATCGCCCAACACGGGAATCGGGGTGTCGGCAGGCACGGTTTGCGCCGCAACGACGGCGGGCTGTTCCGCTGGCGCAGGGGTGGGTGCACCGCTGACAGGCCCGGTGACGGAAGGGGGCAGGGTGGCACAGCCCGCTAAAGCGAGGGTCAGACAAATTGCCAGTCGGTTCATTTGAATTGATTTTTCCATTCGCGCAGCGAGGCCAGCACGGCCTCGGGATTGTGTGCGGGTTCGCCACGCTGCTGAATCGCTTGGATCACATCGGGTTGGCGCACCCTCAAAAAGGGGTTGATCTCGCGCTCCGTTTGCAGGCGAGCGGGCAAGGTGGGTTGCTGTTGTTCGCGCAGCGTTTGGCAAGCCGACGCGTAGGCCTGCAATGCCGGGTTGTGGGGCTCAACGGCCAAGGCGAAACGCAGGTTGCTGAGGGTGTATTCGTGGGCACAACACACGCGGGTGTCATCGGGCAGGGCGGCCAGGGTGTCCAGCGAGGCCAGCATTTGGGCCGGTGTGCCTTCGAAGAGTCGGCCACATCCGGCGGAAAACAAGGTGTCGCCACAAAAGAGCAGGGGGGCTTGGTTTTCGGGTCGAACCACATAGGCCAAGTGCGCCGCGGTATGGCCCGGAACCCACAGCACCTCGGTGTCAGCGCCCAGCACCTGAATGGCTTCCCCGCCCGCGAGGGCTTGATGGGGAAAGGGGTAATCGTCGAGGCTAGGCGCGTAGACGGTGGCAGGGCCTTGGGCCAGCAAGGTTTCCACGCCGCCCACGTGATCGGCATGGTGGTGCGTGACTAGAATCGCCTTCAAATTCAGCCCCCGCTCCGCGAGCACGTGTTGCACGGGGTGGGCCTCACCGGGATCGATCACAACGGCGTCAGGGCCATGATGAAGCAACCAGATGTAGTTGTCTTGAAAAGCGGGAATGGCGAGCAGCTGCATGAGTGAGCCCATTATAGAAATGCAAGATTCGGGTTCGGTTTGGTCTCGCCCCTTGGGTCAGTCCTACTTGCAATGGGCGCAAACGCAACTCGATCAGTCGGTGGTGGACTTGTTTGGCTACCACGCCATTCAGCTGGGCTTTCCCGAGCTGGATGCTTTGCGGTCCAGCCGCATCCAGCACCGATGGTATGCCCACACCGAAGCCAGTCCCCTGCAGGCCTTTGCCCCGCCTTCGTTTCGCGATCGCCCCGATGCCGTGGCGTGGATGGATTCCACCGCCTTGCCCTTGGCCCCTCAAAGCCTCGATCTGGTGGTGTTGCCCCACACCTTGGAACTCAGCCATGACCCGCACCAGACCTTGCGCGAGGTGGAGCGGGTGCTGGTGGCCGAGGGCAAAGTGGTGATTCAAGGGTTCAACCCCTGGAGCCTGTGGGGCTGGCGACAACAGCGCAGCCGTTGGTTGACGCGCTTGAGCGTGGGTGAGGTGTTCATGCCCGATCATGGCGAGTGGTTGGGCATCAAGCGGGTGCGCGATTGGTTGCACTTGCTGGGCTTTGAGGTGCAAACCAGCGCCTATGGCGTGTATCGCCCGGCTTGGGAGTCGGCGCAGTGGCTGGCGCGAACCGAGTGGATGGAGCGGGCCGGGGACCGGTGGTGGCCCTTTGGCGGCGCCGCCTACGCCTTGGTCGCCATCAAGCGGGTGCGTGGCATGCGCTGGGTCAAGCCCATCTGGCGGCGTAGCCCAGCCCGAGGCCGTCGCGCGGTCACCAGCCTGAATTCAACCGGCGCGCACCGTCACAACCCAGGCCAGGCCTTGGGTCAGGGCGTGCCTCAACGAAAGACGTGATGAAAGCTGTCGTCATTTACACGGATGGGGCTTGCAAAGGCAACCCGGGCTTGGGCGGTTGGGGCGCCGTGCTGCAATCGGGCGAACACGTGAAAGAGCTCAAGGGCGGCGAGCGGGACACCACCAACAACCGCATGGAACTCACGGCGGTGATCCAAGCCTTGCAGGCATTGAAGCAGCCTTGCGACGTGACGGTGTATCTCGACAGCGAATACGTCCGCAAAGGCATCACCGAGTGGATTCAGGGCTGGAAGGCCAAAGGCTGGAAAACGGCCAGTAAACAGCCCGTAAAGAATGCGGATCTGTGGCGGCAATTGGACGATTTGGTGGCATCCTCTGGCCACCGCATCGATTGGCGCTGGGTCAAGGGTCACGCAGGAGACCCCGGCAACGAGCGTGCCGATGCATTGGCCAACGAAGGCACCCTGCTCGCCTGATAAATTCGCACGTCGCTCTTCCCTGAGGTTTCCATGGCAACCAAACACACGATTTCTTTGCTTTCTGTTGCAGCGCTGGTGGTCGCTGGATGGATGGGTTACAAAGCCTTGAATGCGCCGTCATCCTCGATGGCGGGTGCAACCGCTTCGGGTCAAGCTGCGACCAGCAAGCCAGCCGGTGCGCCACAGGGCAAGCCGGGCCAACCCGGTGCCGGCCAACCCGGTGCCAGCAAAGGCGGGCCGCCCCCCCGAGCCTTTGGTGTGGAGGTGGCCAAGGTGCAAACCAAGGCCTTGAAGAACGAGTTCCAAACGGTGGGCAACTTGCGCTCACGCCAAAACGCCATGATCAAACCAGAGATCGCAGGGCGGGTGGCGGCCTTGGGTTTTGCCGATGGCCAAGCCGTGCGGGCCGGCCAGTGGCTGGTTCAGCTCGACGACACCTTGCAGCGAGCCGAGGTGCAGCAAGCGCTGGCTCAGGTGTCCATCGCCAAAGCCAACTTCAAGCGCAACCAAGAATTGGTGGCTCAAAATTTTGTGGCCCAGCGCGTGCTGGAAGAGAGTGCCGCATCCTTGTCGGTGACGCAGGCCCAACTGGCGCTGGCCTGTGCCCGGTTGCAGCGCATGCGCATCGTTGCCCCCTTTGCGGGCGTGGTGGGCATTCGGTCCATCAACTTGGGTGATTACGTGAAAGACGGTGCGGACCTGGTCAACTTGGAAGACATTCACGCCCTCTATGTGGACTTCCGCTTGCCCGAGCGTCAAACCAGCGCCTTGTCCGTGGGACAAATGGTTCAGGTCCAACTCGATGCCTTGCCCGGCCGCGTGGATCAAGCCAAGGTGGTGGCCATTGACCCCTTGATCGACGCCAACGGCCGCTTTTTGACCGTGCGAGCCATGCTTGAGAACCGGCCCAGTGGTCAAAGCCCAGCGGCTTTGAAGACCGTCATGGCCAAGCCTGCTCAAGCCCGACCTGCCAGCCCAGAGCTCGCACAATGCCCCAGCAACAGCACTTGGACGGCAGCCCCTTCGGCTTCGCCAACCGGCGCACCCGGGCCCTTGCGTCCTGGTATGTTTGCCCGAATCAATGTGGTGTTCTCAGAACGTCCTGACGCCCTGGTGGTGCCCGAAGCGGCCATCGTGCCGCAGGGCGGAAAGCAATTTGTGGTGTTGGCCATCAAGCCCGAATCCACAGCTCAGCTGCCAGCTGGCACCGAGTTCATTTCCAAGCGCATTCCGGTCAAGTTGGGCATTCGTTCGCCCGGTGAAGTGGAAGTCACGGAAGGCCTTCAACCCAGCGATGTGGTGGTGATCGCGGGCCAGCAACGCCTCCAGCGCGATGGCACGCCCATGCGTGTGGTCGCGGTCGGCAAGCCCTGATTCGGGCCGTTTGTCACAGGAGCCATCATGCGTTTGTCTGAAATTTCGGTTCGACGTCCCGTCTTTGCCACCGTCTTGTCTTTGCTGATCGTGCTGATTGGCGCGGTGTCTTACACCCGTTTGTCGGTGCGCGAATACCCCAAGATTGACAACCCGGTGGTGACGGTCTCCACCAATTACAAAGGGGCTTCGAGCCAGGTGGTGGAGTCTCAGGTGACCAAAGTCCTGGAGGACTCGTTGGCCGGCATCGAAGGGGTGGACGTCATCACCTCCATCAGCCGCCAAGAGCTCAGCCAAATCACCATCTCCTTTGTGCTGACCCGAGACCCCGATTCAGCCGCTGCCGATGTGCGCGACAAAGTCTCCCGCGTTCGACAAAAACTGCCGGCCAGCATCGATGAACCAGTGATCGCCAAAGTCGAGGCCGATGCCTTCCCGGTGATTTGGCTGTCGATGAGCTCAGACACTTTGAACCCTTTGCAGATGAGTGAGCTGGCCAACCGGGTGGCCAAACCCATGCTGCAAACCGCGCCCGGTGCCTCCGATGTGCGCATCTACGGCGAGCGCAAATACTCCATGCGCATCTGGATCGATCCGGACCGCTTGGCTGCCTTCAAATTGACCACCCAAGACGTGGAAGACGCCTTGCGACGCAACAACTTGGAAGTGCCGGCAGGGCGAGTGGAGAGCCAGTCGCGTGAATTCAACGTGACGGCCATGACCGATTTGCGCAGCACGGAAGAGTTTCGCCAAACCATCATCAAGTCTGTCAATGGCATGCCCATTCGACTGGGCGATGTGGCCAAGGTGGAAGAGTCGGCCGCTGCCGAGCGATCGCTCACCCGGCTCAATGGCCGCTCCTCGGTGGCCATGGGGGTCATTCGCAACGCCACAGCCAACCCCTTGGAGTTGAGTGAAGCCGTTCGGGCCATGATCCCGAAAATCAAATCCAATTTGCCGCCGTCCATCGACATCCAAATCGCCAACGACAACTCGGTGTTCATTGCCAAGTCCATCGAGGCGGTGTTTCACACCATCGGTGAAGCCGTGGTGCTGGTGGCCTTGGTGATTTTCATTTTTCTGCGCACGCTCAGGGCCTCGCTGATTCCCTTGGTGACCATCCCGGTTTGTTTGATTGGCACGTTTGCCATGCTGGCCTTGTTTGGCTTCAGCATCAACTCCCTCACCATGCTGGCTGCTGTTTTGGCCATTGGCCTGGTGGTCGACGACTCCATCGTGGTGTTGGAAAACATCTACCGCAAGATCGAGGAGGGCATGAAGCCCTTTCAGGCCGCGATTCTGGGTTCGCGCGAAATTGGGTTTGCGGTGGTCTCCATGACCTTCACGCTGGTGGCGGTGTTTGCACCCTTGGCCTTCACGCCTGGCCGCACGGGCAAACTGTTTTCAGAGTTTGCTTTGGCGCTGGCGGGCGCGGTGCTCATCTCGGGTTTTGTGGCCCTGACCTTGTCGCCCATGATGTGCTCGATCATGCTCAAGCACAGCGACAAGCGCAGCTGGTTCGATGTGCACATGGAGCGCTGGCTTGAGGCCTTGGAGCGCGGGTATGGCCGAATGCTCTCGCTCACCCTGAGCTACCGGCTGATCATGGTGCTGGTGATGGTGGGGGCGGGTGCCGGTTCCTTCGCTTTGTTCAAGGCCAGCAAAAGTGAGTTGGCCCCCATTGAGGATCGCGGGGTGATTTTGGTGAGCCTCAACGGCCCCGATGGCGCCACGCTGGACTACACCCTGAAATATGCCCAAGCCGTAGAGAGCATTGGCCAGCGCATGGGCAATTTGTTCGACCGTATTTTTGTGGTGGCAGGCAACCCCACCGTGGCGCAAGGTGCGGTGTTTTTCCGTGCCCGACCCTGGGAAGAGCGTGACACGACGACCTTGCAGGCCGCGCGTCAACTCACGCCAGCCATCACCAGCTTGCCGGGGGTGTCGGCCTTTCCCATCACCCCTCCTTCTTTGGGGCAAGGCTTTCGTGAGCGTCCGGTGAACTTCCTCATCCTCACCTCCGACACCTACGAAAACCTCAACCAAGTGGTGCGCCAATTTTTAGCGGAAGTGGCCAAAAACCCCGGCATCGTGAGCGTCGACACCGACTTGCGCTTGAACAAGCCCGAGTTGTCGGTCATCGTCGATCGTGAACGGGCCGCCGACATGGGTGTTTCGGTTGAGGCCATTGCGCGTGCGGTGGAAACCATGATGGGCGGTCGCAACGTGACCCGCTACAAACGCAATGGCGAGCAGTACGACGTCATCGTGCAAACCCAATCGGTCAATCGCAACACCCCCCAAGACATCGAGAAGATTTTTGTGCGCGGGCGTGGTGACGCCATGATTCCCTTGTCGTCGCTGTTGACCATTCAAGAGGTGGTGGTGCCCCGCGAACTCAACCACTTTGCGCAGCGTCGCAGTGCGTCCATCACGGCCAACATTGCGCCCGATTACTCTTTGGGCGAAGCGCTGGCGTTCCTGCAAACCACCGCCAACGCGGTGCTCAAAGAGGGCTACACCACCGACCTCAATGGCACGTCGCGAGAGTTTCGCAATTCATCGGGTTCATTGGGGCTGGTGTTCACCTTGGCCCTGGTGTTCATCTTTTTGGTGTTGGCCGCTCAGTTTGAGAGCTTCATCGATCCCTTGGTGATCTTGTTTTCCGTGCCCTTGTCCATGGTGGGTGCGCTGGCTGCGCTCAAGTGGTCGGGTGGCACCTTGAATGTGTTCAGTCAAATTGGCCTCATCACGCTGGTGGGCCTGATTTCCAAACACGGCATTTTGATTGTGGAGTTTTCCAACCAGCTTCGGGCCCAGGGCAAGGATGTGATGACGGCGGTGAAAGAGGCGGCCACTTTGCGCTTGCGCCCCATCCTCATGACCACTGGGGCCATGGTGCTGGGCGCCATTCCCTTGGCCTTGGCCGAAGGGGCAGGCGCTGAAAGCCGCCGTCAGATCGGCTGGGTGATTGTGGGTGGCATGAGCCTGGGCACTTTGCTCACCATCTTTGTGGTGCCCACCATGTACACCTTGTTCGCTCGCAAGTCCACGCCAGGCGCCAAGACCCATGCGATTGACCCTCAGTGATGGTTCATAATTTCCCCAACTGAAAAGGAGTTGGCATGGGCTTTGTGGCCATTCTGGGCGTGTTGATTGGGAGCGTGATGGGCCTCACAGGGGCTGGGGGCGGCATCTTGGCGGTTCCGGTGTTGGTGGCTGGCATGCACTGGAC
>JAYPFZ010000005.1:0-13522 GCA_038126555.1 Betaproteobacteria bacterium
TACCATCGGGTCCTTATGCAACCCGTTCTTGATTCCCTCACCGATCGCATCCGCGCGGCCAATGCCGATGGCCAACGCCTGAGCATTCAAGGCGGCGCCAGCAAAGCCTTTTACGGCAATGCCTCCACCCACGATGCGGTGCTTTCCACCCAAGCCCTCAGCGGCATCCTGTCTTACGAACCCAGCGAGTTGTGCCTGACCGCTTGGGCCGGCACGCCCTTGGCTGAGGTGCAAGCGGCCTTGGCCGAGCGCGGCCAGTGCCTGCCTTTTGAGCCCCCGCATTTCGATGGCCCCGCCACCGTCGGCGGCATGGTGGCTGCAGGCTTGTCGGGCACCACCCGCCCCGTGGTGGGCGGGGTGCGCGACTTTGTGTTGGGTTTGCACCTTCTCAACGGCCGGGCCGAGGCCTTGCAGTTTGGTGGTCAGGTCATGAAAAACGTGGCCGGTTACGACGTCTCGCGCGTGCTTTCGGGCAGCATGGGCCAGCTGGGCCTCATCACCCAAGTGAGCCTGAAGGTGTTGCCCGTGCCAGCCGCCACCCTCACCTTGCAATGCGCTGGGCTCAACCAACGCGACGCCCTGAGCTTGCTGCACCGCTGGGGCGCGCAGCCCCTGCCCCTGTTGGCCAGCGCTTGGCTGGAAGACACCACCCTGGTGCCCGCCCAACCCGTGTTGTTCGTGCGCTTGGCCGGTGCCAAAGCGGCCTTGGAGGCGGCCCAACCCCTCATGACCCGCGACGCCCAAAGCCTGGGCGCACACGTCACCGCCCTCGACCCCGAGCAAGCCGCCCGCGACTGGGACGCCCACACCCAACAACGCGTGCCGGTGTTCACCCCCGCGCCCCAGCCCGATGCGTGCCTGTGGCGTTTGTCGGTCAGCCCCACCACCCCGCCCGCCACCGCTTTCCCGACGGCCTGCGTCGAATGGCAAGGCGCCCTGCGCTGGGTCTGGGCCCCGGCCTCGCAAAGCACCGCGTTGCGCGCTTGGGCTCAAACCCATGGCGGCCACGCCACCTTGTTTCGCACCAGCCCGGCGCACGGCGCGGCCGATTTGGCCCACGGTGCGTTTGCGCCTTTGTCGCCCTTGCACGCCCGCATTCAATCGCAATTGCGCGCCTCGTTTGACCCCAACGGGGTGTTCCACACGGGCCGCTTGCTGCCCATTTCCTCGGCCCAAACCACCGCCGCTGGCGCTTGAAGCCCATGCAAACCCAGCTCGCCCCCCAATACCAATCCACCCCGGAAGGCCAAGCCGCCGAGGCCATCTTGCGCAAGTGTGTGCACTGCGGGTTTTGCACGGCCACTTGCCCCACCTACCAGTTGTTGGGCGACGAGCTCGACGGCCCCCGGGGGCGCATCTACCTCATCAAGCAAGTCCTCGAAGGTGAAACCCCCACGCGCGCCACGCAGCAACACCTGGACCGTTGCCTCACCTGCCGCAACTGCGAAACCACCTGCCCCAGTGGCGTGCAATACGGCCGCCTCATCGACATTGGCCGCGAGCTGGTTGAACAACAAGTCACTCGCCCCACCCACGAGCAAGCCTTGCGCTGGGTGCTGAAAAACGGACTCACCTCGGCCGCGTTTGGCCCGGCCATGAAGCTGGGCCAGCAAGTGCGCGCCTTGTTGCCTCAGGTGCTCAAAGACAAAGTGCCCAAAGCCCAACCTGCCGGGGCTTGGCCCAAGCGCCAGCATGCCCGACAGGTGATTTTGCTCATGGGCTGTGTGCAGCCCAGCATGAGCCCCAACATCAACACCGCCACCGCGCGGGTGCTCGACGCCTTGGGCATCGAGTGCCTCACGCCCATGCACACCGGCTGCTGTGGCGCCATCAAGCAACACCTGAGCGATGCCCATGGCGCCCTCGACGACGTGCGCCGCAACATCGACGCGTGGTGGCCCGCTGTGAGCCAGGGCCAAGTGGAGGCCATTGTGGTCAACGCCTCGGGCTGCGGCGTGATGGTGAAAGACTACGGCCACGCTTTGGCCCACGACCCGGTTTATGCCGACAAGGCCGCCCGCGTGAGCGCCTTGGCCCGCGACGTGAGCGAATACCTCGCCAGCAACCTGCCCGCCTTGCAAGGCTTGCTCGACCCCGAGCGGGTGAAGGCGCAGGGCGCGCTGGTGTTTCACCCACCCTGCACCTTGCAGCACGGCTTGAAACTGAGCGGCGTGGTCGAAGGCCATTTGCGCACCCTGGGTTTCGACTTGCAAACCCCGCCCGCCGAGGCGCATTTGTGTTGTGGCTCGGCCGGCACGTATTCGGTGTTGCAGCCCGCCCTCTCCCAGCAGCTCAAGCAACGCAAGCTGGGGCATTTGCAAGCCCGACAGCCTCAGGCCATTTTGAGTGCCAACATTGGCTGCATCACCCATTTGCAAAGCGGCACCGACACCCCGGTGCGCCACTGGATCGAGTCGGTCGACGCTTGCCTCAAGCGCTGACCACCCCGGGCCCCTGGGCCCACTTTCAGGAGCGATTGCCCATGAGCACCCAGCCCACCAGACCCGACATGCACCCCGACGAGTGGGCACTGCGCGTGAACCTGGCCGCCTGTTATCGGCTGGTGGCCTTGTATGGCTGGAGCGACTTGGTGTTCACCCACATCAGCGCCAAGCTGCCCGCTTCGGTCACCGGTGGGGCGGAACACTTTCTCATCAACCCTTACGGCTTGATGTTCGATGAAATCACCGCTTCGAGCTTGGTGAAGGTCGACATGGCCTGCAACATCCTCGATGGCAGCCCCCATCCGGTGAACCCGGCGGGCTTTGTGATTCACAGCGCCGTGCACGAGGTGCGCCCCGATGCCGGGTGCGTGTTGCACACCCATTCGCGCGCGGGCGTGGCGGTGAGCGCGCAAGCCCATGGCGTGTTGCCCATCAGCCAGCAAAGCACCTTTGTGCTGGCCTCGCTGGCCCACCACGACTACGAAGGCGTGGCCATTCGCGACGACGAAAAAGCCCGCTTGCAAGCTCACCTGGGCACGGCCAACTTTTTGCTGTTGCGCAACCACGGCCTGCTCACCGTGGGCCCCAGCATCGCCGATGCGTTTTTGAACATGTATGTGTTCGAGAGCACCTGCCGCATTCAAATCGATGCCTTGGCGGGACAGTCCGGGCCCAAAGACCTGATCGCCGTGAACCCTCACATCGTCGAGGGCGTGGCCCACGCCGCCAAGGTGCAAACCGGCGGCCTTGGGGGCGCTTTTGTGTGGCCGGCCTTGTTGCGCCGCTTGCAACGCGACAACCCCGGCTACGACACTTAAGCCCCGCCATGCAGGCCTTGCACCTTCACGCCGGTCCCCGGGCGATGGCCCATGTGCAACAGCACGGCTTGCTGCCCCAGCACGTGGGCGTGGTGCCCGGTGCCGCTGGTGGCCCCAAGGGCTTGTTGTTGGGCCCACTGGACCGTTTTTTGTTTGCCCACTGGTTGCCGCAAAGCCCCACGCCCGTGCATTTGGTGGCCGCCTCGATTGGCGCCTGGCGCTTTGCCACCGCTTGCCTCACCCCCACCGAAGCGGCCTTGCAACGCTTTGAGCACGCCTACATTCACCAGCACTACGAGCCCGAGCCGGGGCGACGTCGCCCCTCGGCCGATGCGGTGAGCGCCGCCTTTGCCCAAGGCTTGCGCGCTTTCTACGACGGCTGCGTGCCCGAGGTGTTGGCCCATCCCAAATACCGCTTGCACGTGCTCACCTCGCGCGGGCGCCACCTGTTGCACCGCGAACACCCGTGGCGCACCCCGCTGGGCTATGCCGGGGCTTACCTCAGCAATGCGGTGTCGCGCCGGGCCCTGGGCGCTTGGCTGCAACGAACCGTGTTTTCCAGCCAAGGCGAACCGCCGTTCGAGGTGTCGGATTTGTCCACCGCCTGCGTGCCCTTGAACGAAGGCAACTTCTTCCCGGCGGTGCAAGCGAGTTGCTCCATCCCGTTTGTGCTGCGGGCGGTGCACGACATCCCCGGCGCACCCGCAGGCGCGCACTGGGACGGCGGCATCACCGACTACCACTTGCACCTCAACTACCGGCCCCCTGCCGCCTCACCCATCGTGCTCTACCCGCACTTTCAACAAGCCGTGGTGCCGGGCTGGCTCGACAAAGCCCTGAAGTGGCGGCACGCGGCCACGCCGTTTTTGGATGATGTGCTGGTGCTGGCGCCCAACCCCGAGTGGGTGCGTCAAGCCTTGCCCAATGGCAAGCTGCCCGACCGTTCCGACTTTGTGCATTACGCCCACGACCCCGCCGAGCGCATTCGGGTGTGGACCCAAGCCGTGTCGGCGGCGCAGCAATTGGCCGATGAGTGGGCGCAGTGGTTGGCGCGCCCCGACCCCTCGCGTTTGCAGCCCCTGTGAGGCGCAGGCCTCAGTGGTGGGGGTTGTCGTGGCGAGCCACTTCGAACAAGCGGTTGAGCTCGTCGGGGTAGCGTTGCAGGTTGTTCAGGTGCCATTGACGAATGGCCAACATGAAGCCCGCCACCAGCAGGCCAAAGCCGGTGATGGCGCCATACGCACTCACGCCGAGGCTCGATGACAAGGTGTAGAGCCCGCCCAAGCCCAGAATGCACAACTGCTCGTTGAAGTTTTGCACCGCAATCGAACGGCCAGCGCCCATGAGGTTGTGGCCCCGGTGCTGCAACAAGGCATTCATGGGCACCACGATGAAGCCGCCCAAAGCACCCAGCAGAATCAGGAACGGGATGGCCACCCACAAGTTGGTGATGAAGTTCATGAGCAAGACCACCGCGCCCATGCCCGCACCCAGCAGGATGAAGTGGGGGGCATCGGTGAGGCGGGTTTTGAGCGACGCCAGAATGGCCCCCGCTGCCGTGCCAATGGCCACCACGCCCACCAAGCTCGACGCTTGCGAGGTGCTGTAGCCCAAAGCCAGCGCGCTCCAAGCGAGCACGATGTAGCGCAAGTTGCCGCTCACGCCCCAAAACAAGGTGGTGGTGGCCAGCGAAATTTGGCCCAGCTTGTCGCGCCACAGGCGGCGGTTGCAATCCAGGAAGTCCGGCACCAAGTTCACCAGGTTGCGCCACACGCTCAGGCCGGGGTCACGTTGCAAGGGGGTGAGGGTCACGCCCGTGTGGGGAATGCGGGTGTTGATCCAAGCGGCCAAGGCATACACGAACACCATGAGGGCAATCGCGGCTTCGGCGGGGGTGTCCACGCCCAAATCGAACACGGGGAAATCGATGGCCAGCAAATGCACCGACACGCGACCGCTCATGAGCACACCACCCAAGAGCACGCCCAAAATGATGGACGCAATGGTGAGCCCCTCGATCCAGCCATTGGCCTTCACCAGCTGCGACGGCGGCAACAACTCGGTGAGGATGCCGTATTTGGCGGGCGAGTAGGCCGCTGCGCCCAAGCCCACCAGCGCATAAGCCAGCAAGGGGTGGTGGCCAAACAGCATGAGCAAACAACCCACCAACTTGATGGTGTTGCTGATCATCATCACCTGACCCTTGGGCCGCGAATCGGCAAAGGCACCCACAAAAGGCGCGAGCACCACATAGAAAAACGCAAACATGGGGACCAAGGCTGCGCGCTGCCATTCGGCACCACCGTCAGTGCGAATCAGTTCGACTGCCGCCACAAACAACGCGTTGTCGGCCAGCGAACTGAAAAACTGCGCCGCCATGATGGTGTAAAAACCGCGTTTCATGTGTGGAGGTGGCCTTTCGCTGGTGTGTCTGGCGCGTGAAGAAGTCGCGGGGTTATATCATGCGCAAAAGTCCATTCCCCCGGCATGCCCAGACCCCTACAAGCCCTCATTCACCTCGACGCCATGCGCCACAACTTGGCCACCTTGAGGGCCCGTGCGCCCGATGCGCGCGTGTGGGCAGTGGTGAAAGCCAATGCCTATGGCCACGGCCTGGCCCATGCGTTCGAAGGCTTTCGTGCCGCCGATGGCTTTGCCTGCCTGAACCTTGAAGAAGCCCAAGGCCTGCGTGAGTTGGGCTGGCGCGGCCCGGTGCTGCTGCTCGAAGGCTGCTTTGATGCCCGCGACCTGGAAGTGTGCTCGCGCCTGGGGCTCTGGCATGTGGTGCACCACGACGCCCAAATCGACGCCCTGAGCGCCCACAAAACCCAGGTGCCACACCATGTGTTTCTCAAAATGAATTCCGGCATGAACCGCCTGGGCTATGCGCCCGAGCGCTTTCGCGCGGCATGGGCCCGTTTGAACGCCTTGCCTCAGGTGGATGAAATCACCCTGATGACGCACTTCAGCGACGCCGATGGCGCGCGCGGCATTGCCCACCAAGTGGCCCGCTTTGCCCAAGCCACCGAAGACCTGCCCGGCGACCGCTCGCTGAGCAACAGCGCCGCCACCTTGCGCCACGCCCAGCAAGCGGGCGTGAGCGCCGACTGGATTCGCCCCGGGGTGTCGCTTTACGGCGCCAGCCCCGACCACCCCGAACACCGCGCCAGCGACTGGAACCTGCGCCCCACCCAAAGCCTGCGCAGTGAACTCATCGCCGTGCAAGCCTTGCAAGCGGGCGACACCGTGGGCTATGGCTCCAGCTTCACCGCGCCTGAAGCCATGCCCTTGGGCGTGGCCGCCGGCGGCTACGCCGATGGCCTGTTGCGCGCAGGCGGCACTGGCACCCCCGTGATCGTCGCGGGCGTTCGCACCCAAATCGTCGGCCGCGTGAGCATGGACATGGTCACCGTGGACCTGCGACCCCTGATCGACCAGGGCCTCACCCCCGCCCCCGGCCTGCCCGTGACCTTTTGGGGCCAAGACCCCAGCGGCGCCGTGCTGCCCATCGACGAAGTGGCCCAAGCCAGCGGCACCATCGCCTACGAACTCATGTGCGGCCTCACCCCCCGCGTCCCCAAACACCCCGTGAATTAATTGGGGTCAGGTTCAATTAATCGCCGGCCCAAACGCCTTGGGCCTTCCAGGCCTCGATGACTTCGGCACTGTGGCCCAGGCTTTCCAGCACTTGCCGGCTGTGTTCGCCCAAACGGGGCGCAGGCGCGAGTTGGGGCACCAAGGGCGTGTCTCGCCAGTGGGTGGCGTCGCCCATCATGTTCAGCCGCCCCTCGGTGGGGTGCTCCACTTCCCGGAAAAACCCGTTGTGCCAGTGGTGCGGGTCTTGCACCAGCTCTTCCAAACTTTGCGCGGGCATGTTGGGAATGTCAGCGGCATCGAACAAGGCTTGCCACTCGGCGGTGGTGCGGGTGGCCAGCAAGCGCTCGACTTCGGCATAGACCCGGTCGATGTTGGCGGCACGCGCGGTGTGGTTCAGAAACAGGGGTTCCTGGGCGCGCTCGGGCGTGCCCAAGGCGGTGAAAAAGTCTTTCCACTGCCGGTCGTTGTAGATGAGGGCGCACAGGTAGCCGTCTCGGGTGCGGTAGGGCTTGCGCGAGCGCGAGACCATGCGCGGATAACCCACTTCGCCGTGCGGCGGCACAAACGTGGCGCCCCCCATGTGGTCGCCCAACACCAATTGGCTCACCGCTTCGAACATGGTGACGTCGATGGTTTGTCCCTGCCCGGTTTGGCTGCGCGCGAACAAGGCGGTGGTGACGGCATACACCGCATGCAAGCCGCTCACCCGGTCGGCCAAGGTCACCGGTGCGTAGGCCGGTTCGCCTTGCAAATACGTGGCCATGAGCTGGCTCACCCCCGACGCCCCCTGAATGAGGTCGTCGTAAGCGGGCCGGCCTGCGTAGGGGCCGCTTTCGCCATAGCCGGTGCAGCTCACATGAATGAGCCGTGGATGCAGGGCCCGCAAGGTATCGGCGTCCAGCCCCAAACGGGCCAAGGCCTGGGGCCGAATGTTGCTGATGAACACATCGCAGGTTTGGCTCAGGGCCTGGGCAATGTCTCGGCCCGCCTCGGTTTTGAGGTTCAGCGCCAGGCTTTGCTTGCCCTCGTTGGCGTGCAAAAACAAATGCCCCATGCCAGGGTTGCGCATGGGCCCAATGTGGCGAAGGATGTCGCCATCCAGCGATTCGAGCTTGATGACGGTGGCACCCAGCGAAGCCAGGATGCGCGTGGCATAGGGCCCATACACCACCGTGGTGAGATCCAAAATGCGCACCCCTTGCAAGGGGCTGTTGAGCAACGCGTTCGACATGACCTATCGCTTTTTCCGCAAGCCCAGCCACATCACCGAGCCCACCACAATGAGACAACCCAACACCTGCTGCATCGACAGGTTTTGACCCAAGATCAACCAGGCCAACACCAGCGAAAACACGGGCTCGGCGTTCATGATGGCCGAGTTGCCCGCCACACCCAGACGCGGCAGCACGATGAACATGATGGTGAAGGCCGTGCCATACAAAAACGTGAGCAGCCCCAAACCCAGCCAGCCCAAACCAGCCGTGGGCCAGTGCGGGCCGCCCTGCGAGGCAATGACCACCAAAGCCATGCAGCCCGCCATCACCATGGTGCTGGCGGTGCGCACCCGGCCATCGACCCCTTCGGTTTCATGCTGCGTCCACACCAGCGCCAAGCCAAAGGTGGCCGCTGCCGCCAGCGCAAAGCCCACGCCGGGCAACAACTGCGCCGCATTCAACTGGGCATGGCCACCGAGCACACCCACCACGTCCAGCGCCAGGGTGAGCCCCACCACGATCACGGGCATGGCCAGCAACACCGAGCGCTCGGGGGTGTTTTTGTAAATGACGCGGTCCCACAGGGCCGTCCACAGGGGGTAGGTGTTGAAGGCCAGCAGCGCCAGGGCCACCGGCAAGCGCGCCACCGCCGAATACAAACATTGGCTTTGCACACCAATCATGAGGCCCACCAGCAACAGGCCGCGGGCCTGCTGGCGATTGGGCCGCCACGACACGCGGTTGACGCTCACGATGGCAATGACCACCAAAGCGGTGATGAGGCTGCGCGAGGCCACGGCCGTGGCCACATCGACCCCGTGGTTGAACGCCAGACGCGCGGCGATGTGGTTGGAGGCCATCATCAGCGCAATGAGCAACAGGGTGAGAAACGCGGTGAGCTGGAGCGCGCGGCCAGATGCGGGTTGGGACATGTCGCGATTATGAGCACGCCAGGCCAGGGGGCAGTCGCCCAGGCGCAAGGCTTTTGATTATGATGGCCGGTTACCCTTTCGAGGCGCAATCGATTGAACTCCACCACAGATGGCCCCTACCTCGGCGACCAGGTTCGTGCCGCCCGCTTTCGCGAACCCGACCAGATTTCGGTGCGGGGAGCGCGCACCCACAACTTGGCCAACATCGATGTGGATTTGCCCCGCAACCAATTGGTGGTCATCACCGGTTTGTCGGGGTCGGGCAAGTCGTCGCTGGCCTTCGACACCTTGTATGCCGAGGGCCAACGCCGATACGTGGAAAGCCTGTCGGCCTACGCGCGCCAATTTTTGGATCGCCTCGACAAACCCGATGTCGACCTGATCGAGGGCTTGTCGCCCGCCATCGCCATTGAGCAAAAGGCCACCAACCACAACCCCCGCTCCACGGTGGGCACCGTCACCGAAATTCACGACTACCTGCGCTTGCTCATGGCGCGCGCAGGCACGCCGCATTGCCCCGACCACCGCCAACCGCTGGCCGCCCACACCGTGGCCAAGATGGTGGACACCGTGCTGGGCTGGCCCGAAGGCGAGCGACTGCTGGTGCTGGCCCCAGTGCATCACGCCTTCGACGGCTCGGTGCCCGACTTGCTGGCGGGCTACATCGCCCAAGGCTTTGTGCGTTTTCGTGTGAATGGCCAGTTGGTTGAAAGCACCGACGACCCCAGCCTCAGCGCCGTGAGCGCACCCACCCGGGTGGATGTGGTGGTCGACCGCCTGCGCGTGCGCCCCGACCTGGGCGAGCGCTTGGCACAAAGCCTGGAAACCGCCTTGCACTTGGCGCAGGGGCGGGTGCGCTTGCACCACGTCGACGATGGCCACGACACCGACTTCCAAACGCATTTGGCTTGCCCGGAGTGCGACTTCACCATGGACGCCATGGAGCCCCGGCTGTTTTCCTTCAACTCGCCCATGGGCGCTTGCCCCAGTTGCGACGGCCTGGGCTTGCAAGATTTTGTCGACCCCGAGCGGGTGGTGGCGTTCCCCACGTTGAGCTTGTCGAGCGGCGCCATCAAGGGTTGGGATCGCCGCAACGCGCATTACTTTGGGCTGATCGATGCGCTCGCGCAGCATTACCACTTCGACCCCGAAACCCCGTTTGAGTCGCTGCCCGAGGCGGTGCAACACGTGGTGTTGTATGGCTCGGGCGAAACGGTGATTGCCTTCACCGATTTGGATGCCCAAGGCAAAAAGAAAACCCGTCGCCACCCCTTTGAAGGCATCTTGCCCAACATGGATCGGCGCTACCGCGAGACCGACTCCCCCGTGGTGCGCGAGGAGTTGGCCCGCTACCGTTCGCACCGCGCCTGCCCCGATTGCGAGGGCACGCGCTTGCGGCGCGAAGCGCGCCACGTGCTGCTGGGCACCGGCCCCGATGCGCTCAACATTCACCAACTCGGCGGTTTGACGCTGGCCGATGCCCAGGCCCACTTCGAGCACCTGCAACTCGAAGGTGGCAAGGCCGACATTGCCGACAAAGTGGTGCGCGAAATCGTGGCCCGTTTGGGCTTTTTGAACGATGTGGGCCTCACCTACCTGAGCCTCTCGCGCCGCGCCGACACCTTGTCGGGCGGCGAGTCGCAACGCATTCGCTTGGCCTCACAAATTGGCTCCGGCTTGTCGGGGGTGATGTATGTGCTCGACGAGCCCAGCATTGGCCTGCATCAGCGCGACAACGACCGCCTCATTGCCACCTTGCAACGGCTGCGCGACTTGGGCAACAGCGTGATCGTGGTGGAACACGACGAAGACATGATTCGCGCGGCCGAATACTGCATCGACATGGGCCCTGGCGCAGGCGTGAACGGCGGGCGCGTCACGGCGCAAGGCACACCCGACGAGCTGATGCGCAACCCGCACTCGCTCACCGGCCTTTACCTCAGCGGCCAACGCCGCATTGAAACGCCCCGCACCACCCGGCCTTGGCTCGCCCGGCCCAGCCAAGCGGTGCAGCAAGCGCCCGTGAAAAATGCTTTTGGCAGTTTGGTTCAACCGCCCCTGCCCACGCTGAGCGAGCGCCACCACACCCACCAGTGCTTGCGCATCGAAGGTGCACGCGGCAACAACTTGCACGGCGTTGACGCCGTGTTTCCCATTGGCTTGCTCACCTGCGTGACCGGTGTATCGGGTTCGGGCAAATCCACCTTGGTGAACGACACCTTGGCCGCACACACGGCTCGCGTGCTGCACCGCGCGCATGCAGAGCCCGCGAGCTTTGATGACTTTCACGGTTTGGAGCACCTCGACAAAGTGATCGTGGTGGACCAGTCGCCCATTGGGCGCACGCCGCGCTCCAACCCCGCCACCTACACCGGCTTGCTCACGCCGTTGCGCGAACTGCTGGCCGATGTGCCCCTGGCGCGCGAGCGCGGCTATGGCCCGGGCCGTTTTTCATTCAACGTGGCCGGCGGCCGCTGCGAGGCCTGCCAAGGCGATGGCGTGGTGCGCGTGGAAATGCACTTCTTGCCCGATGTGTATGTGACCTGCGACGTGTGTCATGGCAAGCGCTACAACCGCGAGACGCTGGAAATTCGTTACAAAGGGCTGAACATTGCCGAGGTGCTCGACCTGACGGTTGACCGCGCTTTGGATGTGTTTGCCGCTGTGCCCGTGCTGCACCGCAAGCTGCAAACCTTGGCCGATGTGGGCCTGGGCTACATCCGCCTGGGGCAGCCCGCCACCACCTTGTCGGGGGGCGAAGCACAGCGGGTGAAGCTGGCGCTGGAGCTGTCCAAACGCGACACCGGGCGCACGCTTTACATTCTGGATGAACCCACCACGGGCTTGCACTTTGCCGACATCGACTTGCTGCTGAAGGTGCTGCACCAACTCGTGGATGCGGGCAACACCATGGTGATCATTGAGCACAATTTAGATGTGATCAAAACCGCCGACTGGCTGATCGACATGGGCCCCGAGGGGGGATCGGGCGGCGGGCAGGTGGTGGCCATGGGCACGCCCGAAGAGCTGGCCCATCACCCGCACAGCCACACCGGCCGGTATTTGCGGCGATATTTCGATAGCGAAGAGGCTTAAAGCGCATGCAAACCCTGAGCGCCGCCGACACCGCCCGCGCCCTGCCCTACGACGCGCTCGCCCAGCGCATTGCCCACCTGTTGCGCACGGGTGGCGTGAACGTCCCCACCCGGTTGGTGCCCGAAGTGGCGCCCGGGGCGCGCTTGTTTGTGATGCCCGCTTCCGATGGCCAGCTGGCCATCACCAAACTCATCACCTTGGTGAATGCCAACGCCGAGCGTGGCCTGCCCGTGATTCAAGGGCAAGTCATGGTGTTCGACGCCCAAGACGGCCGGTGCCTGATGTGCCTCGATGGCCCCACAGTGACCGCACGTCGCACAGCCGCGGTGTCGCTGCTGGCGGCTCAAACCCTAAGCCCTCGGCGCGACGGTGACGTGCTGATTGTGGGCGCAGGTGTGCAAGGCCAGGCTCATCTCGAAGCCTTTGCCCAAGGCTTGGGCTTGAAGCGCTTTTGGGTGGCGGCTCGCCGCTTGGCACGCGCACAACAACTGGCCCAGCATGCCCAAAGCCTGGGCCTCTGGGCACAAGCGGTGGCCGACCCCCACGAGGCCTTGCCCCACTGCGACTGGGTGCTCACCTGCACACCGGCGCAAACGGTTTGTCTGCATCAGCCGCCCCGGCCGGGCAGTTTTGTGAGTGCGGTGGGGGCTTACACGCCCCAGATGGCCGAGTGGGCCGCACCGGTTTGCCAAGCGCTGGATGCATCGGCTTGCGTGGTCGTCGACAGCCGGGACGCCGACCACGAAGCGGGCGATTGGCTGCAGGCTGGGCTTTCCGTGTCGCATCGACCCACCTTGGCCGACGTGCTGGCACAGCCCGTGGCCATCGGTGCGGATCAAACGGTGTTCTTTCACAATTGCGGGTGGGGCGGTTGGGATTTATCAGCCGCGCATTGCGCCGTTGAGGCCACAATGGGCAAACTAAGCCCCATTTGAGGAGACGATCATCGACACGCGCAAACGCCGGCTCTTGTCCGGAATCACCACGGCTTTGGCGGCCACGGGTCTGATGGCTTCCCGCGCCAACGCGGCTGCGGCCAGCTCAGCGGCCGATGGCCCGCCGCACAAAATCGTTTACCAGCTCAACCGCGCCGATGCGGACTACATTGAGCACATCCTCAACTCCATCAGCGCCATGCTCACCAAGTATGTGGACGATGTGGCGATTGCCATCGTGGCGTTCGGCCCGGGCATTCATGTGCTGGGCACCCGGCCCACGCGGCCCATTTCCGAAGAACACCGCAAGCGCATCAAAGGCATGGCCCAAAGCTATGGCGTGGAGTTGATCGCCTGTGGCAACACCATGAAGGGCTTGAACTGGGATGAGCAACGCATCATCCCCGAAGCGCGCATCGAAGAGGTGGGCGCGGCGGCCTTGATGACCTTGCAGGAAAAAGGCTACGCCTACATCGCTTGGTGAGG